>JAGVAW010000266.1 GCA_020060085.1 Desulfobacterales bacterium
AAGGCTTGCGAGTTTGGCAAGGTCGAAGGTGTACTTGATGTACATCGAGACCTTGCCAAACGAGCGTAACGCCGCCCTCGTTTTCCTGGGCCCGCCCTATTTTTCTATTTCACTGCATAGGGCCTTGATTACTTCAAACAAATCCCCCACCACCCCATAATCCGCCTTTGCAAATATGGGGGCATCCGGGTCTTTGTTCACGGCCACAATGCACTTGGAGCTGCCCATGCCTGCTATATGCTGAATTGCCCCGGATATGCCGCAGGCAAAATAGAGGTCCGGGGCCACCACCTTGCCTGTCTGCCCCACCTGATCGCTGTGGGGCCGCCAGCCTTCGTCCACTGCTGCCCGGCTTGCGCCCACCGCGCCGCCAAGGAGCTTTGCCAGCTTTTCCAGGCAGTCAAAGTCAGCTCCGGCCATGCCCCTGCCGCCGGAAACCACCACACGGGCCTCGGTAAGCTCTGCCTTGCCTTCCGGCCCGGCAACCACTTCCAGCACTTGTGCCTTGCAGTCGCCGGGGTTAACGGCAATCTCCTCCACAGCGCAGTCTTTTTTGTTTTCAATGGCAGCAAAGGCATTGGGGCGGATGACCAGAATGGCGGGTTTGCCGGTAAGCTCCTCGCTGGCAAGGATTTTGCCGCCGTACTGGGCGCGGGTGGCAAGAAGAGCGCCGTCTTTTTCCTCCACAGCAAGGCAGTCCATGGAAAGGGCGCAGTCCAGCCGGGCGCATAGCCGGGCGGCAACATCCCTGCCGTCTGCCGTGGCTCCCAGGATTATGATCTCCGGGGCGATTTTTGCGGCAATGTCAGCAGCCGCATTGGTAAACGCCTGGGCCTCGTAGCTGGCAAGGGCTTGGTGGGCTGCCACAAGCAGTTTGTCGGCCCCGTATGTTGAGGCAAAGGCCTTTGCATCGGGCGGGGCATCTCCAAAAATTGCGCACACAACAGATGCCTTGCTTTTATCTGCAAGCTGCCGTGCAAGGGAAAGGGCCTGGGCTGTAACCACGGTAAGGCGCCCGCCTCTTGTCTGGGCAAAAACCAGAATTGACGACATGATTTTGCTCCTTATTTATATGACCTTTGCTTCATTCTTTAAGGCCTTTGCCAGATTGGCAGCCTTTTCCTGGGCTGTTTCCCCTTCAATCATTCGTCCGGCTGCCCGTTTGGGCAGGGGCATGAAGGTTTTTGTGAGGGTTTTTGCAGCGACCCGGCCAACAGAATCGGGCGAAATGCCCAAATCTGCCAGGGAAAGGGTTTGCAGGGGCTTTTTCTTGGCCTGCATTATGCCTATCATGGAAGCATAGCGGGGGGTGTTGAGGCCTTTTTGGGCTGTAAGAAGGGCCGGTAGCATGGCCTTTACCCTTGCCTGACCGCTGTCAGCAGCCCGCAGGCATAAAACGCTGCCGTCCTCCACAGTAACTTCCAGCACGCCGCCCACATGGGGAATGCCCAAAAGCTCTGCCACGGCAGGCCCCACAAGGTGGGAGTCATCGTCCACAGCCCGCAGGCCGGCCAGAATAAGGTCAAAGGTCATGGTTTTTAAGGCAGCAGCCAGAATTTTGGCCCTGCCCAGGCCATCGCTTGCAGCAACTGCCGGGTCGCTTATCAGAACGCCCTTGTCTGCACCCATTGCCAGGGCAGTACGGATGGCTTCCGCGGCCTTGTCCTCTCCGGCAGAAAGTATGGTGACGCTGCCGCCCATCTCCTGCTTAATGCGAAGCGCCTCCTCCACGGCAAATTCATCGTAGGGGTTCACAATTTTCTTGGCTTCCCCTGTGGAAACGCCCAAGCCATCCGCTGTGGGGGCCACCCTGGCCTCGGTGTCGGCAACCTGCTTTAAAAGAACAACTATTTCCATTGGTTCTCCTTTTTTTGCCGGGGCCTGAAATTGGCCCGATTTTTTTCGTCCATTTTTATTCCTAAACGCATTGAACTTTTTTTCATGCCCCTTGAAATTTTGCAAGTGTTCAGAATGCCGGGCCATGCAGACTTTGGCAGTAGCAAAGGCATATTTCAATATTGATAAGAATTTGTTTGTATTCCGGATACAAAGCCTGCGCGGGTATGACGGCCTGGGGTGCGGGTCCAGGTGGCGTGTATGCTTTGGCGCGCTTTTCCGTGGGTTTTTCTTTTCCCCACAAGCGCACTTGGCGGTTCCAGGGGGTGCGTATGCAAGGCGCACGAGACGGGCAGGAACGAGGTGTACTTGCTGTAAATTGAGTTCCTGCACGGCGAAGTGCAACGCAGCCCTTTTCCCCAAGCAACGGCGTACAGGGCGGCCCCAGAGGGTCGTGGGCTTTTTTCCTCAACCACAAGCGCAAAGGGCGGGTCCAGGGAAAGGATAGCAAGGCGTGCAAGCCGGGCAAGGGCGAGGTGTACTTGCTGTCCATTGAGTTCCTGCACGGCGAAGTGCAACGCAGCCCTTTTCCCCAAGCAACGGCGTACAGGGCGGCCCCAGGCGAGGCGGATGCAAGGCGCGCAAGCGAGGAATGAGGGAGTGTACAGTTGGTACATGACCGAAATTCCGAGTGAAGCGCAACACAGCAGCCGTCCGCCTGGGGCCGCCCTTATATAAAACACTTGACCTTTGGGCAATCTTTGATGTTATACAAACCGCCGGTTTTTTTTGCCGGCCCGGCCTCCTTGGGCACCTGGCCTTTCCCTTTATTTTTGATGGGTTTTGGCTGCTGCCCTTTGGCGGGGTTTGGAGCCGGGCAGCTTTTTTTTAAAAAAAATCCGGTTTGGCGGGCTGATTTGTTTGACAAATTGCCAGCCATCGACCATTATTGCATTCTTTTATCGCCCAGCGCGGCTGATTTGTCTTAAAGCCTTGCAAGGAGAGCATATTCATGTCTGATTGGGAGCCTACCATAGCCGCTTTTTTCTGCAACTGGTGCACCTATGGGGCGGCTGACCTGGCGGGTGTTTCGCGTTTGCAGTATCCGCCCAACATAAGGGTCATCCGCATACCCTGCACCGGACGCATGAGTCCAAAATTCATCCTTTCAGCCTTCCGCCGGGGTGCGGACGGCGTATGGGTGTCCGGCTGACATCCGGGCGACTGCCATTACCTGGAAGGTAATTACTACGCCCGCAGGAAATTCGCCCTTTTCAAGAACCTTTTGGAGCAGATGGGAATTGAGCCAGGCCGTCTTCAGTTTTCGTGGATATCCTCGGCTGAATCCACCAAGTTTGTGGATGTGGTCACAGAGGTCACGAAATCGGTCAAGGCTTTAGGCCCGGCCCGGCACTTCATCAAGGAAGAAGCAAAGGTAGCCTAATTATGTCCGGATACACGGAGAAAATAAGGGAGCTGGCCAAAAAGCTCCTTACTGAAGGCACTGTGGATTCTGTGATCGGGTTTAGGGAAGGCAGTATTCCGCTAATTTCCGAGCCATGCCTTGCAACAAAGCCCGAAGATGTGGACAAGCTTGTGTGGAACAGCTTTTGCGGCGTGAACCTGGCCAATTACCTGACCAAGCGCACGGACAGAATTGCCGTTGTCGCAAAGGGATGCGATTCGCGCAACATTGTCACCCACATCATTGAAAACCAGATAAAGCGCGAGCAGCTTGTCATTCTGGGCGCACCATGCACCGGCATGGCAGACCGCAGGAAAATCGCCGCAGCAGCAGGCGGGGAAATCCTTTCTGCCACCGAGCAGGGCCAGACAATAACGGTCAAAGGCAAGGATTTTGAAAAATCCTTTGCCAAGGCCGATGTTCTGCAAGACAACTGCGCCATCTGCATCCACAGAAATCCCGTCATCAGCGACCATATGCTGGCAGACCCCGTGCCGGAGCAGACAGGGGTTGACCGCTACGAGGATGTGAACAAGGTGGAGGCAATGGATCCCGAAAGCCGCTGGCAGTATTTCGAGGATCTTATCTCCGGGTGCATCCGTTGCTATGCCTGCCGCAATGCCTGCCCCCTGTGCTACTGCCCCACCTGTTTTGTGGATGAGTCCCAGCCCCAGTGGGTTGGCAAGACTCCAGACCCCACAGACACGCGGACTTTCCATTTTCTGCGGGCCTTCCACTGCGCGGGTCGCTGCACAGACTGCGGGGCCTGCGAGCGGGCCTGCCCTGTGGGCATAAAGGTGCGCCAGTTCACCAAGAAGCTGGAAAAGGACTGCCTTGAGCTTTACGGCTGGGAGGCCGGAATGGATGAAAAAGCAAGGCCTCCGCTGGATGTTTACAAGCTCTCGGACCCGGAGGAGTTCATTAAGTAAGCGCGGCAAAAAGCGTTAAACCGCTGCGGGCAAAGCGCCTGCGGCCCTATTTACACAGAGGCAAAG
>JAGVAW010000098.1 GCA_020060085.1 Desulfobacterales bacterium
ATTGCTTCCCATCCGGGCTGCGACCACGGAATAGCAGCCCAGACCATACTGCTGGGGGCAAGGGCAAAGGGCCTTGCAGGGGTCATGATAGGCGCAATAAACATCCAGGGCCTTTCACGACTGCTGGCCCTTGAGGAGCATATGCAGATAGCTCTTGCCATAGCCCTTGGCAAACCAAATGAGAAAGTAGTGCTTGAGCAGCTTGGCCCTTTGGGGGACATCCGCTACTGGCGGGACGAAAAAGACATTCACCATGTGCCCAAAAGATCCCTTCATGATATTTTGAGCCACTATTGAAAAGGCTCTTGAAACCTGACCCGGTCAGTGGCGGCCACAAGCCCGACCCTTCAACCACAAGCCAAAGGAGTTTTTTTGTGACTATCGAAAAAAGGCGCGAGCAGGAACTGGCCAAGATGGGAATGACCAACCTGGGCCGCGTTTACTGGACCCAGCCCACACCTGTTCTTTATGAGGAAAGCATTCGCCGCAGGGAAGGCGTGGTGGTTCACCTTGGCCCGCTGGTGGTCCGCACTGGGCACCACCGGGGCAGGCTGCCCCACGACAAGTTTTTTGTGCGCGAGCCGGAAAGCGAGTCCAAGCTCTGGTGGGGCAAGGTGAACCGGGAGATAAGCCAGGAAAAGTTCAATATGCTTTACCACCGTATGCTGGCCTATGTTCAGGGCAAGGATATCTTTGTGCAGGACTGTTATGCAGGAGCTGACCCGCGCTACCGGGTGCCAATTAGGGTAATCACGGAAACTGCCTGGCACAGCCTTTTTTCCCGCAATATGTTCGTGCAGATAAAAGATAAAAACGAGCTTGAAAACCACGCTCCCCGCTTCACCATATTGAATGTGCCCCACTTCCAGGCCATGCCCGAATTTGACGGCACCCGCTCGGAGGCCTTCATCATCGTCAACATCGGCAAAAAACTTGTGCTGATCGGCGGAACAAGCTACGGCGGGGAGATAAAAAAATCTGTATTCACCATAATGAATTATCTTCTGCCCCAGGAATCGGTCCTGCCCATGCACTGCTCTGCCAATGTGGGCAAAAACGATGACCCTGCTGTTTTCTTCGGGCTTTCGGGCACAGGCAAGACCTCCCTTTCCGCAGACCCGGAAAGAAAGCTTGTGGGCGATGACGAGCACGGGTGGAGCGATGAAGGCCTTTTCAACTTTGAGGGCGGATGCTACGCCAAGGTCATAAGGCTTTCCGCCCAGGCAGAGCCGGAAATCTTTGAATGCACGCGTAAATTTGGAACCATACTTGAAAATGTGGGGGTAAACCCTGTTACCCGGCGGGTGGATCTGGATGACGACAGCCTCACGGAAAACACAAGGGCGGCCTATCCCATAAGCCACATACCTTCTGCCCTGCGCTCCGGCCTGTGCGGGCACCCCAAAAACATAATCATGCTCACCTGCGATGCCTTTGGGGTCATGCCGCCCATTTCCCGGCTCACCCCGGAGCAGGCGGAATACCACTTTCTCACAGGCTACACGGCCAAGGTAGCTGGCACGGAAGCTGGCGTCACCGAGCCTTCTGCAACATTTTCCACCTGCTTTGGAGCGCCCTTCATGGCTTTGCCGCCGCAAAGCTACGCCAACCTGCTGCGAAAGAGGATAAAGGATCACAAGGCTGCCTGCTGGCTTCTCAACACGGGCTGGATGGGCGAGCCTGCGGGCAAATCCGAGCGCATTTCCATAAAATATTCCCGCGCAATGGTGAGGGCCGTGCTCTCCGGGGCTTTGAATAGTGTGGAATATATAAAGGAGCCTTTTTTCGGCCTGGAAATTCCCACAAGCTGCCCGGAGGTTCCAGCCGAAATTTTAAACCCCATAAACGCTGCAAAGGACAGGGCCGGATACGAGGCCAGAGCCAAAAAGCTGGTGGCAGATTTCAAGGAGAACTTTGTACAGTATGAAGAAGGCGTACCAGATGAGGTGAAAGGCGTTCTGTAAACAATGCCCGGATATATTGAGCCGACCAAAACAAGGTGACCGTGGAAGAAACAAACAACTCCAAGAAAGATTCCCTGGCAAGGGCGATTTTTTCCCCCCGCATGTTCACGGCCCTTGTCATGGGCTTTTCATGCGGGCTTCCCCTGCTTCTCACCATAGGCCTTCTTCAGGCATGGATGAAGGATGAGGGGGTTGATCTCACGGTTATCGGCCTGGCAGCCCTTCTTGGCGTTCCCTATACAATGAAGTTTTTGTGGGCCCCGTTTCTGGACCGCTTCACCCTGCCTTTTCTGGGCCGCAGGCGGGGCTGGCTTCTTATTGCCCAGCTTGGGCTTATGGGGGCCATTATTGCGCTTGGCCTTTCAGATCCTGGCAAAAACCTCACCCTGCTTGCCCTGTGCGCCTTGGGCGTTACATTTTTTAGTGCATCCCAGGACATTGTTGTGGATGCCTACCGCCGGGAGGATCTCACGGACAAGGAGCTGGGGCTTGGCTCCTCCCTGTACATCTTCGGTTACAGGGTGGGAATGCTCCTGGCAGGAGGCGGAGGCCTTGTTCTGGCAGATCACATGAGCTTTGGAGCGGTTTACGGGGTCATGGCTGCCTGTATGCTGCCGGGTGTGCTGACAACGCTGCTTACAAGGGAGCCGCCCGTTTACAAGCAGAAGCCGCGCACATTAAGGGAATCGGTTGTTGACCCCCTTGTGGAGTTTTTCGGGCGGAACCACGCCATAACAATACTGGCCTTTATCCTTCTTTATAAAATAGGCGATTCAATGGCTGCGGCCATAAGCACGCCCTTTTACCTGGATGTGGGCTACACCAAGACCGAGATAGGCCTTGTGGTGAAGCTTTTCGGCGTGTGGGCGGTAATCGGTGGGGCAATGCTGGGCGGGGTGATAATGCTGCGCCTCGGCATAAACCGCTCCTTATGGGTTTTCGGCTTTTTACAGGCCATTTCCACAGCAGGCTTTGCCCTGCTGGCAGTCTGGGCTCCGGGCCTCATAGACGCGCAGACCGCATCCACCTGGTTGAGTGCCCATGTGCTTGCTTTGGCTGCAATAATTGCCTTTGAAAATGTGAGCAGCGGCATGGGCACCACAGCCTACATGGCCTTTATGGCAAGCATAACGGACAAAAGATTCACAGCCACCCAGTATGCCCTTCTCACAAGCCTGATGGGTGTGCCCAGGGTCTTTGCATCGTCTTCCACAGGCTTTCTTGCAAAAAGCTTTGGCTGGGCGCCTTTTTTTGTTTTCTGTACGCTTATTGCCATTCCCGGAATGCTGCTTTTGTTCAAGTTTGCCCCCTGGAAAGACAAGATGCCTAAACTGCCGAAAGAATTGCCGGAAGAAAAATGAATTCTGACCTGTTAAAAAATGCAGTTGGGGCCGACAATCAGGACGGCGAGCTTGCCGCAGCCAGAGAAAAGGCCCTGGCAATGGATTCCGCGGAAAAAATTCTGGACGCCATTTTAAGTCATCCCCGCGCAGGGGAGCTTGTGCGCTCTACCACCTGCCAGGACTTTTTTGTGCTGGTGCACGAAATAGGCCCTGAAGACAGCCTTGAAATTCTGCGCCTGGCCTCTGACGAGCAGGTGATTTCCATTCTGGACATGGCCTGCTGGCACCGGGACCGCGCAAATCTTGCGGCCTTTGACAAGTGGATGGGGCTTCTTGCCAAGGCGGAACCAAGAAGGCTTGCCCGCCTTATCCGGGAGGACGAAACCGGGTCCCTTGCCCTGTGGCTTTACAACAGCGCATCCATCGCCCTGCCCGAAGAGGACGAGGACATCAGCAATCTGCCGGGGGATTACTTCACCATAGACGGAGCTTTTTTTGTAAGCGTGCTGCCCCGGCCCCAAGAAACCGAAACCCAGTTCGATGAACGCACGGCCCTTATGCGCGAAATCCTCTCCCGCGTGGCGGATCAGGACTTTGACGCCTACCGGGCTTTTCTTTTTCATGCAGCAGGTGTCATCCCATCCCAGGTGGAGGAGGAGGCTTATCGCCTCAAAACCGTGCGTCTTGCAGAGCAGGGCTTTGACCCCTTTGAAGAGTCCATCGCCATTTATACAAAAATAAAAAAGGAAGACTTTTTCAAGGCTCCCCAAAAAAAAGCCCCAAGCCGGGAAGACCTTCAGCAGGCAGGCCTTGTGCCCTATTTTTCCACCCACAGCCCGGATATGGGCCTTTTTGGCAAGGCCCTTTCCCTTGTGAAGGATTCCCGGCAGCTCATGGGCCTGCAAAGCGAGTTTGCCGTGTTGTGCAACAAGCTCATTGTGGCTGACAGCATTGCCATAGAGGGCCGTGCGAATCTGAACCTGGTGGTCAAAAAAGCCGGGGGCTATCTTTCCTTGGGCCTTGAAGATCTGGCGCAAAACAATGCGGCAAAGGCGGCAGATATTTTAAGGCATTATCCCCTGGCCCGGATTTTTGGCTTTGGCCACGGCCTGGCCCTTTCCCTTGCTTTCAAGGCCCGCAAATGGCAGGCCAATGCCTGGTTTGCCAAACAGGGCTTGGCCCTAACCTTCTGGCCGGAAAAAGAGTTTGCCGTTCTGGGCGGGCTTTTTTTGCCCCGGCCCCTTTTTGCACAAATCACCACACCCGGCGAGGCCTACAGGGATTTTGCCTGCCTGGACGACATAAACCGGACCCAAGGCATACTGGACAAGATAATTGCCATAGACTCCTTTATGGGGCTGATGGACTGGGATGAGCGCTGGTTTGCCCTTGAGGGGGCAAACGCCTTCAATGTTCTGTTAACAGCCTTTGCCAGGCATCTCATGGGCCTTGAGCCGATACCAAAGGGGCTTTCCAAAAATGAGCTTGTGCTTTTCTTTGGCAGGCTTTTTTCGGGCAGAGGCAAGAACCGGCGCATCTCCAACCGGGTTAAGGGGCTTTTTCTGCGCTGGGTTGCCAAAAGCTCCGGCAAAAAGGAGGGAGAAATTTCCGAGCTTGCCGGATTTGCCCTGGAGGATATTTTCAGGGAAATTGATGAGCAGTATTTTGCTGTTGACGCCCGCCATCTGGAGGGGCGCTTTGTGCCTCACATACTTACAGAAACCGATTCCAAAGACTAAACCTGCAAAAGGCTTTGCCCAAAAAGAGGAAAATCAAATCCATGCGAGCCAAGGCCCTCATTCATCTGGATCGGCTGGCCTGTAATATAAATGCCGTCAGCCAAAGGGCGGCCCCGGCCCGGCTCATCCCTGTTGTAAAGTCCAATGCCTATGGGCATGGGGCTGTGCCTGTAACCCGGCACCTGGCAGGCCTGGGGCACAACTTTTTTGCCCTGGCCCGCATTGAGGAAGCCTTTGAGCTTATGGAAAGCAACATAAAGGCCGATTTCCTTGTTTTTGGCCGGGTTTTCCCGGACAAGTTGGCAGATGCCATAAAGGCGGGAATACACCTTACCGCCTGCTGCGAGCAGGATTTGAAGTGGATGGAGGCTGCATCCGGCGGCAGGCAGGTGAAAGTTCATGTGAAGGCAGAGACAGGCATGGGCAGAACGGGGCTTTTGCCCAATGAGGCCCCCTCATTTTTTAAGCGCCTCATGGAAACACCCTGCCTTTTCTTTGCCGGGCTTTACTCGCATTTTGCCACAGCAGACGAGGCGGACAAAGGCTTTGCAAAAGAGCAGATTGCCCGCTTCAAGGCCCTTGTAAAGACCCTTTCCGGCTCAAAAAAGAAGCCTGCCATGCTTCACATGGCCAATTCCGCAGCCCTGCTGGATCTTCCTGAAGCCCGGTTTGATGCGGTGAGGCCCGGCATCATGCTCTACGGGCATTATCCAAGCGAGTTTACGGGAAAAGCCATTGTTCCCCAGCCCGTGATGAGCCTTGTGGCCCCGGTTGTGCAGGTGCGCAGGGTGCCAGCCGGTTTCACGGTGAGCTACGGCTGCCGCTATAAGGCCAGCCAGGAAACAAGCCTTGCCGTGCTGCCCATTGGCTATGGGGACGGCCTGCACAGGAATCTTTCCAACATAGGCGAGGTGCTGATTAGGGGCAGGCGCTGCCCTGTGGCAGGGGTCATAACAATGGATACAACCATTGTGGATGTTGGCAACAGGCTTGTGGAGGTGGGGGATGAGGCCCTTGTCTTTGGCCAGACGGCCCAGGGCCATATTCCGGCAGCAGAGCTTGCTGCAAAGCTTGGCACCATCCCCTATGAAATAACCTGCGCCATAACACCGCGCATTGGCAGGGTCTATCTGGACAAATCCCCGTGATTTGCCTGCCGCTGTTCTAACGGCTTACAAGAATTGGAAATTAAGAGGAAAAATATGGAATGGAAGCTTTTGGCCTCAACTTTCGGGGTGATTTTTCTGGCCGAGCTTGGAGACAAGACCCAGCTTGCAGCCATACTGCTGGCTGCCAAAACCCAGAAACCCTGGACAATTTTTATAGGGGCCTCCCTTGCCCTTGTGGCCATAAGCGCTCTTGGCGTTGTCTTTGCTGCGGTAATAACCCAGTATGTGCCGGAAAATCTCATCCGCAAAATAGCAGCCGGGGCCTTTGTGCTGCTTGGCCTTCTCATCTGGTTCAACCGGGTGTGAAAAACGGGTATGAAAAGCTGGTGGCGCAGCCTGCCTTCAGTAGCGAACCGCAAAGCCGGAAAGGGGTTCATCTGCCAGCAATTCCTTTATCTGCACACTGCTTACCACAGCGCTTGGCGGGCCAATATGCGCCCATTCAATCATCTGCTCAACGGTTTTTGCAGGGCCTTCAAAGAGAGCTTCCACCGAGCCGTCCGGCAGGTTTTTAACCCAGCCGTTAAGCCCCAAGCCCAAAGCCTTTTTCTGGGTGGAAGCCCTAAAGAAAACCCCCTGCACTCTGCCGCTTATAATTGCATGAACCCGCCTTGTCTGCTCCATCAGGCATCCTCCAGCATCTTTTTAAGCCCGGCCTCGTCAATCACCTTAACCCCAATGGACAGGGCCTTGTCCAGCTTGGAGCCCGGGTCTTTTCCGGCCACCACAAAGTCGGTCTTTTTGCTCACCGAGGAGCTTACCCTTGCTCCAAGTTTTTCAAGGGCCGCCTTTGCCTGCTCGCGGGTAAGGTTTTCCAGGCCTCCTGTGAGCACAAAGGTCTTGCCTGCAAGGCTGCCTGAAACAGGCTCAATTCTTTCCTCTGCAATGCGGACACCTGCGGCAAGAAGCTCATCAACAGCCTTGCGGTTGTTTGGCTCGTCAAAAAAGCTTCTTATGCTTTTGGCAACAACAGGCCCCACCTCTCTAATGGCCTCAAGATCATCAACCGAAGCGGCCATAATCTTTTCCAGCGAGCCGAAATGCCCGGCAAGAACTAAAGCCACATGGCTGCCCACATGACGGATGCCTAAAGCATACAAAAAGCGGGGGAGGCTTATGTCCTTGCTCTTTTCAACGGCATCCACAATGTTGGCGGCAGATTTTTCCCCCATGCGCTCCAGGGCGGCAAGGGTGGCAAGATCCAGCCGGAAAAGGTCTGCAAGCTCCTTTACAAGCCCTGTATCAGCAAGCTGGGCCACCAGCTTGTCGCCCACGCCTTCCATGTCAAAGGCCCCGCGCGAGGCAAAATGCCTCACCGACTCTTTAAACACCGCAGGGCATTGGGCATTCACGCAGCGGGTGACTGCCTCGCCCTCAATCCGCCTGGCTTGTGATCCGCAAACCGGGCAGTTTTTTGGCATTTCAAATGGGGCGGAGCGCGCTGCATCAGGGGTTAAAACCACCTTCACCACTTCGGGAATCACATCGCCCGCCCTTTGCACAAGAACCGTGTCGCCCTCGCGTATGTCCTTTTTGCGGACTTCATCCTCATTGTGCAGGGTGGCCCGGCTAACGGTCACACCGCCTATGGCCACTGGCCTCAAGGCTGCCACAGGGGTAAGCGCCCCGGTGCGCCCCACGGAAACAAGAATTTTTTCCACCACAGTGGTTTCCTGGGTGGGGGCAAACTTCCAGGCAACAGCCCAGCGGGGGCTTTTGCTGGTAAAGCCCAAGGCCTGCTGAAAGGCAACTGAATCCACCTTTATGACCACGCCGTCCATGTCATAGTCAAAGTCTGCCCGGTGCTCCTCCCAAAGGCGGTGGGCTTCAAGAGCCTCCTGTATGCTAATTTTGCCTTTTGTCTGCTCATTGACCGGAAAGCCCAGTCCTGCAAGCATTTCAAGAAGCTCGTAATGGGACGAGTATTCCAGGCCTTCCACAGCGCCCACGCCGTAGCAGAAAATTTCCAGAGGCCGGGAAGCGGTCACAGCAGAATCCAACTGGCGCAGGGAGCCTGCCGCAGCGTTGCGAGGGTTGGCGAACAAGGCCTCGCCCTTCTCCAGGCGCCTGTTGTTAAGCTCCTCAAAACGGGAGCGGCGGATGTAAATTTCGCCGCGCACCTCCAAAAGTGGAGGGGCATTTTTTATGGAAGACGGAATCTGGCTGATGGTTCGCACATTGGCTGTTATGACCTCGCCCACCCGGCCATCCCCGCGGGTGAGTGCTGCAACCAGCCTGCCATGCTCATAGACAAGCTCCACAGCCACGCCGTCCATCTTTATTTCAGCCGTGTAGAGGATTGAGCCGCTGCCAAGCGCCTTTTCCACCCTCCGGTTGAAGTCCTGAACATCCTGGGGAGAAAAGGCGTTTTCCAGGCTCAACATGGCAAGCCTGTGCGCCTTTGTTTCAAAGCGCTCAAGGGGGGTGGCCCCCACCAGATGGGTGGGCGAATCCGGCGAGTCGAACCGGGGATACTCTGCCTCAAGCTCCTTTAGCTCAATTTTCAGCCTGTCGTATTGGGCATCGGAGATTTCCGGGTCATCCTGGCGGTGATATTTTTCATTTGCCCGGACAATCTGCTGCCTCAAATAATCTATGCGGGCTTTGACTTCTTCCAGCGGCGGCTTGTCTGACATAGGGCCTCCTTGGCATCGCTGCGACCCTGGCGGAACTCCTGGGAAAAGAAGCCGGGATTCCATTTTCCGCCATGCAGGGTATCGGAAACCACGCAAAGTGCGGCAAGGCGCACATTCAAAAACCTGGCAACAGTGAAAAGGGCGCTGGTTTCCATGTCAACTGCAACTGCGCCTTTTTCGGCAAAAGCTGCAATTTTTGACGGGGTTTCCCTAAAAGGCGCATCTGTAGTCCACACAGGGCCTTTGAAAACAGGTGACTTGCCCTGCCCTGCGGCAAGGGCCAGGGCAAGGGAAAGCTCCTCATCAGGTAGGCTGAACTGCTCCTTGCCCTTTCCCGGCAGAGGGTAGTGGCAGGAAACGCCCTCGTCAATGACAGCCCTTTCCGGCACCAAAAGCGCGCCCACGGGCATATCTTCATTGAGAGAGCCGCACCAGCCCATGAAGATTATTTCCCTTGCACCATAGGCGCAAAGCTGCTCAAGCACCATAGTTGTATGGGGCGCACCCACGGTGGGGCCAGCCAGGGATATGGGGCCGCCCTTTTTGCTGCTCATGTAAAGGCGGCTCAACATAAGGTGGCGGAAGGGCTTTTTTTTGAGATCCAGGGCAGCAGCCAAAGGCGCGACATCCGGCCCCACACTCACTATAACAGCCCCTGGGCCAAGCTTTGGGTCATCTGGCCCGGTCAGCGGCCTGAAAAGCGGCTCGTCATTGACAAAAGATGCCTTTTGGTCGCTCACCGTACTGCCTTTCAGCGGGGGGGAACCAGTTGTACCAGTGCTTCCTTTATTTCATCAATATTCTCATAAAGCCACTGCACATCCTCCACCGTGAGGCGGCCTGCCTTGCCCTGGCGCACACTGCCGTCCTTCTTGGCAAACTCCCTGGGGCCGATTTGCAGCTTGGGCTCGGATGCTGCATACTGGTTTATGGAAACCAGAAGCCCAGTCTCCTCGCTTTTCCACTGCTTCAAAACCTTGTCCTGCTCCGGATCGTAAGGCATTAAAAAACACTCCTTGGCAAAGGGCATAAAAGCTGCCCGGTTTCTTTTAAAAAA
>JAGVAW010000230.1 GCA_020060085.1 Desulfobacterales bacterium
AAATGGCCAGAGCGCCACCAAGAAGAAGGGTGATGGGAATCGCACCAGCCAACAGGCTCATGAACTCGCCCCACCAATGGGAAACACCGATAAGACCCAAAACCGCTGCAGCAGCACCCACAATCAATGTTTTCATAGATTTGCTTCCTCCCTGTGTCTTTGTTTTGGACAAAAATGTATCAGCCGGGCTGGCTTTAAGGCTGAAAGAGTTCCAAGCTGCGGGCCAACACATAAAATAAGTGTAAAATAAATAGCACCAAACAAGTTCAAAAGCAAGCGCAAATCATGCCTTCAAGCCGGACAGGGCAAATTTGCCCTGTTTGGGCCTTTTGCCTTTAAGTGGAATGCCGCCAACACATTGTTTAAAAAGGCTTCCAATGCACCTATCTACGCCCGGCCAGTTCAACAACCTTGCCTGAAGCCTTTGTCTTTTGCTTTTTCTCCTGCTTCATTTCTAAAAGAGCATCCGGAGGCGGCAATTTTTCAATGCGCATGGCCTTGCCTTCCATTGTAAAAGGCTCGCCGTTTATGTAGGCCTCGCGCAAAATCCATGTTATCTCAAAGCTGGGCACGGCAAGCACCATGAGCCGCACCTGGTACCAGGCCGGCTTGCTGTCTGCAACAATGTCCTCTACCCGTGCAAAGAAAACAGGATCCTGCTCCAGGTGAACAAGCACCAAGTCGCCGATGTCTGCCATTAAAAAATCTCCTTGCCCCTTAAAAAAGCCTTTCCGGCTCATAGCACAAACGGGCCTGCCCCTGTCAACACCAGACAACTCACAGCGGGCTTGTGGCTCTTTGTTTTTCGCGCTATGAGTAATCGGTTTTTGGTTTTGCGGTGATTGACCCATGCCTTAAAATGGCGCGCCAATGGAAAAGGAAAAAAACAGCAGCCTTTTGCACCCTGCCCTTTTGGAGGAAAATGCCCGAAAATGCGTGCGCTGCGGCCAGTGCATGAGCGTTTGCCCTGTGTTTGCCCAAACCGGGCTTGAAAGTGACAGCGCGCGCGGCAAAATGGCGCTGATTGCCCGCTATGGAGAGATTCCCGGCCCGGAGCAGGCAAAAAGGCTTGAGCAGGCTTTAGGCCGCTGCCTTTTGTGCGGGGCCTGCCAGGATATATGCGCGGCAAAGGCCCCAACCCTTGCAAGCATTGCCGCTTTGCGGGCAAAGGAGCTTGAAACCCTTGGGCCTAAAACCCTTGTAAAGCTCCAGGTGGATGCCCTTACAAGCAAGGGCAGGGGCGCAAAGGCCCTGCGCGGGGCCGCCCGCTTTGCCCGGCAGCTTATGGGGAGAAGCATGGAAAAATCCCCAGGGCTTTTTTTGCGCTTTCCGGCAACATGGTTCACCCGGCGCAGGGTTGCCCCCAAATTGAACAAAAAGCCTTTTCTGGAAACTGCCCTCACAAAAGCCATGCAGCAGCCAAAACCCGGTGCTGTCGGCTATTTTGCCGGATGCGGGGCAAACCACATTTTTGATGACAGCGCAAAAGCCTTTCTGGCCCTGGCAGAAAAATGCAATCTGGATGTTTTTGCTCCAAAAGAGCAGGAATGCTGCGGCATGGCGGCCTTTGCCAGCGGGGATGTGGAAGCAGCCGCAAAGAGTGCAGCCGCCAACATCAGGCTTTTTGCAGACAAGGGGCTTTGCGCCCTTGTGACCACCTGCGCCACCTGCGGCAGCTTTGTCCAATCCTGGCCAGAGCTTTTTCCGGAAAATTCTCCCCTGCACACTTTGGCTGTGCAGATTGCCGGTCTTCACCTGGATGCAGCGGATTTCTTCCTCAAAAATTCCTGCCTGTTGGAAATTATCCGCAAATCAAAAGGTTTTGATCCGCCCATCAGTATATGGCACCATACTCCCTGCCACCAGCGTTTTTCAAGGGCTGCCACAAACGGCCCCAGGTTACTGCTTGCCTCCATACCAGGGGTCAACATCGTAAATGCCCCGGAAGAAGTCTCCTGCTGCGGGCATGGCGGCAGCTTCAACATAAAGCATTACGATATTTCGCGGCAGATCTGCGCGGATTATGCCAGCCGAATCCGGCGCAAAAAGGCCTCCATAATAACAGCAGGCTGCACCGGCTGCATGATGGGGCTTATGGAAGGCCTGATGGCAGGCCAGGAGCAGGAAAGCCCGCCTGACATTGTTATTCTTCATCCCCTGGAAGTGGTTTTGAAGGCTCTGGAATAAAAAAGCCTGCTTTCTGCCAGGGCAGCAAGCAGGCTTAAATGAAGATGACCCCGTAAAAACGACAAAGCGCCAGCTTTAGCGGCGAGCCTTTGAAAATCTACTGCTCCACGGACTTGTGGCTGGAAAGCTCCAGCATATCCTCAAGATACTCCACCATTTCATCCTTCTGGGTTTCCACACAGCAGGCAATTCTTATCCCGCAGTGTGAAGAGCAGATATGGTGTGCCGGATTATAATGGCCGAAACATCCCGGTGTAGCTTGGCAGCCAAGCCTGCCAAAACCCCATCCTGTCATGAAATCCTCTCCTGTGAGCGATTTTTGCACCTTAAAAGCTTCCCTTTTTCCATTAAAAGGCTTTTTAAGCTCAAAAATCCGCCCTTTAAGCCAGCAAGCGGGCAAGCTCACCATGAATCCGCCCGTTTGTGGCCAGTATCTGTCTGTCAAATGGACTCCATTGCCCCTGAAAAAAATCCGTAACCCTTCCGCCGGCCTCTGTAAGGATGAGCGCACCTGCGGCAGTATCCCAGGGGTGGAGGTTTTCCTCCCAAAAGCCTTCAAACCTTCCGGCAGCCACAAAGCAAAGGTCAAGGGCGGCAGATCCCAGCCGCCTTACGCCCTGGCTTGCCCCAAGCACACTGGTCAGACGGGACATAAGCCCTTCCATGCGCGTTGCCAGATCATAGGGAAAGCCTGTGACCAGAAGGCTTTCAAAAACGCTTTCAACTTCCGATACCCTTATTGGGGTATTGTTTTTGTATGCCCCGCCTCCCTTTGCAGCAGAAAAAAGCTCGCCGCTCACAGGGTTTAAAACAAGGCCGTAAAGGGTTTCGCCCCTGTGGGCAAAGGCAATGCTGACAGCAAAAAGCGGTATATGATGCGCGTAATTGGTGGTTCCGTCAAGGGGGTCGATAATCCAAACCCCGTCTGCGTCCCCCCCTGAATCCCCGGATTCCTCTGCAAGTATCCTGTCTTGGGGAAAGGCCGCGCCTATAATGCCCTTGATTATTTTTTCAGCGCCTACATCCGCCTCTGTAACAAGATCTATACCGCCCTTCTTGCTGACACTATGAACCTTGCCGAACCTTTCTGCAAGCAGCAATCCGGCCTGATGAGCCGCACCTAAAGCCACGCGCTCAATTTTTTTCAAATCCCTTTTTTCTTCCATGAAAAAAACCGCCGTGCCTAATTAGACCATTATGCCCAGGTACCAGTAGATTATCTGCCTGCCAAAGAAGATAAACAGCAAAGCCCCAAGTGCAAGGAAGGGGCCAAAGGGAACAGCCAGTTTAAGCCCTTTTTTGCGCACGATCATCAGCACTATGCCTGCAACAAGGCCTATGGCCGCACCTGCCACCAAGGAGAACAGCACGCCCTGCCAGCCCAGGAAGGCTCCCAGCATGGCGGCAAGGTCCACATCACCGCCGCCCATGCCCTCTGCCCTGCGCACCAGCCAGTAGTACTGGCGCATAAGGTACAGGCCGCCTGCACCAGCCAGAATGCCCCCAAGGGATTCAAG
>JAGVAW010000169.1 GCA_020060085.1 Desulfobacterales bacterium
CGCTCCCAGGCCCTTGCCAGTGCGCTGGCAGCCAGCGGCGTGAAAAAAGGTGACAAGGTTGCCCAGCTCATGACCAACTGCCTGGAATGGCTGCCCACCTATTTTGGCATTCTCATGACAGGCGCTGTGGCCTGCCCTTTGAACTTCCGCTTCACGGCTGGAGACATTGCCTTTTGCATTGAAACTTCAAAGGCAAAGGCCCTTATCTTTGGCGCGGAGTTTATTGAGCGCATTGAGCAGGAAAAAGCCCGGATGGACGGATTTGTGAAGACCTACATCTGGGCTGGCGAGGAGGGCGACTGCCCGGACTGGGCCGTGAGCCTGGAGGACTTCATTCTGGATGCCCCGGACAAGCCCGTGGAGGTCTCCCTTGAGCTAAATGACCCGGCAGGCATCTATTTCACCTCCGGCACCACAGGCCAGCCCAAGGCCGCGCTTCTCACCCACCGCAACCTGGAGTTTGCCTGCTACCTGGAAAACCGGCACCACAACCAGACCCGCGGCGACAACTTCTTGTGCATACCCCCTCTTTATCATGCAGGGGCAAAGATGCACTGGTTCGGCAACTTCATTGTGGGCGCAAAGGCCGTCATTCTTAAGGGGGTAAAGCCTGAATGGATACTGGAAGCCGTGAGCCAGGAGCAGGCCACCGTGGTATGGCTTCTTGTGCCCTGGGCGCTGGACATCCTTTTTGCCATAAAGAGCGGCGAGGTGAACCTTGCCGACTACAAGCTTGACCAGTGGCGGCTCATGCACATAGGCGCACAACCCGTGCCCCAAACCCTTGTGCGCGAGTGGCTGCGCTTTTTCCCCAACCAGCAGTACGACACCAACTACGGGCTTACCGAGTCAACCGGGCCGGGCTGCGTGCATCTTGGCATAGGCAACACCCACAAGGTGGGGGCAATAGGCGTGCCGGGTTTTGACTGGGAATGCCGCATTGTTGATTTATCGGAAAAGGATGTTCCCCAGGGCCAGTCCGGCGAGCTTTGGGTGCGCGGGCCGGGCATAATGGCCGGTTATTACGGCAACCAGGATGCCACGGCAGGAGCCATCAAAAAGGGCTGGCTGGCAACCGGCGACATTGCAAGGATTGACGAGGATGGCTTCATCTGGCTGGTTGACCGCAAAAAGGATGTAATCATTTCAGGCGGAGAAAACATTTACCCTGTGGAGATAGAAAACTTTCTCCACAGCCATGAAAGCATTGCAGATGCGGCTGTAATCGGTATTCCAAGCATGCGTCTTGGCGAGATTCCCGCTGCGGTCATAAAGGTAAAGCCCAAAACAGAGCTTACTGTCGAAGAGCTTAACACCTTCTGCGAGGCCTTGCCCCGCTACAAAAGGCCCAGGCGCTTCTTTTTTGGCGAGGTGCCCAGAAACCCCACAGGCAAAATCGAAAAACCAAAGCTCCGCGAGCAGTACGCAGGCTCCAGGGAGTGCTTCAAAGTTTAAGGGGAAACCGGTGTTGGGCAGCAGCCCACAAGGGACAAAAGCATAAGATTTTTGAAAGACAAGGAGATATCCAAAGTGAACGACAAGGCCGCCAGCATGGTTCTATCCTCTTTTGCAGCAGACAGTTTTGCCCTTGGCTATCACTGGATATATGATACCAGCGAGATTGACCAAAAGTTCGGCAGGCCGGAGCAGTTGGCTGCACCTCTGCCGGATTCCTTTCATCCTGGCAAAAAGGCAGGGGATTTCACTCATTACGGGGATCAGACCCTCTGGCTTTTGGAATCGGTTGCAGCAAAGCAGGGCTTTGACGCGGAGCATTTTGCCCAGACCTGGAAAAAGTCCATGACCTCTTATACGGGCTATATGGACAAGGCCAGCAAGATTACCCTGGAAAATATGAAAAGCGGCACGGGCCTTCTGGAGTCAGGCTCCTCTTCCCAGGATTTGGCTGGCGCAGCCCGAATTGCGCCCCTGGTGTATTTTTATTCCCATGATGAGGATACCCTGGCAGAGCTTGTTACCCAGCAAACAGGAATAACCCACAATAATCCCCTTGTGAAGGAGGCCTCCGCCTTTTTTGCCAGGGCGGCCTGTTATGCCCTGGCCGGTGCAGATGCAATTGAGGCTTTAAACAAGGCTGCGGAAAAAGGCTTTGACAACATGGAGTTTGAGCTTTGGTTTCCTGAAGGCATCTCCAGTGCAGAGCGGCCCACCCGCGAGGCAATAAAGGCCTTCGGCCAGCACTGCCCCATTGGCGGCTCCTTCCCCTCCACCATTCACCTCATTGCCAAATATCCCAACAACTACAAAGAAGCCATGATTGAGAATGTGCTGGCAGGTGGCGACAGCGCAGCGCGGGGTATGCTGGCAGGCATGGTCATTGCCGCTGCCAATGGCAAAAATGCCCTTGTGGATGAATGGGTGGAGGCCATGAGGGCAAAGGGCTGGATAATAAGCCTGCTGAAGGCTTTAGGGGATTCGAAGGATCGCAGCAAGGACATCAACTGAATTGGCTGCTCAAAAGAGCAGCTTTTTTTAAAGGAAGGGCGATTCCCGGCCTTTAAGGGCAAAAGAGCAAATGGCAAAGACACAAATTGAAAAAAAGGCCCCGATCAAATACCAGTTTTTCGCCCTTACCCCCCAGGGCGCAGGCCCCATTGCAGAGCAGGAGCTTTTGGAGCTTGGCCTTGCGGTCACACATACGGAGTCTTCCGGCGTGGCCTTTGAAGGCCAGCTTGCCGCAGGCTACACGGCCATTCTATGGAGCAGGGTTGCCTCGCGGGTGGGGCTGCTGCTTTCCCGCTTTGAAGCTGCCAGCGATGCAATGCTCTACCAGGGCGCAATGGAGATTGCCTGGGAGGAGCACTTTGCAGTGCCCAACACCTTTGCGGTTGATGTGACCGGAGCTGCCTCCTTTGTGCTAAACACCAAGTATGCGGCCCAAAGGGTGAAGGATGCGGTGGCGGATCGATTTCGGGATCGCTTCGGGGCAAGGCCTTCGGTGGACACCAAAAACCCGGACATACGCCTGCTTTTGCATCTTGGCCCGAAGAATGCCTCCATTTATCTGGATATTTCCGGCGGTGGGCTTCACCAGCGGGGCTACCGGGAGCACACAGGGCCAGCGCCCTTGCGGGAAAACCTGGCAGCCATAATTCTTTTGCGCTGCGGCTGGCCCCAGATAGCGCGCAGGGGCGGAGCCTTGCTCGACCCCATGTGCGGGTCGGGCACACTGCTCATTGAAGGGGCAATGATGGCAGCCGATATTGCGCCGGGGCTTTTCCGCAAAAAGCATGGCTTTGAATGCTGGAAGGGCCATGATTTGCAGATATGGGAGAACCTCATCAACAATGCCCGCTCAAAGGCGCGGGAGAAAAAGCGCTCCCTGCCTCCCATTGTGGGCGGGGATAAAGACCCGGCAGTGGTAAAGGCTGCCATGAAAAACGCCTTTAGGGCAGGCCTGGCAGATTTTATTGTGGTTCGTTGCCGGGATGTTTCCTTGCTGGCTCCGCCCAAAAACCACTATGCCGGAGGCCTTGTTATTTCCAACCCGCCTTATGGCGAGCGCATGGGGCAGCTTGAGGACCTGGAAAAGCTCTATTCAGACTTTGGCAGGGCTTTGAGGGAAAAATTTAACGGCTGGAAGGCCGCCGTATTTACAGCCAACCCCAGCCTGGCGGGCCGCATGGGGATTAACCCTGCAAGCCGGGACGAATATTACAACGGCCCCATTGCCTGCCAGCTTGTGCAGTATGCGGTGAGTCCTGCCAATTTTGAAAAGCAATAGCTGTTGCTTGGGGAAATGTCGTCATCCTTTGCGGGGAGGGCTTCCCTGCAAATATTTTTCCCTTATCCCACCTTAATTTTTGTGAAAGGCCGCAGCAGATGGAAGGCATGGACATTGTGGCCAAACTCATGGCCATTTCTGCAACAACAAGCCCAAAAAGCCGTGGAGAGAACTTTGTGTTCACAAAGGTGCTTTACGGCCCGGAGCTGATTGAGCTTGCCAAAGACATGGAAGCCTTTGGGCAACGCACCG
>JAGVAW010000183.1 GCA_020060085.1 Desulfobacterales bacterium
GATAAAGATGCCGCAGGTACGCCCGTGAGTAATTTTGGCAGGTGTAGCAGGCGCAGGCCGGGTCTATGGGGTCCGGGTCATTGGCATGAGCTGCATTTGCTATGTTTATGGTTCCCCAGGGCACAAAAAGCTGGCCGTTTCTGGCGTTTCTGGTGGGCAACACGCAGTCGAACATATCTGCACCCAAAGCCACCAGTTCCACAAGGTCCTGGGGCTTGCCAAGGCCCATGCAGTAGCGGGGCCTGTCTGCTGGAAGAAGAGGCAGTGCGCTGGCAGCAGCCTCAAGCATCATTTCATTGGGTTCGCCCACAGAAAGGCCGCCCACAGCATAGCCGTCAAAGCCTATTTCGCACATATCGCCAACCGCCTGCCGGCGCAGGTCTGCATACATCCCCCCCTGAACGATTCCAAAAAGGGCGTTTTCAAAGTCAAGATTGATGGCTGTTTCCTTGCAGCGCCTTGCCCATCTTTTTGTGAGCGCCGTGGATTTTTCGGCCTGCTCGCGGGTGGCAGGATAAGGTATGCACTCATCCAGGCACATGGCAATATCGCTGTTTAGGGCCTTTTGGATTGCAACAGCTTTTTCGGGCGTAAGGGTGTGGGATGAGCCGTCCAGATGGGACTGAAAGGTAACTCCCTCTTCATCGAGCTTTTTTAATGCTGCAAGCGAGAAAACCTGGTACCCGCCGCTGTCTGTGAGTATGGGGCCTTGCCAGTGCATGAAGTTGTGCAGACCGGAAAAGGCTTTTATGACCTCAATGCCGGGCCGCAGATAAAGGTGATAGGTGTTTGCCAGTATTATTTGGGCCTTGCACTCCAACAGGTCTTCAGGGGTGAGGGACTTGACCGTGGCCTGGGTGCCAACGGGCATGAAGGCCGGGGTCATAACTTTTCCCCGCGCGGTTTGCACAAATCCGGCCCGCGCAGCAGAGCTGGTTTTTTCAAGTGTAAAGGAAAGAGCGGACAAAAAATTACTCCTTTATTGCGATCAGGCTAAAAAAGAGGCATCTCCATAGCTGAAAAAGCGGTATTTCTCGCGCACAGCCTCTTTGTATGCAGCCAGTATGTTTTCCCTTCCTGCAAATGCGCTAACAAGCAGAAGCAGGGAAGAGCGGGGAAGATGAAAGTTGGTGACAAGGCCATCCACAATCTGAAAGCAAAAGCCAGGATATATGAAAAGGTCGCAGTTTCCGCTGTCCTGCTTAAGAAGGCCGTTTTTGAGCATTGAGTATTCCAGGGTCCGCACGCAGGTGGTTCCCACTGCAATCACCCTGCGGCCTTCCTTTTTTGCCCGGTTGATTGCATCCGCACTCTTTTGGGGCAGGCTGTAGCGCTCGGAGTGCATGTTGTGCCTTCGTATGTCCTGCTCCCGCACCGGCATGAATGTGCCGTATCCCACATGAAGGGTTACAGTTGCAATGCCAATGCCCTTTTGCCTTATGGCTTCAAGAAGAGGCTCGGAAAAATGCAGGCCAGCAGTGGGCGCAGCCACAGCCCCCTGATTGCAGGCATAAACAGTCTGGTACCGGGCTGCATCATCAACCGGGGCATTCTGGCCCTGGCGCAGAATATATGGGGGCAGGGGAGGCAGGCCGATTTTTTCAAACATGGCAGGCGCATCCTGTCCACAGGAAAACTCCAGGAAGGAGTTTCCATCATTAACGGCAATCACGCGTGCCCAATAACCCTTATCAAACAGAATGCTAGTTCCTGGCCTGCATGGTTTGGAGGCCCGCACAAGGCATGGGGCGCAGAACCTGCCTGTTTGTGCGGCAGATTCCATTCCCGCGGCATAGTCAATAAGCAAAGCCTCAACCTGGCCGCCTGTTTCCTTGCGCCCCAAAAGCCGCGCCTTTATCACCTGGGTGTCGTTTATAACCAACAGGTCATCCGGCAGAAGAATTTCCGGCAATTGGGAAAAGCGGCGGTGAGTAATTTTGCCTGTGGATCTGCTCATGCAAAGAAGTCTGGATTCGGTTCGGTCCCTGCTTGGAATCTGGGCGATAAGCTCCTTGTCCAGCGGGTAGTCGTAAAGATCCAGGTTGTATATGGCTTTGTTGTCCGGCATTTTCAGCGCCTTCCAAAATATACCAGCAAAAGCCCGACAGCCATGAGCAATAAGCCCATGACCCGCAAGGACTTGTCAGGGGTTTGCAGCATCTGCACAAAAACGGTCTTGAGCTTGTCGGGAAAAAGAAAGTAGGGCACCCCTTCCACTATCATCACCAGACCTATGACGCACAAAACAAAATCCATATTCCTGCCTCCGGCAACAGCCTTTTGCCAAATTCGTATTCGTTATCACAAGGCCCGGTAAAGTTTTTAATCGCCATTGCCGCCCCTTGTCAAAACAATAGACAGCAACCGGATAAGCGTGGCCTTGTGAGACAGGGCGACCTTGACATCCTTATCATATAATCTAAAAAGCTAGAGAAAAGTCTTGCATATTCTGGTAAGAGACTCTTGTTAAGAAGCAGCAGGACAGAATTTTTTTTGCAGCCGGTTTTTTTATTCCCAGGAATCAGGAAATCCGGCCTTTTAAGAGGGACAACATGGATTACGAAGCGGTTATAGGGCTTGAGGTTCATGCCCAGCTTTCCACCTTAAGCAAAATCTTCTGCGGCTGCTCCACAAAGTTTGGCGCTCCGCCCAACACCCACACCTGCCCTGTGTGCCTTGGTATGCCCGGCGTGCTGCCGGTGCTGAATAAAAAGGCGGTGGATTTTGCAATCCGCATGGGGCTTGCCACAAACTGCTCCATTAGCCCCAAATGCCGATTTGCCCGGAAAAACTACTTTTATCCGGATCTGCCAAAGGGTTATCAGATATCCCAGTACGAGCTTCCACTCTGTGAGCATGGCTGGGTTGAAATTGAAACAGCCAGCGGCAAAAAGCGCATCGGCATAACCCGCATTCATCTGGAGGAGGATGCCGGCAAGCTCATTCACGACCCATACAGGCCGGTGAGCCGCGTGGATTTGAACCGGGCCGGGACTCCACTCATGGAGATTGTCTCCGAGCCGGACATGAGAACCCCGGAGGAGGCAGGGGCATATCTGCGCGTTCTGCACGCCATTTTAAGGTACCTGGATATTTCTGATGCCAACATGGAGGAAGGCAACTTCCGTTGCGATGCCAACATTTCCATAAGGCCAAAGGGCCAAGAGGAATTCGGCACGCGCGCGGAGTTGAAGAACATGAACTCCTTCCGCAATGTGGAGCGCGCGCTGGCATACGAAATTGAAAGGCAGACAATTCTTTTGGAAGAAGGCGGACAGGTGATTCAGGAAACCCGCCTTTACGATGCAGCGGCCAACCGCACCCATCCCATGCGCGGCAAAGAGGATGCCCACGACTACCGGTATTTTCCGGATCCCGACCTTGTTCCGGTGATGGTGGATGAGGCCTGGATTGAGGAGCAGCGCCAGGCCCTACCGGAGCTTCCCGGCCAAAGGCGGGCAAGGCTTGCAGACCAATACGGCCTTGCACAAGACGATGCCGCATTTTTATGCACAGCACGGGAAACTGCCGACTACTTTGAGCAGTGCGCCGGTATGTGCCAAAATTATAAGGCGGTTTTCAACTGGGTTTCCGGCGAGCTTACGGCTCTGCTCAATGCCCGGAATTTGAACATTGCCCAATGCCCCATTTCTGCGACAGATCTGGCAGAGCTTTTAAAGCTTATTGAGAATGGCACGATTTCCGGCAAAATCGCCAAGACTGTTTTTGAAAAAATGGCCGTCTCCGGCCAAAGCCCGGCCCAAATTGTCAAGGAATCCGGTCTGGTTCAGGTGACGGATTCGGCTGTTATAGAAAAAGCTGTGGATGAGGTGCTTGCAGCCCACCCGGAAGAGGTCGCTGCATACAAAGGCGGCAAGAAAAAGCTGATGGGCTTTTTTGTGGGCAAGATAATGCAAAAAACCCAGGGCAAGGCCAATCCCAATCTTGTTAACCAGCTTGTAAGCGCAAAACTGGAGCAGTGAGTGCAAAACCCCGCCAGCATAAAGGGTATGCGGTTTCTGGATGCAGATAACTGGACCGGCAGGGCCTGCGTGCAGTTGATGATGCCCTTTTGCAACCTGCGCTGCCCCTGGTGCAATGAAAGGGAATTGGTGCTTGAGGCCCGCAAACTGCCAGGCCTTGACTGGCAAGAAGTTCTTGCCGCCATATCTCACAAGAAACAGGGTATCAGCCTTGTCGTCCTTTCCGGGGGTGAACCCATGATGCACCGGGCGCTTGAAGGCCTTTTAAGGGATGTGAAGGCCCTTGGGCTTGAAACAGGTGTGGAAACAAATGCAACCCAGCCGGATTTTGTTGAACACCTTATAAAAAATCAGCTTTTGGATTGCGTGGCTGTGGACATAAAAGCAGACCTGACTGATGAAGCATACAGTCGGGCAGTGGGTGTGCCTTTTCCTGTTTCCCTGGTTTTGGAGACTCTCCAAAAGCTTTTGGCTTCCGGCACAAAAACCATCCTGCGCACAACCCTTGTGCCGGGCATCATAAGTGCAGAGCAATTTCCGGCTCTGGCAGCACGGCTGAAGGGTTTTACTTCCTGGCGGTTTTCCCCTTTTATCGGGGGCACAACCCTGGACCCATATTTTAAGGCGGAAACAAGCTTTTCTCAAATGCAGATAAACCAACTGCAAAGCCAGGCGGAGGCCTTGCTTTATTCCTGACAAAAAGCAGGCCTTGCAGGCTTATGCGGCATTTCTTTAAGCGAGGGCTTTAACTATGGCCAAGTACACAATCTCTTTTCTTCCACACAACAGGACAATAAGCGTTGAGCCTGGCACAAACCTTCTTCGTGCAGCCCTGGAAGCGGGCGTGCACATCAACGCATCCTGCGGCGGAGAAGGCGTCTGCGGCAAATGCCGTGTTCTTGTGGAGAAAGGAAGCCTTGAAGGCGGCGGCAAGGAAAAGCTGCGGGCTGATGACTGGGACAAGGGCTATCGTCTGGCCTGCAAGAGCAAGGTGGTGGAGGATGTAACCGTGCGCGTGCCGGTGGAATCCGTTGTGGATGCCTCTGTTTTAAACCTTGCTGCCATGCCCAGAAAAACCGCTTCCGCCACGCAGATTCACTTAGATGAACTAAAGGAGGCCGGGCTTTTCATTCCGCCTGTGGAGGAAAGGTATCTTACCCTTGCGCCGCCTACTCACGAGGACAATATCTGCGACATGACCCGTCTTATCAACTGCCTGCGCAAGGATTTTAACGAGCGGCGGCTGGTGGTGGATCTGGCGGTCCTGCGCAAGCTTCCCGATGTTCTGCGCCAGAGCGATTTTGCCGTCACGGTGGCCCTTTCCCGGCCCGTGCGTCAGGATGGCCGCACCCGCATCATAAATGTTCAGCCCGGCGATACCACCAACGAAAACTACGCCATTGCCATTGATATAGGCACCACAACCGTTTACGGCCAGCTTGTTGACCTTCTCACCGGAGAGGTTTTGGCAGAGCACGGCGAGTTCAATGCCCAGATATCCTACGGCGAGGATGTGATAACCCGCATAATGTATGCAGAAAAGCCCGGTGGCCTGGACAAGTTGAACGAAGTTATTGTGGGCACCATCAACAAGATAATCGGCAAGATACTTGCCAAATCAAAGGTCAACCCCGATGAGGTGACCGCTGTGGCCCTGGCGGGCAACACCACCATGACCCAGCTTTTTGTGAAGATAAACCCAAGCTACATCCGCCGCGCCCCCTATGTTCCTGCGGCAAGCATCTACCCCATGATAAAGGCAACAGACCTGGGGCTTGCCCTGCCAGACCATGTTACAGCCCTTATTTACCCATGCATATCCAGCTATGTGGGGGGGGATATTGTTTCAGGTGTAATGGGTTCGGGAATGTATCTTTCCGATGAGCTGACCCTTTTTATAGACATTGGCACCAATGCGGAAATTGTTGTGGGCAACAAAGACTGGATGATGTGTGCGGCAGCTTCGGCAGGGCCTGCATTTGAAGGCGGCGGGGTGGAGCATGGCATGAGGGCCACCAAGGGGGCCATCGAAGATTTTTCTCTTGATCCGGTCACATTCGAGCCAATGAATCTGACCATCGGCAACCAGAGGCCAAAGGGAATATGCGGGTCAGGCCTTATCATTATGCTGGCCAAGATGTTTATTCTGGGGGTCATCAACAATCAGGGCAAATTTAACCGTGATCTCCCCACAGACCGCATTCGGGAGCGGGACGGCGCGTGGGAATTTGTTGTTGCCCGGGCAGCAGACACGCAGATTGACAGGGATCTCACCCTTTCGGAAATTGACATTGAAAACCTTATCCGCGCCAAGGGAGCAATGTATGCTGCATACATGACCCTCCTGACCCAGGTGGGGCTGACCATTGACCAGATTGACAGAATAATTCTTGCAGGCGGTTTCGGCTCATTTGTGGATCTGGAATCTGCCATGACCATAGGGCTTTTGCCGGAGACCGATCCGGACAAGGTGACTTACCTTGGCAATGGCTCCCTGATGGGCGCGCGCATGAGCATACTTACAAACAAGGTGCGGGCAGATGTTGTTGAGGTTACAAGAAAGATGACCAATGTGGAACTTTCCGAAGCCCCCGGCTACATGGACAACTATGTTGCCTCGCTGTTTTTGCCCCACACGGATATCAACCAGTTCCCAAGGCTAAAAGAAAGGCTGGACCAGCGCAACAAGGTTTTGCAGAACAGGTGAAATATTCTGCCTTGCTGAAATATGCGGTTTTTGCCGTGGACAAGGGGGTTGATGCACCAGGTTTGATTCAGTTTGCAAAAAGTGCAATTTTTTTGCCCTGTCATGCAAATGCCAGAAAGTTTGGCGCAAGCCTTGCACTGCAACTTTTCCCACTCCAAAACCGGTTTTTTTGTTGCGTCCGGCAACCAAAAAACCGGCTGATAAAAACAAAAGGCAGGTTTTTTTACCCCAATTATTATTGACAAAAAAGCTTAATCTGCTATAGCGGTCAAGGTTTTAGAAGGAAAGTTTGTCATCATTATCAATAAGGCCTGTTGCTTTGAAGATAGAGGCCTGTAATTAAAGGGAAAGGCTTCCCAAGGGGCTTTGACGGCCCCTTAATTGTAATGAGAAGGGTCAAACACGGTTTGCCCGCCGGCGGGAAATTAAAAAGCCGGATTCCAAGATGCAACGCTAACGGCATTCAAGGAGGATGCGATGGGATTTGAACCTTTTAAAGAGTCGTACACCGGAAAAGTCAGGGAAGTGACCCTGGGCGGTGGAAAAAAGACCGTCACTGTCGGCGGTAAGAACTGTTATCCTTTTTATCTGTTTGAAGGCCAGATGACCAAAAAGCCTGTTCTGGCAATGGAAGTCTGGGACATGAAGCCCACCGAATGGCCTGAAGCAGCAACTGCTCATGTTGCTGATGTGCTTGATGACCCGGTTGCCTGGGCCAAAAAGTGCGTGGAAAAATTCGGCGCAGAGCTTATTGTTCTTCAGCTTAAAAGCACAGACCCCAACGACAAGAACGCTCCGGCAGCAGAAGCTGCGGCCACCGTCAAAAAGGTTGCCCAGGCCATCAGCGTTCCTCTTGTTGTATGGGGCTGTTCCAACCCAAAGAAGGACGAGGAAGTCTTAAAGAAGGTGGCCGAGGAATGCGATGGCATGAACCTGACCATCGGGCCTGTGGAAGACAAGAACCACAAGGCAATCGGTGCGGCAGCAATGGGTTTCAAGCACTCCATAGTTTCCAGCTCCCCCATTGATGTCAACCTTGCAAAGCAGGTCAACATTCTGCTTGAAAACCTGGGTATGCCACTTAGCAAGGTGGTGATTGACCCCACCACGGGCGGCCTGGGCTATGGCCTTGAGTATTCATATTCTGTCATGGAGCGCCTGGGAATGGCGGCCCTTACCCAGGGCGATGAAAAACTCCAGTGCCCTGTCATCAACAACCTGGGCAACGAAATCTGGAAGTGCAAGGAAGCCAAGCTTCCTGCTGCTGACGACCCCCTGCTGGGCGACCCGGAAAAACGCGGCATAATGATGGAGGCTGTGGCTGCTGCATGCTATTTGCTGGCAGGCTCCGATATTGTTGTGGTGCGCCATCCCGAATCCCTGCGTCTGGCCAAAGCCTACATTGATCTTCTGGTTGATGGCGGCTCTGCCAAGGGCATTGCAGGTATTGAAAAGAAGCTTGAGCTTTTCGAGCCTGATTATGCTGCTCTTGCACCCAAGCCGGATTTGACCATTGCCGAAAAGGCGGCTGCACCCAAGCCTGCGGAAAAGAAGCCTGCTGCGGAGAAGAAACCCGCTGCTGCGGCTCCTGCCCCCAAGAAGGAAGAGAAGAAGGTTGAAGCCGCACCCGCTGCTCCCAAGGTAGAGGCCGCGCCTGCACCGGCAGCCAAGCCTGCTGAAGAAGACAAGGCCGCACAGGAAGCCAAGGCAAAGGCCGAGGCCCAGGCCAAGGCAAAGGCAGAGTTAGAGGCCAAGGCAAAGGCCGAGGCGGCAGCCAAGGCAAAGGCCGAGGCAGATGCCAAGGCAAAGGCGGATGAAGAGGAGAAAAAACGCAAGGCTGAAGCTGCCAAGCGGGATGCCGAAGAGCAGGCGCTTCGCGACAAGCGCCGTGCCGAAGCAGAAGAGCGCGCCAAGTCGCGCGCTGCTTCCGCAACAAAGGAAGAGGTTTCCAAGACCGCTTCTGCTGTGCAGAAAGACGCCATTGACAAGCTCATTGACAACCTTGCCCGCGTACACCGCTGGTAGGGCTTGTTGCTGTTATGGCAGGAAGAAAACAGGGACCATGCAGACCGGGCGGAATGCACCGGCTGCTTTAGATAATGAGCCGCACCATAAACGATGAGGAGGAACCTCACATGGCAGAAGAAAAAGCGATTGAGAAGAAAGCAAAGGTGGCAGACCCCGTAGCTGCCTCCATAGACAAGTCAACCCAGGAAATGATTGCGCGGGCCCAGGAGCTGGGCATTGACACATGCTTTGACCGCGCTGTCACGCTCAAGCCCTGCAACATAGGCAACCAGGGAACCTGCTGCAAGAACTGCGGCATGGGCCCCTGCCGCCTGCCGCTAGGCAAAGGCCTTGCCGAAGGCGAGGAAGACACCCGCAAGGGCATCTGCGGCGCAACCCCCAACACCATTGCAGCCCGTAACTTTATCCGCATGATCGCTGCAGGCGCTGCCGCGCACTCGGATCATGGCCGCTGCGTTGCAGAGGTGTTTTTGAGCGCAGCCCGCAAGGAAAGTGATGCATACCAGATCAAGGACACCCAGAAACTGCTTGATGTCGCTCCCTACCTGAATGTGGAAACCACGGTGCAAGGCGAGGACGGGCAGGTTCTGGATCGCGATATTGATGAAATCGCCCTTGAAGTGGCTGAAGTTGCCCTGCGCGAATGGGGCAAGGAAGAGGGCGAGCTGCTTTACCTCAAGCGCGCTCCCCAGCCCCGCTACGAAATCTGGAAAAAGCTTGGTGTGCTGCCCAGGAACATCGACCGCGAGGTCGTTGAAATTATGCACCGCACGCACATAGGCGTTGACCAGGATTACAAGAATCTTATGAAGCAGGGCACCCGCTGCGCTCTGGCGGACGGTTGGGGCGGCTCCATGCTGGCCACCGACCTTCAGGACATCCTTTTCGGTACGCCCTATCCGCTTCAGAGCGAGGCCAACCTGGGCATCATGAAGGAAGACCATGTCAACATCATCATCCACGGCCATGAACCTGTTCTGTCAGAGGTAATCGTGACAGTGGCCCAGAGCCAGGAGATGATTGACTATGCCAAGAGCAAGGGCGCCAAGGGCATACAGATGGGCGGCATCTGCTGCACGGCAAAC
>JAGVAW010000166.1 GCA_020060085.1 Desulfobacterales bacterium
CACCTGGGCCTTGGCCTCAAAACTGCCCGTGGCATGGACAGCCATTTTGTCCTCCGGAACATTGAGGGTTTGGGAAAGCCACCGGGTTATGGCTCTGCGCCTGGGCCTTGCCGTAACAAAGGTGAGCTTTGCGCCAAGGCCGGCCATGCCTGATAGCACTTCCACAGCCCCATCCACTGGGTTAAGAGGCTGCTTGTGGCTCATTTCCAGCAGCTCGTTTATTATTGCAAGTACCACGCTGCTTTCAATGGGCAGACAGTCCTCTATCATGTAACTGGTTATCTGATCCTGGGTTATTCCGCCATAGCCGTATTTTTTATCGGCAATGTCCAGGAACAGGCTCATGGTGTCCGCCACCACGCCGTCTATGTCAAAAGCAAGCCTTGCCGGGTCTATAAGGCTCTGCCCGCAGGCTTTTGGCGATTGTGTCATGGCGCTGCCCTTTTGCAAATCCACAAAAAACAAAACGCCTCCGAAAACCGCAGCCCGGCTTTGCTTAAGGCACCGGGCCCTTGAAGGGGCGCTTTCCAGAGGCGGAATGAACAAGACTTTAATGCTTTCTGCAAGCCCCCTTGCAGCCCCTTTTCCCTAAAAAGGACGCAAAGGCCTTAACAGAATGCCTAAATAAAAAGCGGCTTAAGCGGCCCTCCTGGTCCTTTTCTTGAGGCGGCTGATTCGGCGGCGCAGCGTGGTGGCCTTGTCCTTTTCATCGGCCTCAACAGCCAAAAGCCTTTTTGCCTTGAGGCCGCGGATTATCTGCTTAATCTCGCGCACTGTGGAATCAGCCTTTTTGGGGCTGTCATCAACAATTCCACGCACATGCTTTATGGCGGAAATAAGCTCTGCCTTGTTCATGGCGTGCACGCCGGTGATGACTTCCGTGGTGAGGGCCAGATCCCGCAATTCCTTGGCTGTCATCTTATCAAGGGGTTTTTCCTTGGTGTCCTTTTTTTTCTTTTTCTCGGCCATGTCTTCCCTCGAAAAATCGTTTATTTAAAAAAATGCTTGTGCATTGCAATCAGCACAGGAAAAAATTCTGCCCTGGCACCTTTTACTGTTTTTTCCGGCTCTTGTAGGACCGTGTTGCCGCAAGAGGTGCGCCAAGCCATGAAAAAATCTCTCTTAATAGAAAAAGTACCATTCTGTCAAGCCGTAATGTTTAAATTAAGGCAAAATACGGGCAGATGAAAAACAAATTGCTGGGAGCAGGGTTTGGGACTGAAATTTTGTCAACCATCCAAAAAAACAGGATTTTTTGCCTGATGCAAGAAAAGAGGGAAGGTGCGGCATGGTTTTCGGGCCAAAGGCTTTCTGTAGCCATTGACAGAAACCGCTATGCAGGATAAAAACTACAAGTTGCCTCTCCGAATTTTCCCCCGGCTTTTTGGCGGAGCAAGGCTTTTTGCGGCAGCTTAAGTTTTCCCGCGCGAAAAAATCCCCTTATAGGCTTTTTTTTGAAAGGCTTTCTTAAGAGGGTCAATGGAAACCCAAAATCTACATAGCGGCTTTCCTGCATCTTTGGGCAGGGCCTTTATCTTCTTTGTGCAGGAGCTTGGCGAGGTCACGGTTTTTTTCTTAAAGGGTCTGGCCCTCATTTTTACCTGGCCGCCCCAGGTGAGGCGCACCATAGAGCAGATTCATTTTATCGGTGCCCAGTCCGTACCAATTGTAATGCTCACGGGCCTTGCAACAGGCATGGTGCTTGGACTGCAGGGATATTATGCCCTTGCTGGGGTCGGCTCCGAAGGGGCGCTTGGCTCTATTGTGGCCCTTACGCTCATAAGGGAAATGGGGCCTGTGCTTACAGCCATAATGCTTACAGCCAGGGCCGGATCTGCAATGGCTGCGGAAATAGGTGTGATGCGCATTTCCGAGCAGATAGACGCCTTGCAGACCATGCAGATAAACCCTTTGCGTTACCTTATAAGCCCCCGCATAGCTGCTGCGCTGGTAAGCTTTCCTCTTCTTACGGCCCTTTTTGACATGGTGGGCATTTTCGGCGGTTTTCTCACGGGGTCCATGCTTTTGAAGATGAACCCCTACCTTTACTTCCACCGGGTGAGGGCCTCTGTGGAAATGGAGGATGTGACCGGCGGATTCATAAAGGCAATCGTATTTGCCGTGATTGTGATAACAATCTGCTGCTACCAGGGCTACACCACCCACAGGCGCCAGGGCGGATTCGGCGCACGGGGGGTGAGCAACTCCACCACAAGGGCTGTTGTAATGAGCTGCGTGCTCATCCTTGTTTCCGATTATGTAATCACAAGCCTGCTTCGGTAAAAACCATGTCCCAGCCCCTCATACAGATAGTTGACCTGTCCAAGAGCTTTTCGGGCCAGAAGGTTCTAAACGGCGCCAACCTTTCAATTTACAAGGGAGAGATAACCACCATAATCGGCAAGAGCGGCGGCGGCAAGTCTGTGCTCTTAAAGCACATCATCGGTCTTTTGCAGCCGGATTCCGGCCAGGTTCTCTTTGATGGCGTTCCCATATCCGGCATGGACAAGGCCCGGAAAAAGGCCTGGCGCAGTAAAATCAGCTATGTTTTTCAGAATGCGGCCCTGTTTGATTCCCTGACCATTTTTGACAACATAGCCATGCCCCTTGTGGAAACCCGGCGAATTCCCAAAAAGGAAGTTGCTGCTGCTGTTGAAAAGCGCATGGCCCAGTTGGACATCCAGGCCATCGGCAACAAATATCCTTCCCAGATTTCCGGTGGAATGCAAAAGCGCGTTTCTCTTGCAAGGGCGCTCATCACGGATCCGGAGGTGGTGCTTTTTGACGAACCCACAACAGGCCTGGACCCCATTCGCAAAAGCGCTGTGCTTTCCATGATTTCCAGTTATCAGCGCAGGCTTGGCTTTACGGGCGTTATGGTGAGCCACGAGATTCCCGATATTTTCTTCATCTCCCAACGCGTTGCCATGTTAGACAAAGGCAAGGTTGTGTTTGAAGGCCCGCCCCAGGATTTGCAGCGCTCTGATAATCCGACCATCATCGAATTTCTCCAGGGCCTTGAGCAGCCACGGGATTCGCTTACAGGTCTTGGCACCCAGCAGCAGCTTTCCAAAAGCTACGAGGCCGAGGCTGATCGCTCCGCGCGCACGGCACAGACCTTCTGCCTGGTGGTTTTTTCGCTGGATAACCTTGAGGAAATCACCGAGCAGAGTTCCCATGTGATGGGCCAGTCCGTGATGGCCGACTTTGCCGTAGAGCTTGGGCGGCATCTGCGGGTTTTCGACTCCTGTGCCCGTTACGGCTTTTCCCGCATAATAGTGGTCATGCCCAACACGGGCATGGATGAGGCCAAAAAGCTGATTAGTCTTATAAGCCGCAGCCTTCAGCGTAAAAATGTCGTGCCCATCGCCCCCTATAAGGATTTCTGCCTCATGGTTTCTGCGGGTTTTGCCCAGGCCGGGGTGCAGGAATCCATTGAGGTTGTCCTGGAAAGGGCGGCGGATGACGAGAAGAATCTTTATACCTTCAAGGTGTGTTAGAATAACCGGCCCTGGGTTGCCCATTGGATCTTCAGGCCGGGAAAGGTTTAAGGAACATGAAGAAATTCAATGTTGAAATGGCGGTGGGCATATTCATGCTTATCGGCCTGCTGTGCGTTGGCTACCTCACCATACAGCTTGGCCAGGCCCAATGGTTCGGGGGTGATTCCTATCTGGTACAGGCCCGCTTCCTTGGGGTTGCCGGGCTTCGCAAGGGCGCTGCCGTGGAAATAGCCGGGGTGACCGTTGGCCAGGTGGACCGCATAGAACTGGACAAGGAGCGAATGCTGGCTATAGTATGGATGAAGGTGGGAAAAAGCATTGAGCTTTCCGAAGACACCATAGCCAGCGTTCGGACATCCGGGCTTATAGGCGACAAGTACATCAAACTCTCTCCGGGCGGCTCGGACAGGATTCTGGAGCCGGGCCAACTTCTCACGGAAACCGAATCTGCTGTGGATATTGAAGAGCTTGTCAGCAAGTATGTTTTTGGAACAGTGGATTAGGTGCATTCTCTTTAGACGAGATGAGGAGGCTTTGCCGTGAAAAGAGTTTTTCTGATTTTTGGCCTTGTTGTTTTTGCAGGGCTTTTCCTGTCTCCGGCGATATGGGCAGAATCGGCCCAAACCCCGGCGGCAGAATCGGCCCAAACCCCGGCGGCAGAATCGGCCCAAACCCCGGAGGCAGACCCGGCCCAGGCCATCCAGAAGCCTATGGATGAGGTTGTGGCCATTCTGGCAGACCCTGCCTTTCAGGGCGATGATCCGGCCCTGAAA
>JAGVAW010000163.1 GCA_020060085.1 Desulfobacterales bacterium
GCACCTATCTATTTGTAAATATTTTATATTCTCTTATAGACAAAATTTTTCATGAATTATTCGGGTTATTTGCCTGGCCGATTATCCTGTCTGCTGCAAAAACGCCCGTGCCGATTGCAACCCCTAAACCCGACTGCTCCCGCACCGGGTGATAGCCTGCAAGCACCGCCCCGGCGCAGTAAAGGTTTTCCACAGCCCTGCCGGCAGCATCAAGGCCGCGCAGGCTGCTGTCGGTCATCACTCCGTATTCCATAAAAGGATGACTTTCCTTTGATAAAAAGGTCGGGTTGTACCAGTTGCCCCGCTTTTGGTTTGCAAGCACCTTGAGGTTGAAAACCGGCTCCCTTATGCTGTCCAGGCGGCTGGCAAGCCCGCCGGAAAAAAAGCTGCCTGTTGCCAGCACAAAATTGTCTGCCGAAATTTTTGCCCTGCTTGCCAGATCAAGCGAAAAAACCCGCGATTTTTCAATGCCGCCGCCGCAAACCCGCTCGCCGGAAAGCAAAACCCCGCCAAGCTCTGCAAATCGCGAGCGCAGTGCCTCATCAAGCCTCATGCCCAAAATGGAAGGCGGCAGGGTTGGCACCTCATAGATTATAGTTCCGGTAATATCCTCAAGACTCTTTCTTATGCTTTTGTAATTGCTTATGCCCAAAATTGCAGGCAGGGCCACAAACTGCGCGCCCTGACCCAGGCGGCTTATCTGCTCTGCCACAGGCCCCAAATCCTTTGCACAATCAAAATGCCTTGCAATATCTATGGAGCGCAGCTCCCTGACACTTCCCCCTGTTCGGGAAAGCTCCGGCAATTTAATTTCGCCTGTTGTTATTTGGCAATTTTCAAAAAGAGGGTGCTTTTTAAGGTTTGCAGCCGCAAGCTCCGGGTAAAAGTCCCTAAAACCTGCAAAGTTTAAAACCGCCACCTTTTTTTTGTTGAGAAAAGCCTCCTCTATGCGCGGGCTGTAAACCCCATCCGGCGACAGATAGGTGGTGCGAACCTTGCCTAATGCCGTGATGTGCAGATGATTTTTATCCCCGTTGGCGCAATAGTCCAGATTCCGGGCCTTTGCCTGGTCCACAAAAAAATCCAGCCCGCTTTTAACTGCATCTGCACCTATTTTTGAATAGGGATGCTCCGGGCAGGCGGCAGCCAGAGCCTGCATCTGCCCAAATGGCTCAAAAACCACCTCGCCAAGCCGGTTGCGGCCAAGCAGATCCACACAGCCGGATGAAAAATGCAGAGAACTCATGCCAGCCCCTGCCACAGCCACGCGCAAACCCGCCAGCGCACACCTTATGCCGCAGCACAAACCAGCCGCCCCCGCGCCTATGATAAAGCAGTCAAAGTGCATTGGGCCTTACAAAAGAAAAAGGATAAAAATAAGAGATTTTTTTCGGGGAGGAACTTTTTTTGGAAAAAAAGTTCCTCCCGCACCCTCCTCAAAAAAACTTAAATAAGTAAATATGTTATGCTTTTAAGGCAGCCCTTGCAGATTAAAGATTGTTTGCTTTCCTTTTTTGGGCATTAAAAAACAGCATATGCCTCAATCTACTTTTTTCAAGCCCGCCTCATTCCCCCGCAAATAGATTTTTCAGATTTTTGTAATCAGTCCTGATTAAAAATCTTTCCCGGCTCATCTCCATCCAGGCCGAAAAGGCCCTGGTATATCCAGTGGCTAAATTCCGCTTCCCGCAGGGCATCGCCCCAAAGCACGGGTTTTATGCCCTTCCAGCGCTCTTCCAGAAAGTCTTTGAGCATGTCAACTGCCTTATCGCCTTCCACGCCTCCAAGCTGGTTAAAAAGCCCGGCTGCCCGGTAGGCGCACAAAGCGCCCTGGCAAGGACCCATTCCCAGCCGGGTGCGGCGGCGCAGATCAACTATGTCCTTTACGGCCAGGTTTTTTAAGGCATATTCCACCTCGCCTGCTGTTACCATTTCGCATTCGCACACAAGCCCGTAGCTGTCAGGGTCCTGGGTGAGTATGCGGCGCACCCTCTCGCCGTGGCGGAAATGGGTTGCCCCCACAACAGAGCGGGAAGCGCCGGTAAAACCTTCCACGCTCTTTTTTTGGGGCAGGGCTTTTTCGGAGCCGGGCAGGGGTTTCTCATGTGTTGTGCAGGAGGCGGCAACCTTAAGCTTTTCGCATACCAAATCTGTTGCCATGCTTGCCATGAGCCGGTATGTGGTGAGCTTACCCCCGGCTATGGTGATAAGCCCCTCGATGTTGTCGCGCTTTTTGTGATCAACAAGCACTATGCCCCGGCTTATCTGCCTGCCGTCAATGCTGCCCGAAACGCTCACAAGGGGCCGCACCCCAGCGTAAGCCCGCAGAACTCTTGTTCTGCTCACATTGGGGATTAGCTTTTCGCCGTCAGCAAGCAGGACTTCAATTTCATCATCTTCCACAAACAGATTGTCAATCTGCTCATAGGGGATTTTTTTGCTGGTGGTGCCGATAAGTGAAACCGTGTCGCCGGGTACAATTATGTCTCCATCAGCAGGAGGGCGGCAGCGGTTAATGACCATGTTATTGACCCGGTAATCAATTATCACCATTGAGCCTTTGGATGGAAACATGGGCAGATTTATGTTGGCAAGGGAAAGGATGTGCTGACCATGAACCCCTGACGCATTGACAATGACCTGGCCGGATATGGAAATTTCCTGGCCGCTTTGGGTGTTTTTTGCAATTACTCCTGCGGTCCTGCCATCTTTAACTGTTATTCCAATAACTTGAGTGCGGGTCAAAACCCTTGCCCCGCGGTTTATTGCATCCAGGGCATTGGCAGAAGTCAGGCGGAAGGGGTCTATGGTGGCATCGGGAACCCAAAGGGCGCGCACAATATTGGGGTTTACATTTGGCTCCATGCGCCGGGCGCGGTCAGCGCCGATGTCGTGGGCAGGCACGCCTGCCTCGCCGCAGGCAGCAAGCAGGTGGTCATGATAATCCGGGTCATCGCCGGGAAGGGTAACAAAAAGCCCGCCGGTTTCCTCTACGGTGTGGCCTGCTATTTTTCTCAATATGCGGTTTTCTGCAATGCACTCGGCAGCAGATTCCCTGTCTGCAACAGCGTACCTTGCCCCGGAATGCAAAAGCCCGTGGTTGCGGCCCGTTGTTCCGGCAGCCAGATCGTCCTTTTCCAGAAGGATTGCATCCAGGCCCCGCAGGGCGCAGTCCCGCAAAACCCCCGCACCAGTGGCCCCGCCGCCTATCACTATCACCTGGGTTGTAAGCCGCTCCATTTGAACAGGCCCAAATTGAGTAAGAAAAAGCCCCCGCAAAAACTCCCCACAAGGCGCAAAACCCCGGAAAGACCCTGGCGCATGTCCTTTTTATTAGAGCAGAGAGGCCGGGAAAATGCAAGGCGGGTTTACAATTGAAGCAGGGCCAGAAGCATTTGGAAAAAACTTATTTGTTGGGCTTTCTTCCCGGACGAGACACCAAGCCGTCATTGGTGCTTTGGGCTTGGAATCAACCCGCCAGGCCGTCATTCCCGCGCAGGCGGGAATCCAGAATAAAATTAAGTTTTTACCCTTGTTGAAAAAGGTCTTACCTTCGAGTACGCCCTGCATGGATTCCGGCGGAACAGCGTCAAGGGCTTCGGCACCGGCATAACGCCGGAATGACGACAACCTTACTCCATTGGTTGCAACCTGATATCAACTATCATTGACCAAAAAAGAGAAAATTGTTAATTGTTTCTTGTGGAGAAAAAATACCTCACCCCGAAAAATTTTTTAGATCAAAGCCTTTACAGGCCAAGCAATGAGCAGGGAGATGAGACATGGAAGATAATTCAAGTAAATGCCCTGTTTGCAGAGAACAATCTGAAATTAATAGAGATAACAGAAATGATGCGTTCAATGTAAAATGTCCTCGATGTGGCGATTATTCTGTCTCCAGAAATGCAAAGGTAAGCCTGAATGGAGAAAAAATTAATGACCGCCAAAGAGCTAACATCTCCGGCTGGATCAGAGAAAATCAGCGATGCAACATTGAAAAAGCAATACTGGACAGGCTTGAAAGGCTTCCAACGCCAAGCTTTCATTCAAGGGCGGATAAGATCTTGTTGGCAATAGAACAAATAACTGAATATGCTGGCCAACTGGTAGAAATTGAAGTTCCTAAATTTACTGGCCTTGCATGGTGTTTCGACAATAGAGAGTTAGTAGAAATTTTAGAATATTTGTGTTTATCAAAAAGAGTATCTTCTGATGGTTTTAAGTCGCGCGACTTTATTAAATCAGCATTTAAAATCCTGCCTGACGGTTGGGCTCATCTTGAAAAACTAAAAAGCATCAACGCAGATATGCAACAGGGCTTTGTGGCCATGTGGTTTGATCCCAGCATGGCAAGGGTTTATGAAGAGGCCATTGATCCCGGCATTGATGGTGCCGGATATAAGCCCTTTAAGATTGATCAGAAAGAGCATACCGGAAAAATTGATGACGAGATAATTGCCCAAATCCGGCGAAGCCGCTTTGTTGTCGCCGATTTTACAGGGCACAGAGGCGGCGTTTATTTTGAGGCTGGTTTTGCAAGGGGCCTTGGAATAGAGGTTATTTGGACCTGCCGGGAAGATCATTTGAATGATATCCATTTCGACATAAGGCAATACAACTGCATTGTGTGGGCAGAAAACAACCTGGAAGATTTCCGAAAAAGGTTGCAGTACAGAATTGAAAGCGTTTTGGGTCGTTATGACCGTCAACCGCCCGAAAATCCCCATTAAGCCAAATCACTCCTGGCACTCCCCCTGCCCCTTGTTTGGCCCTGCATACTCAAAAGGCTTTTTACAAAAAGTTCCGGCTTTGTTAAAAGCCTTGATGTAATCAGGATTTGCCCCATAAAAAGGAGCTTTTTTCATGCCCTTTGTTGCGGATCTGCACATTCACTCCTGCTATTCGCGGGCCACGGCAAAAAACTGCGACCTGGAGCATTTGGCCCTGTGGGCAAAAAAAAAAGGGCCTTAAAGTTGTGGCCACCGGCGATTTTACCCATCCGGCCTGGTTTGGGCAGCTTAAAACAAAGCTTGTGCCAGACAAACCGGGCCTCTTTGCCCTGGCCCCGGAAATTGAAAGGCAGGTGGCTTATAAGGCTCCGCCTTCCTGCCAGGGGCAGGTGAACTTCATCCTTTCTGTTGAAATATCAAGCATCTACAAAAAAAACGGCAAAACCCGCAAGGTTCATAATCTTGTATTTTTTCCGGATATGGACTCTGCCGGGCGATTTTCGGATAAACTTGGCAAAATAGGCAACATCCGCTCGGACGGGCGGCCCATTTTGGGCCTTGATGCCAGGGACCTGCTTGAAATTGTTCTGGAAACAAACCCTGACGGATTTCTTATCCCTGCCCACATCTGGACCCCCTGGTTTTCGGTTCTTGGGTCCAAATCCGGGTTCGATTGCCTTGAAGAATGCTTTGATGATCTTGCAGACCATATTTTTGCAGTCGAAACAGGCCTTTCCTCGGACCCTTCCATGAACTGGCGGGTAAGCAGCCTGGACAATGTCACCCTGGTTTCCAATTCCGATGCCCATTCACCTGCCAAGCTTGCCAGAAACGCCACGGTTTTTTTGTGCGAGCCATCCTATTTTGCCATGAAAGAGGCCTTAAAAACCGGCGACAGCAGCCTTTTTGGCGGCACAATCGAATTTTTTCCCGAAGAGGGCAAGTACCACCTGGACGGCCACCGCAAATGCGGGGTTAGCCTTCACCCGGAGCAGACAGCACTAAATGGCGGCCTTTGCCCGGCCTGCGGCAAGCCGCTCACCGTGGGGGTTTTAAACCGTGTCTGCCAATTGGCAGACAGGCCCGATGGTCATCGCCCCCAAAAGGCCCATCCGTTTTTGAGCCTTATTCCCCTGGAGTCCCTTCTTGGTGAGGTGCTTAAGGTAGGCCCTGCCAGCAAAAAGGTGCAGGCAGCCTATGAGGGGCTTCTTGCGGAATTCGGGCCGGAGCTTTTCATTTTAAGGGATCTGGCCCTAAAAGAGCTGGAAAGGCGAAAAATGCCCCTTCTGGCAGAGGCTCTTTCCCTAATGCGCCAGGGCAGGGTTACAAGAACAGGGGGTTTTGACGGAGTTTTCGGAAAAATTAAGGTGCTGCCGTAAAGACAGGGATTCCAACGGCAGACAATTGCTCCCAAACTGCAACTGTGCTAAACAAGGCCTTGTCAATTGGCTTTTTTCCGGATGCCTTCCCGCAAGCAAGGCCTTTAAATTCTTTTATTTTTTGTGGCCTCATGGCTGCAAAAGGGAGCTTGTATGTCCGATACCAAGGTAATTTATTCAATGGTCCGCGTAGGCAAGGTTGCGCCTGTCAACCGGATCATCCTGCGGGATATTTCTCTGGGTTTTTACTATGGCGCAAAAATAGGGGTGATTGGCGCAAACGGCTCCGGCAAAAGCACCCTGTTGCGCATAATGGCCGGTGTTGACCAGTCCCACACCGGCGAGACAATGCTCTCCAAGGGCTATTCCGTAGGGCTTTTGCCCCAGGAGCCGGAGCTTGACCCCAACAAAACCGTGCTGGAGGTGGTTCAGGAGGCTGTGGCCCCCATTGTGGAGCTTCTGGCCCGCTTCGAGAAAATAAACGCCAGCTTTGGCGAGCCGGATGCAGACATTGACGCCCTTGTGGAGGAGCAGGCCGCAGTTCAGGAAAAGCTGGACAAGTTCGATGCCTGGACCCTGGACAACCGCCTGGAAATGGCAATGGACGCCCTGCGCTGCCCGCCATCGGAGACACCCGTAAATGTCCTTTCAGGCGGCGAGCGCCGCCGGGTGGCCCTGTGCCGCCTGCTTCTACAGGAGCCGGACATCCTTCTTCTGGATGAGCCTACAAACCACCTGGATGCCGAGAGCGTGGCCTGGCTGGAGCAGCATCTTCAGCAGTACAAGGGAACGGTCATTGCTGTCACCCATGACCGCTATTTTCTGGACAATGTGGCCGGATGGATTCTTGAGCTGGACAGGGGACACGGCATTCCCTGGAAGGGCAATTATTCATCCTGGCTGGAGCAGAAAAAAGAGCGCCTTGCCAGGGAGTCCAAATCCGAGAGCAAGCGCCAGAAAACACTTGAGCGCGAGCTTGAATGGATTCGCATGACCCCCAAAGCCCGTCAGGCCAAGGGCAAGGCCCGCGTTGCCGCATACGAGCGCCTGCTTTCCCAGGAATATGAGGCAGTTCGCGAGAATCTGGAAATCTACATTCCGCCCGGCCCGCGTTTGGGAGATCAGGCCATTGCCTTTTCCAATGTTTCCAAGGCCTACGACAACCGCCTGCTCATCGACCAACTTTCCGTGGCGCTTCCGCCCGGCTCCATTGTGGGGGTCATAGGGCCAAACGGCTCTGGCAAGACCACCCTTCTGCGCCTGATAACCGGCCAGGAAAAGCCGGATTCCGGCGAGGTTTCGTTAGGTAAGACCGTTGTGCTTGCCTATGTTGACCAGAGCCGGGACACCCTAAACGGCGAAAACAGCGTGTGGGAGGAAATTTCCGGCAAAAAGGAAAGTCTGGACCTGGGAGGCCGCTCCCGAAACAGCCGGGCCTATGTATCAAGCTTCAACTTCATGGGGCCTGATCAGCAAAAAAAGGTCAAGGAGCTTTCCGGCGGGGAGAGAAACCGGGTTCACCTTGCCAAGATGCTCACCAGGGGGGCCAATGTGCTTCTTCTGGATGAGCCTACAAACGATTTGGATGTCAACACCCTTCGTGCCCTTGAAGATGCGGTGGAAAACTTTGCAGGCTGCGCGGTGATTGTAAGCCACGACCGCTGGTTTTTGGACCGCGTGGCCACCCACATCCTTGCCTTTGAGGATGATGCGCAGGTTATTTTCAACCACGGCAACTGGTCCGATTACGAGGCTGACCGCAAAAAGCGCCTGGGCGCGGATGCGGACCGGCCCCACAGGATTCGATACAGGAGCCTTTCAAAGGGTTAAGAAGGCAAAGGCGCTGCAAAACAGCTTGCAAAAAACAATACCAATAAAGTATGGAATATGCGGCTGCCCTTTTGGGGCCGCATATTTTTTTGGGCAGGCCCTCCGCTTTAAGGGAATGGCGGCCTTATTGGGGGTTTTTGCATGGCAGCAGAAGGCGCAAACGGCAAAAGAACCGTTCTCATTGTGGATGATGACCCGGAAATCCGCTTTTTTGTCCAGGCTGTGGCGAAAACTGCCGGATTTGGGGCGGCAACCGCCTCAAACGGCCCGGAGGCCCTCAAATATGCAGAAAAAAAAGCTCCTAACCTGATTTTTCTGGATGTCATGATGCCTGCCATTGAGGACGGCCTGAAAACCTACGCCGCTTTCCGGCAGGGCTTTCCGGGCCTGCCTGTTGTCATGCTTTCAGCCATTGCCAAAAAAACCTTTTTTCATTCCATCAAAATGCTCAACCCTCAAAACCCGGCCAGCCTGCCGGAGCCGGACGCCTACCTGGAAAAGCCGCCGGAAGCAGTTCAGCTTGAAGAGGTTATGAGGCACCTGCTTTAAGCCGCAGGCTGCTGATGGCCGGGAACAATACTCAAAAAAAGCAAAATTGTGCATTTTTGCATTTGCAAAAGAAAAAAAAGCATTGTATGAGGGCCTTCACAAAAGCGGGGCAGCTTTAAAAAGGGTTGCGCCCCCAAAGGATTTGCCAGGCTTAAGCTGTAAGCGCAAATCTGATTTTTGTTGAAAAACGGAGAAAAACGCCGTAAAAGAGAGAAAAATTGGTTTTTTGCCTGTTGGCGTTTTGGTGTGCAGTCTTATGCTTGCAAAAATCTGTTTATTTGTATTGCGCTAATTTGCAATAAGGATTAAATAGAGAGTTTCGTATTACGGCGCACTTGTTGGTGCGCCGTTTGGTTGCAGGCTTTCTGCTTTAAGGTTTTTGGCGCCAGAGGCCAGCGTAGCTCAGCTGGTAGAGCTACTGATTTGTAATCAGTGGGTCGGGGGTTCGAGTCCCTCCGCTGGCTCCACTTTTTCGGCGGCATATCCGGCTGGTTGGCCGACAGGCCTTTACCGGATGCGTAATAAAGCAGTTGATTTTTTTGGGTCTGAAAACAGGTGGGGTTCCCGAGCGGTCAAAGGGAACAGACTGTAAATCTGTCGGCGATGCCTTCGGAGGTTCAAATCCTCCCCCCACCACCATTCAAAATACCGGCGCAATGTAGGAGGTGCCTTTTAATAAGGTGTCTGACGGGACTACATTGGCAAGGATCGCAAAGTTTTTGCGCTTAAAGGTTGAACCGTCAAACCGTAAGGACAGGCGCGTTTGAGTCAGGCGGGAGTAGCTCAGCTGGTAGAGCTCCAGCCTTCCAAGCTGGATGTCGCGAGTTCGAGTCTCGTCTCCCGCTCCATCATCCGGCGCATAGTTTTTTTTGTCCAAGGTAATGGCAAGCGCCCACGTAGCTCAGTCGGTAGAGCGCTTCCTTGGTAAGGAAGAGGTTCATCGGTTCGATTCCGATCGTGGGCTCCATTTTCCCGGCGCGCGTGCCGGTGCATTAACGCATCGGCAGCCGCAAAGCGCACAGTCAACGCCGTGCCCGACAGTTTATCTTTAAGGCTATAAGCGCACCTGTGCACTATTACACGGACGGGGAGGAAAGGACATGGCCAAGCAGAAGTTTGAGCGTAAGAAGCCCCATGTTAATGTGGGGACCATCGGACACATCGACCACGGCAAGACGACCCTTACGGCTGCA
>JAGVAW010000085.1 GCA_020060085.1 Desulfobacterales bacterium
CCAGGCTGTTTGTGCTGTAGGGGTCTTCCGTTTCCATAACATTGGCAAGCTCGACAATGATAAGATCAATGACAGAGCAGAAGATATCCAGCTTGTTCTTGAAATAGCGGTAGAAGGTGCCGTGCCCCATGGCCAGGCGCTCGGCAATGTCTGCAATTTTGGCGGCATGGTAGCCCTTCTGGGCAAAAACATCCAGCGATGCGGACAGAATTTCGGCCCTGCGCTGTGCGATTTTGTCCTGGTTCATGCAATCCTCCACAAAAAGCCGCTTGCCGGTGTTCAAAAACAGGGGGTCGAAAAAAAACGGAATGATGAATCATTCCATAATCTGCAATTCGCCTGAATGCAAGTTTTTTTTGAGGGAGCCATAAGGTTTATGCCTCCCTGAAGCGAGAAACCGTGAACTAAAAAACACCGGATATTGCCACAGGGCTGACCCTTGTGCTATTTTAAAAAAATTCGGATACAAAAAGTTGTTTGAGGGCTTCCACTTCTTTCCCCCTATTGCTGGATACAAGTCCCCCGTCAATGCCCGCCAGGGCCAAAAAAAGGAGGATGCTTCATGCCCAAAAACTTTGCAAGCTGGCCAAAGGACTGGCCCAAAAGCCTCAACTACCCTTCCCTTCCGGTTTTTCAACTGCTCGATCAAGCGGCCAAACGGGTGCCAAACCGTCTGGCCATTATTTTTGGCGGCATGGAACTCACCTTTGAGCAGCTTAAAGACCTTTCAGACCGCTTTGCCGCTGCTCTTACAGGCCTGGGCGTAACCAAGGGCCAGAAGGTGGCCATACACCTGCCCAACTGCCCCCAGTTTGCCATTGCCTATTACGGCGCACTCAAGGTGGGGGCTGTTTTCACACCTCTTTCGCCTCTGCTCTCCCCCAGGGAGGTGGAATATCAGCTAAATGATTCCGAGGCCCAAACCTTAATCTCATTAGACCTTGTGTATCCGGGCATTGCAGGGGTGATACCAGATACCCAGGTTAAAAATATCATCACCACAAGCATTGCCGACTGCTACAACCCGGTTATCCAGCCGCTGAAACCCCTGGGCAAGTTCCCGGTGCCCGACACAATAGAGTTTACCGATCTTTTGCGGGACAACCAGCCCAATGCTCCCCAGGTGGAAATTGACATTGAAAACGATCTTGCACACCTGGCCTACACGGGCGGCACCACAGGCGTTTCCAAGGGGGTTATGCTCACCCACAGAAATGTTCTGGTCAATTCCATACAGTTTGGCTGCTGGTTCAACGGCGGGCAGATTCAATCAAACCCGGACGGCTCTTATGATGTGGTTTTCCCCCCTGGGGTTGACCCCAAAAAGGACAGGCTCCTTTCCCGCGACAGCGAAACAGCCCTTGTGGTTGTGCCCTGGTTCCACGCAATGGGAACCATAGGATATTTGAACAACATGGTGGGTTCCGGCACAACAATGGTTGTTTTTCCGCGCTTTGACCCTGTGGAGTACATAGAGGCAATAGGCAAATACAAGGCCACAAGCCTTGGCGGCGCGCCCCAGCTTTATGTGCCGCTTACCCAGCTTCCCAATTTTGCCGATTACGACCTTTCGGGCGTAAAGCTTGCCGCTTCCGGTGCTGCGCCCCTGCCAGGGGCCGTGCTGGACAAGCTTCTTGATGCCTTTTCCGGCGTGGTTTGCGAGGCCTACGGCGCAACGGAATGCACAATGGGAGCAACCGCCAACCCGCCGGATCGCAATCTCATCCGCCACGGCTCGGTGGGCCTGCCGGTTTTTGACACGGAGTTAAAGGTGGTGGATGCAGCCTCCGGAGAGGATTTGCCCCCAGGAAACGAGGGCGAGCTTTGCATAAAAGGCCCCCAGGTGATGAAGGGCTACTGGAAAAAGCCGGATGCAACGGCCCAGGTGCTAAAGGACGGGTGGCTCTACACGGGCGACATAGGCAAAGAGGACGAGAACGGATTCTTCTACATCACGGATCGAAAAAAGGATCTCATCCTCTACAAAGGCTACAATGTTTACCCCAGAGAGATTGAAGAGGTTCTCTTCACTCATCCGGCTGTGGAAAACTGCGCTGTTGTAGGAAAGGCAGATGAAACCGCCGGAGAAAAGCCCGTGGCCTTTGTGCAGAAAAAGGTCGGCAAGGAGGTGAGCGCCCAGGAGCTTATTGACCATGTGAACAAGCAGGTGGCAGCCTACAAGAAGCTCCGGGAGGTAATCTTCATAGACCTTATTCCCGTGAGCGGCGCAGGCAAGGTGTTAAAGCGCGAACTGCGCGAGCAGTTGTAAAGACGGCGAGCATATCATTAACAGCTTTTTTGCATAGGGAGGGCCTTGTTAACAAAGGCCCTCCCTTCAAAAAGAGGCTTTCAATCCCCGCTCAAAAAAGCCTGACAAAGCTGCTTTCGGATTAGCATCAGGCTTTTTATTTAACAGTTTTTAATTATATACTTGACACCCTGGCACCTAAAAGTTAGTTTATTATTAAATTTATCAAGGTGCTGATCATGCAAAAAATAACTATCAGCGAATATAAGTTTTTCGCGAAGTTCCCTAATGAACGCACTGCCCGTCAGCACATTGAAAAGCGTCGTTGGCAAGGACATCCAGTGTGTCCACACTGTGGCGGTGTAAATCGAATCAGGCCCCGCCGGATTGAAAGCTACTACCGCTGCCTTTCCTGCAAAAACGATTTCACAGTGCGCACTGGTACTATCTTTGAACGTTCGCATGTGACATTGGACAAGTGGCTTTATGCTATCCACCTGCTATCCACATCGCGAAAGGGTGTTTCTTCAGTACAGCTTTCCAAGAAAATTGGCGTCACACAGAAAACAGCTTGGGTTATGTTGCAACGCCTACAGGAAGCATATAAATTTAATGGTCTATATAGCGATGATGGGCCCCTTCCCGGCATCGTGGAAATAGCTGAAACCTACATGACCAACAAAGAAACCAACCATCACGAATCTAAAAGACTCAAAGCAGGACAACCGGTTGGGAAAGTTGACATATTGGACATACGCGAGCGTTCTGGGCATTTAAAGACCGTGGTACTGGATCGATGTATCCAAGCCGAAGTTCGGAATGCCTTGTCACCAGGTAGCACATTATGAATCGATTAATGGGCCACCTATCGCGGCATACAGGAAGGCGACCATAAGATCGACAACAACAGCGCCAAAAAGTTTGTATATGTATGGGATATACAAACAACATTGCGAGCTTTTGAGCTTTATGAAAATACTTATTCTATGAGATATATTATTAGTGCAGCATCAAACACCTGCAGCACGATGTGGGCATATTCGCCTTTAGGCTCAACGAGTATCGCGTCTAATGTGCGCGTAAGCACACTTAAACACACTGATGCGTTGCTATTCATGACAAGTGGATGCATTTGACAGAATCCAATCTCTTGCGAGGTACAGCATGAATTTCGCCAAAATGGATTTAGCTCTCGACTCCATTCTTGAGTATGGGCGTAGCAAGCAACGACAAGGACGGCTTGAAATGGCAACAAAAATTAAGCGCCAGCTCTCTTATGAAGAAAAAAAGGAAATTTTTTTAAAAAGCCTTATATCGCCGTCAAGCACCCCGGAACAAATAAAATACAAAAGAGCAACAGCATCTCCACTTAGATATGCTGGGGGCAAATCGCTTGCGGTTGGCGTCATAACAGAATTACTCCCCTCAAAACCTATTAAACATCTTGTTTCCCCATTTTTCGGTGGTGGAAGTTTCGAAATAAACATTTCAAATGCATTGAATATAGAAGTTAGGGGGTCTGATATTTTTGATTTACTAGTTAATTACTGGCAGCAGCACCTATCTAATCCTAATGGATTGGCAGATGAATTAATTAAATTTGAACCTAATCCAACTTTTTACAAAAAAATTCGTGCACAATTACGCGATCACTGGAAAGATATAAAAAAAATTGATGACCCTTTAAAATTGGCTGCAATTTATTACTACAATCATAATTGTTCCTATGGTCCACATTTTTTAGGGCACCCATCATCAGTCTATCTTCAGGAGGATAGATATGCAAAGATGGTTGAGAAGGTGAGGAATTTTAAAGCCGACAAAGTAAAAGTTGATAAAATGACTTTTGCTGATGCTATAAGAAATAATAGAAGCAGTTTCCTATATTGTGACCCTCCATACTATCTTTCGGGAGATATGTTTATTGGAATGTATCCACATCGAAATTTCCCAATTCACCATAATGGGTTTGACCATCAACTATTAAGAGATTTACTTGTCTCCCATAAAGGAGGTTGGATTCTTTCATATAATGATTGTATAGAGGTTAGAGAATTATACAGAGGATTTAAAATGTCAACCCCCAAATGGCAGTACACCTTCGGGCAAGGAGACACAAGGGTAGGTGAGAACAGAAGTAACGGTAACGGCACTCACATAAAAAAAAGCCATGAGCTATTAATATGGAAGGAACATTGAGATGACTAAAAGAGGATTTAAAACCAAGGAGGAAGCTCAAGCTGGAAGGGCGAGAGGTCATGAAAAGGCAAAAAACTTTGCTCGGATTATTGGTCTCCCAAGCGATTATAAAAATGACCCTTCCGCAAAGAAAGATGTCATTGATAAGGCTGGAGATAGCCACAGCTTAAAATCTGGAAAGAAGAAGTGGCAAATTTTTCTTTATAGTCGCAAAAGGGTATCAACAGATCCTGGATTTAAAACCTTTAATGGGTTTGGTAAGTTACTTACCAATCTGCTTGATGCATTTCCAGAAACTTATGAAGAGTATTACAACAACAAAAGATCGGCGAAGGATAATTTGAAACTCGCCCAAAAGGAATTGGCCAACAAACTTCTTTCTGGAAAAGATTATATTGAGGGATTCTTTTCAAAAGCAATGTTTAATTCTGGAGAAGTTAACTATTTGACAGTTTATGGAGAAGATGACAAAAAATATCATATTTTCCACCAAAAAGATGTTCTAAAGTTGCTTACAGATAACTTATCTATTGAAAATTCAATCGCTAGAACATCTAATCAAACAGATTGCCAGAAAACATTATTCAAATTGAATGGAAAGAATTTTGCAGAAATTGAGGTGAGAAATGAAAAAAGACACTACCGGGAGATTCGATTTAATATGATGGCCCAAATGGCTTATAATTTATTCAAAACCATTGATTTAGCACCTAAAATTATGTTCAATGATAAAGTTTATGTTTACGGACAGGCAAAGAAAAAATTTAAAGGATGATACCCATTATATTATGTATTTTTAAGGCCCCCGCCAGCAAGGTAATCGTGGGCGGAAAGGGCTGCCCGCGCGCCTGCTGCTGCTGCGGTTATTATCTGCTTTACCGGCTGGTCCGTCACATCTCCTGCTGCAAAAAAGCCTTCCAATGCTGTTTTGTTGTCCTGGTCAACGGGAATTTCCTTTGCAGAATTAAGCTCAAGCAGTTTTTCAACAGGCCCGGAGTTGGGCACAAGGCCTATTTCCAGAAAAATCCCCTCTGCCTCAATATCAACCGGCCTGTTTTGGGTTACAGGGGTGATACGCACCCCCAAAAGGCTCTCTTTGCCCAAAAACTCCACAACCTTGTGGGCCTGCATGGTTTTTACAGCCGGGTTTTTCAGTACGCTGTCCCTTAAAAAAGGGTCAGCAGAAAAATTTGGGGCAATGTCCACAATGGTTATCTGCCTGGCAAAGCCCAAAAGGTCCCTTGCTGCCGTGAAGGCGCTGTTGCCCCCGCCGATTACCGCAACAGGCCGGTTGCGGTATAGGGGTGCATCGCAGGTGGCGCAAAAGGCAATGCCCTTGCCCAAAAAGCGCTCCTCGTTGGGAACCCCCAGGCGGCGGTAGTGCTTGCCCGCGCAGTAGATTACGCTTTTTGCCGCAAGGGGTTTTTCGCTGCCTTTTATGTGCACAAAAAAGTTTCCATCTTTTTTTGTCACCTCGCCA
>JAGVAW010000218.1 GCA_020060085.1 Desulfobacterales bacterium
CATGGATTCAAAGCAAAACAGCGGCATAAGGCCGGAATGACGGATTCTGGTTCCCTGGAACCGCCCTGTGCGTTTGTGGTTGAGGAGAAAAACTGCAATTTTTAACCACGAAAAACACGAAATACACGAAAAAAAGCAAGACAAGCCTGTCAACCCTCAAACTCCAGGCCTGCAAGCGCCAAATCCTTATTATGGCTTGTTTGGCGTCTTTGCCCTGTGGTATGTGTTTTCCATCACCTGTCGCAATATGCTAAAAGCTTTACCCTTTCCTCCAAAACCGGGTACTACGAAAAATGGTTGATCAAAGCCAGCCGTCCGCCGGGTCTGCGCCCCGTGCCGATACGGATGAAGAAGGCAAGGGGCTTGTCTTTCGCACCCCTGCCCAGGATGCGGCCATTGCCAAAAGATGGGCCAGGGCCAGAGAGCTTGAGGCCGCAAAAAAGGCCCGGCAGGAGCGGCGCGACCTGCGAATTGTCCGGTTCAAGGAGGTTGCAGGTGCGCCCTTTAAAAAGGTGCAGGCCTTTGGGCAGAAGCTTCTTGCCCCCTGGTACGCCCTGCTTTTAAAAATAGAGCAATGGCAGGAAAGCCGCGAAAAAGCCCGCCAGGAAAGGCTTGAAAAGACCCGCCCCGCGCGGGAGGCTGCTGCAAAAATAAAATGGGAGAAAAAAAAGGCCCGCCAGGAGGCCAGAAAAGCCTTTTTTGAGCGGTGGAGAGCCGGTACTGTTGGCCTGCGCAAGGCCCTTGGCCTGCCGGTGAGGGCTTTTATCGGCATTAAAAAAGGCGCAAAAAGCCTGCTGCTTGCCCCTTACGAGGCCTTTGTGATTGCACGGGAGGCATCTGCAAAAAAACGCGATGCCAAAAAGCAGCTTCGCCTTGCAAGCACGGCCCAGTCGCGCCAGGACAAAGCCCAGGCAAAACATGCCAAAATGGTGCGGAAGCATCTGCGCCGCCAGGCGCGACGGGAAGCATGGGCGCGCAGCTTTTCATGGGTAGGGGCTGCATGGCGGGCCTTTCGCCGCTTCTGGACCCAGACAACACCCATCCGCCGGATTCTTTACCTTATAATACTGATCTACCTTGCATTCCACTACCGCTTTGAGCTTGTTGACAAGTTTGATTCCTTTTTCGGGTTCGATCTGCAAAGGCTTATGAAATAGGCGGTTTTTTGGGCGGAATTTTTGGAAAAAAATCAGACGCAAAGAGGTGAACAATCCAGCCTAGCTGCTGGACAAGTCCACAGCAAAAGCGGATTTCAAGCGGGTTTTGCAGAGGCTTTCCTGCTCGTCAAGAATTTCATTCAATATGCCTGGGTGGGTCATGGGGTTCATGATGACGCTGCGAAGGACAACTGCGGGGCCGCCCTCGCTTTCGGGCCTGCGCAGGGTGGTGCGCGAAACAAAGCTTTTTCCTGCCTCGCGCTGATGGCGCTGGAGCAGGGTGTTGGCCCGGTTCAAAAACTGGTTTGCGCGCATTCTCTCTGCGGGTGTGGCTGTTGACAGCCTTTTCTGCAACTGGGCCGGGCAGTAGCGGTAGGTTAGAATGTTAAGCTCCGGACGGGTCATGAGCTGGAAGTCGGGCCGCTCGGAAATAAGCTCTGCAAATGCTGCGGCGGTTTCAATGCCGTGATCTATCAAAAGGGCATATCCCCTTTTGCCCATTATTTTAAGCGCGCCATGCAAAATCAGCGAATTGGCGGCCCTGGAGCCGGCCAGGGAGCGGATTCCCAAATCCACGGACCCCGGCCTGTTCACATAGGCTGCATGGTAGGCAATGGCATCCATTGCCTTTGGCTCCTTGAAATAGACCATCCCGCAGCTCATGGGCATATAAAACTGCTTATGCCCGTCAATGGTGACCGAATCCGCGCGCTCAATACCGCTCAAAAGGTCTGCGTATTTTTCCGAAAAAAGCGCAGGCCCGCCCCAGGCTGCATCCACATGAAAATGTATTGCCTTTTCATGGCAGAGATCGGCCAGTTCATTTAAAGGATCCACCGTCCCTGTTTCCGTGGTGCCTGCAATGCCCACAATGGCCATTATGCGTGCAGCAGGCTCGTCCTTTTCAAGGCAGGCTATAATTTTTTTAAGGCAGGCCATATCTATGCGGTTGTCTGCATCTGTAGGCACGCTTATTACATTGTCGCTGCCAATGCCAAGCACGCCGCCGGATTTACGCAGGGAATAATGCCCAAGCTGGCTCACAAGCACAATGCAGCGGCTTATGCCATAGGCATTGTAAGCTTGGGCCATGCCGGATTGCTCCACACCTGCAAAGCCGCTTTTGGGGGCCAGAAGCCGGTTTCTGGCAACCCACAGGGCCGTGAGGTTTGCCTGGGTTCCGCCTTCCACAAAACCGCCAAGGCTTGTGTAGGCGCTTTGTATGTGGCGGTTGTAAAACTTCTGGCTGCGCTTGTAGATCATCCGGTGAATCTTGGCCAGCACCTGCTTTTCCACCATGGAGACCACCTTGGAGGTCTCTATCTTGACCACATTCTGGTTCAGGGCTGCAACAAAGGTGGAAAGATGCACCATGAAAAAGGGGATGGCGCTTGTCATGTGCCCCACAAAGTAGGGGGAGGAGACATTCACCGCGTATGGGGCGATTTCGTCAATGAGTTCGGCAATAACCTCTGCAAGGCGCTTTTCCGGCTCCGGGTTAATGGCCGAATCCATGAAGCGGCGGGAAAGTTCAACAAGGGAGCGCTCCTCGGTGATGCCCACATGGTGCATCAAAAACTCGTGCAGGCCAAAAAGAATCTGCTCCATGTACTTGACAAGGGTGGCCCGGCTTGAATCGCTTTCGCGCATTATGAATATGCGCTTCAAGGTCTCCCGGTTGGCAACAAGCTCCCTGGCTGGCTCCTGCACGGGCTTTTTTGGCTCAATTTTTTTTGCCCCTTGTTTCATAACACCCTGCCCGGCAAATTTTCCAGGCCATAAGGCCTTTCGGCGCAATCTGTTATTTTGGCCCGGCCTTAAGCGACCCTCGCTTGAGCCTGCCCTGTTTTGGCTTTGCTGGCCCTGCCCTACTCAATCTTATTCAACCCGGCTCGATTATCTCTCTCCGGCCAGGCCCCTGCCCGACATTGATCCCCTTATCGGCCCCTAACAAACAATTTTTATTTGTATTTCAAAACAGGCATTGGTTTCAAGGACTTTTTAAGGAGCAAAACCCCAAATTTTTTAGCGGGCTTTTCACTTGCCCCTTTTCCTGTGCCTGAACACCCCGCACCTGAACCGCCCTTGCACCAAAATTGCACCCGCGCTTTTGCACGCCGCCCTTGCGCCATCTTTGCAAGCAACATCGCCCCCAACCTTGTGCATGAAATAAAACTGCAATGACCACGAAAAGCACGAAACACACGAAAAAAGACAAAAACAGCAAAAAACCCTCCAGATCCCAAGCAGGCATGACGGTCTGGGGCGTTCTTCCCTTAACCACAAGCATACAGGGCGGGGCCGGAAATCCGCAGGCAAGGCAAAAGCCTCACCCATCCTGCTAATCTTACCTCTTGTGCTTATCGCACACTGGCAACAAGTTGCCAGTGCCACCCAACGGTATGGCCGTGCGGAGCAGGGGTTTTGTTGGCTACACCAAACGCCAGGGCAGGTCCAGGGTTTTGTTTCTTCTTTTCTCTTCACCCACAAGCATACAGGGCGGGTCCAGGGAAACGAGAGCAAGGCTTGCGGTGGTGCGCCGGGACGAGGTGTACTCATTGTACATTGAGTCCCGGCGCACCACCGCATAACGCAGCTATCGTTTTCCTGGGGCCGCCCCCCTCCTAATCGCAGAGTTTGTCCTGTATCTGCATAGCCGCCAAAATAGCCTTTGACGCAACCATGCGGACAGGCTCCGGCGGCCAGGGCAGAACCCTGCGG
>JAGVAW010000224.1 GCA_020060085.1 Desulfobacterales bacterium
GTCTTGCCGGGGTAATTGTGGCCCACAGGCTCGTTTGTGTGTATGAGCACGGGCTTGTCAAAGGAGCGGGCCACCTCCATTATGGGGTCCAGCTTTGCCAGCGCGCGCTTGTCAATGCCGCTGCGGTAAAAAGCAAGCTCACCAATGCCGACCATGCCTGCTTCCAGGCAGCGCAGGGCCTCATCTGGCGCTTTTTTGTGCTCCACATCAAAGCAGGCAAAGGGCAAAAGTCTTTTCGGGTGTTTTGCCGCAGCCTCCAAAATGTAGTCATTGTGAAGGGCAAAAAGCTTTTGCTTGCGCCACACAAAGCCAAAGATGACACTCTTGTCCACTCCGGCCTCGTCCATTGCATCAATAATTTGCCCGCTTGAGGCCATGCGGGAGTTTTCCGGGCTGTACAAAAGCTCGAAGGCTGGCTCGCCCGCAAAATACTTTTGCCTGTTTTCCCTGATTTTTTTCGGAAAAAGATGGGTGTGGAAATCAATGATCATTTTTGCCCCCTGCCTGAAGCTCCCCAAATAAAAGCCCTGCTCCGGCGCGGCCTTAAAAAATCTTCCAAAGCCTGCCTTCCCCCTTGCAGGGCAGGCTTACAGTTTCTTAAGGTTAACGGCAAATGCTCCATAGTGCAATAGGCGCAACTTCTTCACAGGGCAAGGCCGCATACTGCAAAAACCTTTTTTCGCACAATTTCAAGCACTTGTCTGTAATCGGGCTGGCCGTTTGGGCCGGGCGACACAATTTCCACGCGCTCTGATAAATCCTTTGGGGCCTCGAGGGCAAGGGCAGCCAATAACTCGCTGTTGGGGCAAAAGGCAATGCCCGTGCCATTTAGCTTTGCTGCCTGCAAAAGGCCGGGCAAATCCCCAAGAGTATCACCCACATGGAAGATAAGCCCCTCATGGGGCCGGTGAATTGCAGCAAGGTGCTCAAGCACAATGGCTTTGTCGGCTTCAGCCACAACCGTGCGCACAAGCCGCCTTTTATGGCGCAGGTCCAAAAGCTCAAGCAGCACCGGCGAGGCTGCTACCAACAGCCTGTTGCAAAAGCGGATTTCATTTAAAAGGCAGGCAAGCCCTGCAAAGGCGGTGGTGGAAAGGGTTGCCCGAACCTTCACAACAGGGGAATCCAGCAGGGTTTCCAGCGTGCGGGCCGCACCAGGGAAAAGGGGCATTGCCGCTGCATAGTCTTCCACCCTTTTTTTGGTAACTCCCCTGGCAAGCTTCTCCATTTGGGGCATCACCCGGGCAAAGGAGCATTGCCCCGTGGTGTAGGCCTCCATAAGGGCCTTCATCTCGTCAGCCAGGCCGTCAGGCTCCACCAGTTTGGCAAAGGTGTTGTCCGGGGTCAGGGTTCCGTTGAGATCTGTTGAAAAAACAAGCCTTGCCTTTTTGCTCATGGCATCCTCCTCAATAACAGCCTCTTACCAGAAAGCAGGGCTGCCCTCAATATGATCTGGATATGTCAGTTATGCGATGCATTTATAAAAAAGGCTTGAATCAGGCTTCTTTTGCGGCCAGCGCGAAATCGCACAGCTTTATGAGGGGGCATTTTTCGCAGCGGGGTTTGCGGGCTGTGCAAAGAGCGCGACCGTGGTAGATGAGTTGCAGGGAAAAATCTATCCAGGCCTTTTTGGGCAGGGCTTTGTTGAGATCAGCCTCAACTTTGGCCGGGTCTGTGTTGGCGGTGAGGCCCAGGCGCTTTGAAATGCGCTTCACATGGGTATCCACCACTATGCCTGGAATGCCAAATGCTGCATTCAAGACCACATTGGCGGTTTTGCGGCCAACGCCCGGCAGTTTAAGAAGCTCATCCATGTTATCAGGCACCTGGCCCTTGTGGTGCTCAATAAGAGCTGCGCAGCACTGCTTTATGCGAAGGGCCTTGCTGTGAAAAAACCCTGTGGAATAAATGAGCGCCTCAATTTCCGCCAGGGGGGCCTCCGCAAAATCCTGGGGGGATTCAAACCGCGCAAAAAGAGCGGGGGTCACGCTGTTGACCTGCCTGTCCGTGCACTGGGCGGAAAGGATTGTGGCCACAAGAAGCTCGAATGGGCTTTTGTGGGAAAGCTGGGTCTGCACACGCGGATAGCTTCTGTTTAGAATCTCAAGGATTTTTGTTATATCTGCCGCACTTTTCTTTGCCATTGTGCTGTTATCCGTGCATAATGAAAAAGGTCTTTACAGGGTCATGATTTTAAGTGTTAAAAGCCCTTCTGCCCCTCATCAATTCAAGCTTTGGGGGCAGAATTTTTTTAAACAAAAAACCGGCGCCGGCGGTTTTGTTGCCGGATACAATCCGCACATAACGAGCATCCATGACAGATTTTCCCAAAAAGGCAAGGGCCTTGGGTCTTTGCTCCGGCGGGCTGGACAGCATTCTTTCTGCTCTGCTGCTTAAAAAACAGGGTATTGCCGTCACCTGGGTCGCCTTTGAAACACCTTTTTTTAATGCTGATAAGGCAAAACAGGCATCTGCCCTTACGGGCATTCCTCTTATTGTAAGGGAAATTACCGATACCTACATGGAGATGCTCAAAAACCCGCGCATGGGATACGGCAAGAACATGAATCCCTGCCCGGACTGCCACACGCTAATGTTCAACCTGGCAGGGAAGATTGCCGATGAGCAGGGTTTTGACTTTCTTTTCTCCGGCGAGGTCCTGGGCCAGCGACCCATGAGCCAGAATCTTTCGGCCTTAAACTATGTTGCCAAGAATTCCGGGTATAGGGACAAAATTCTGCGGCCCTTATCTGCCAAAAAGCTTGCCCCCACCCAGCCGGAACTCCAGGGTCTTGTGGACAGGGAAGGGCTGCTGGATTTTTCGGGCCGCTCCCGCAAGTCCCAGATGGCCCTTGCCAAAGAAATGGGCATTGAGCAATACCCCACGCCTGCGGGCGGCTGCCTGCTCACGGACGAGGGCTTTGGCAGAAGGCTCAAAGACCTTCTGGCCCACGAGGGGCAAAATCCCGCTACCCGCCGGGATCTTGTTCTTCTGCAACACGGCAGGCATTTCAGGATAAACTCTGCCACAAAGGTGATAGCAGGCAGAAACAAGGCTGAAAACGCAACTCTTGCGGCCCTGGCCGACCCTGCCATTGACAGCATTGTACGCCCTGCTGCCCCAGGCCCTATGGTGTTTGTGCCCAACAAGGGCGATCTTGATGGCATACAGACAGCCGCCGCCATCTTTGCCGCCTATTCAAAGGCTGCCATTGGCCAGAGCCTTGCTGTAACAGTTTTAACCCCCCAGGGGGAAGTTGTTGTGCCGCTCACCTGCCCGGACAGGGAGGATTTTCACAACTTTTTGCTGTGATCAAGTTTTTGTTGGGCTACGCGCAGCGAAAGCTGCGCTAGCCCAACGGGCTGAAACCCAAAAAAAATTGCAGCAGTTGGTATTGCAGCAGTTGGTTTTGTTTGGCTTTTGCTTGCACCCCCAAACCTCTCCAGGGCCGTCATTGGCAAAAGGGCTGAGTGGCACTGGCAGGACGGCTGCAAAGACCCCCATCCCGTCATTCCGGCCCGGGGGCGGATTGCCGCCCAAGGCGCCAATGACGGCCCGGGGCTTTTCCTCCCAACCACCAGCGTACAGGGCGGTTCCAGGGAAAGGATGGCAAGGCGCGCGAGCGAGAGGCGAGGGAGCATACTCATTGTATGTGACCGAGCCTTGATGCGAAGCGCAACACCGCCATCGTTTCCCTGGAACCGCCCCAAAAAAAGAGGGCTTCGGATTTCCCGAAGCCCTCGATACATACCTTACAGTTTACTGCCTGTCACGCCATGAGCATTAGAAGGATATTGACAGCTCATTGAACAGGGAGTAGGTGTTCTCAAGCTTGACCTGGTGCACATTCTGGGGCAGGGGTGCAGGAGCGCCAATGTAGTTGGCGTCATACACTTCGCGCTGCCAGAAATCGCCGGTGTCAAGGTAAGCGGCGATGAAGGTGTACTGCAGGTTGTCCATGATGTCCCATACGAGTTTGAAGTCATACTCGTTGCCGTAGTTGTCGGACTGACCAACCTTGGTCACGGACTCGGCCTTGGCATTTCCGTACATCACGCCCAGGCTCAGGTTCTCCATGGGCTTGAAGGTTGCGCCCAGGTAGAAAATCTTTGCTCCGGACCGACCGGCAGTGCCGCCTGCATTCAGGTTGCCGCTTCCACCAAGACCACCGCTAAGA
>JAGVAW010000082.1 GCA_020060085.1 Desulfobacterales bacterium
CCGCGCCATTTCAGGCAGCAGGGCATCTTTTATTGCATCTGAGCCAAGCCTTTGCACGGCAAAGCGGGCCACCATGTTGTGGATGAGAAAACTTGCGACAATGCCCAGGTTATGGCCGTGCTCCACAAGAAGGGAGGCTGTTTCTGCGATGAGCGCATAGCTGCCGGAAGCCCCGCCGTACCTTCTGTCTATGCCTATGCCCAAAAGACCGGCCTTGCCCATCTGCTGCCACAGGTCAAAGGGAAATTCCTTTGATTTTGAAAGATCCGTTCGCGGAGCAATGTGCAGGGCGGCAAAACGGGCGGCTGTGGCTGCCCAGTCCTGAATCTGGTCGCTTTCCATCAGATAAGGCCTTTCCTTGCAGACAATTTGCTGTTGCCGGATTGGAAATGATTTTTGCAGGGAAACTGTTTTGCAAAAAAGTTCTTGCCGCAAACTGTTTTTATTTTACAGGCAGTAAACCGTCAAAGCACAAGGTCACTAATAAATTCCATGAGCTGATTAAGGTTCTGGCAGGGCCTGACCTCGTGGCAGTAGCGCTCGTAGGTTTTCATTTCACTATCGCCCGAATACCAGAACTGGGGAGGCTCCGGGTTAAGCCACACGATGCGCCGTGATTTTTCGCGCATGGTGTCCAGAATTTTTGCTTCAGGGTTGCAGTAGTTGGAGCGGCCATCCCCTATTATTATTATGGTGGTTTTTTTGTTCAATATGTCCATGTGGTTGCGGGCAAAGTCCCGCAGGGTGGCACCGTAATCCGTGGAAGCGCCGTATTCCAGGTTTGTTTCCCGTAAAACCCTTTCTATGGCCTGGTTTATGGCATTGTGCTCGAAAATTGGGGTGACATCTGCAAGGCCTGCCACAAAGATGAAGCTTTTCACCCGCGAAAAGCAGTCCTGCACAGCGTAGAGCATGTTGAGCATAAAGCGGGCCGCAGACCACACGGATCCGGAGACATCGCACAGGGTGACGATTTTGCCCTTGTTGGGCGGCCTTTTCTTGAGCACGATTTCCATTGGCACGCCCTGAAAGCGGGCTGCCCGGCGCAGGGTGCGCTTGACATCCAGCACCCCGCGGGTGCGGGCTGCGTAGCGCCTTGCAACCGTGTCCTTGAGCTTGCGCACAAGGTGATCAATAACAAAGCGCATTTCTGCAACTTCTTTTGGAGAGAGGCTTACAAAGGGCGTTTCTCCAAGCTGGGCCATGCGCTTTTCGTGGCTCATGGCCCGCACAAGGCCTGCGTTTTCCGGACGCGGGGCCTGGGTGAGCAGACGGTTGGCCATTTCCAGCCGCGCCTGAAAGTGGCGCTCCATGTCCCGGCGCACCTGCCAGGGCAGGGTGCTGCGGTTTTGCTCCAAAAATTGGGCTGCAAGGCCCCTTATATCGTTAAGCCCCAGCATGACCTCAAGGCGGCGGGCCACCTGGCCCAGGTTGCCGCCCATTGCCATTGCCGGGCGCTCGCCATCTGTTTCCAGGTCGTTCATCATGGCCAGAAAAGCCGAAGGCTCGCCGGAGATCATATCCAGGGCAGCCATGAGAACCGGGTTTTCACCTGCCTGCTCTTTGAGCGCGGCAAGGGCCTGCTCAAGGGCGCGGCCCAAAACCTGGGCTTCGGATTGTGCGTCTGTGCTAAGCTGCTTGAAAAAAAGCTCGTAAAGCTGGTCGAACTGGGCCTGCTCCCGCAGGCTCTTTGCAAAGTTGGCCCTTAAAACCGTGCGGAACTGGGCTTCATCCAGGGCATCTATCATGGAAAGATGCCTTGTGCAGTCCAGCACCTCGGAGCTGCTCACCCGCAGGCCCGCAGCCCTTGCGGCCCCTGCAAACCTTGTTACGATTCCTAACACGCGGGGCCTGCCTTTTTGACGATTTTGCCCATGCTTTCATTTACCTTTTCAACATCCGAGCGGTATTTGCACACCATTGAAAGGGTCTGGCTCACCACATCGGTGGAAAGCTCCTCGATTTGCAGCACCACAAGGGCCTGTGCCCAATCCAGGGTTTCGGATATGCAGGGCTTTTTCTTCAGGTCCAGATTCCTTATGGCCCGTATGGCATCAACCATCTGCTCCACAAGGGCCTGGGCCATGCCCGGCTGCTTTAAGTTCACTATGCGCGTTTCCAGGTCCCTGTCCGGGTAATCAATGTAAAGGTGGATGCAGCGGCGCTTCAAGGCATCGCTCATGTCGCGGTAGTTGTTGCTGGTGAGCACCACAAAGGGAATATGGATGGCCCTTTTTGTGCCCAGTTCGGGAATGCTCACCTGGAAGTCGGAAAGGATTTCCAGCAAAAAGGCCTCAAACTCCGGGTCTGCCTTGTCCACCTCGTCCACCAGCAGCACCACCGGGGTATCGCTTGTGAGAGCCGCCAGCAGGGGCCGGGGCTGAAGGAAGCGCTCGGAAAAAAAGGCATCCTCCTGCATGGCAATCCGGTCAACCGCTTCGGGCAGGCTCACTGCGCCCTCGATTATCTGGTTTATCTTCTCCTTCACCATCTGGGTGTAGAGAATCTGCTTGGCATACTCCCACTCATAAAGCGCCTTGGCCTCGTCCAGGCCTTCGTAGCACTGCAAGCGGATAAGGTTGCGCTTCAGGCTTCTGGCAACGGCCTTTGCAAGCTCGGTTTTGCCCACACCGGCAGGGCCTTCCACCAGTATTGGCTTTTGGGTGGCCAAGGCCAGATAAACCACCGTGGCCGCAGTGGTCGAGCATATATAACCTGCCTGCTCAAGCTGCTGCCTTGTCTGCTCCACACTTGAAAAATCCATACAGACTCCTGTTTTTCGCTGCCCTTTTTTTGGGGGCAGATGTTTTTTGACAAAACCTTGTTTCTCATAGCACGGATGCCGCCTGCACGCCAACAGGCCACAAGAGTTGATTTTTGCGCGGCAATGCTCTACAGAAAAGCTATAGAATTTATCGTACCAAAAAAAATCACCAAACCGGAGGCGGACCATGAGCACCATCGCCCGCATTGAGCTTTTTCATGTGGCAATCCCTTTGCCCGCGCCTTTTTATCCAAGCTGGATTCCCGGCCTTCCCCAGACTGAAAACCGCTTTGACCTTATAAAGGTGACTACAGACGAGGGCATAAGCGGTTACAGCGCAGGCCCTGCAATGGGGGCAGAGCGCCGGGGCCTGGGGGATCTTCTGGGGCCTTACCTATTGGGGGAGGACTCTGCTGATATGGGCATGATACAGCAGCGGCTGCGGGAGGTGGGCTATCTTGGGTGGCGCAACTTCTGGATTGAGCCTGCCTTTTGGGACATAAAGGGCAAGCGCGAAAACAGGCCGGTTTACGAGCTTTTGGGGGGCAAGGCCTCTCCCATAAAGCTTTATGCCTCCACCGGAGAGGTGAAAAGCGCCAAAAAGCGCATTGAGGAAGTGCTTGCCCGCCACGAGGAAGGCTTTAGGGCCGTGAAGCTGCGGGTGCACGACTTTGACGAGGCTGTGGACATTCGTCATGTGCGCGAGGTGGCAAGGGCTGTTGGCCACAAGATGAGCATAGGCGTGGATGCAAACCAGGCCTGGCGCGTGGCCGTGATAAGCGATGCGCCCCTGTGGGGCCTGGAGCGGGCAAAGCGCTTTGCAGACGCCTGCGCAGAGGCAGGAATTGCATGGATAGAAGAGCCCCTGCCCATGGATGCCTATGATGATCAGGCTGCCCTTGTGAAATACAGCAAGGTGCCCATATCCGGCGGCGAGCTTCACACCGGGGCCTTGCCCGAACTAAATATGATGGTGGAAAAGCGCTGCTACGACATTTTTCAGCCGGACGCCCTTTTCACGGGCGGCATTGCCCAGACCTGGGCGCTCATACAAAAAATCCGCGAGCACAACCTGCAATACAGCCCCCACACATGGACAAACGGCATAGGCTTTGCGGTGAATTTGCAGCTCATGGCAGCTTCGGGCTTTGCCGAGAAAAAGGAGCTGGAATACCCCTTTGCGCCTCCGGGCTGGACCATAGAGGCCCGTGACGGCATATTGAAGGAGCCTTTCTACCACAACCGCGGAACAATTATGCCCCCAACAAAACCCGGCCTTGGCTTTGAAATAGACCAAAAGGCCCTTAAAAAATATGGCAGACGCTTTTTTGTGATGGATAAAAAGCGCCTTGTTTTCTTTTCGTTGCGCACAAGGGGAGTAAAGGTAAGCATGGAAATAGACCGCGCCAAAAAGGAGCGCACGGGCCGCCAGAGCGCCTTCAAACACCGCAAGGCATTGATAAGGCATGAAGAGGAGTAGGGGCAGGTTGGGCTAGCTTTGGCCCAGCCCGACTTACGGAACTTATTAGCGGTGTTACATGCAGCAATATATTGCGAAAGGGGGATAAAATGGGTGATGAGGTTGTCTAGTTTGCCAACGCAATCGGAGCAATTGATTTAAAGGCCAAGCTCGAATATTCAAAATACCATGGGCTATTCAAGCGCCGTAACTATTTTCTCCTGAATAACAATAAATTCCTGATCATAAAAATTAGCAGAAGTAAAATCCGTCCCTTTTGGGGTCTTGGAAAACAATTCTTTGATTTTTTTAATTCCATTACCAAAGAAAATGGCAATTATTATTTTGTTGCACTTGTGTCTAATAAATCTGGATGGGTTCTTTCTAAAAATGAAATTTTGAGCCAAGTCTATGATAAATCTATAAGTTACTCTGCAAACCAAGCCCAATATAAAATAAACAACTATAACTTAAAAGATCGCTATGGCTTTTCGACAATCGAAGGTTTTTTGCATAAAATCGGTGTGGCAAGATAGCCAGATTGGGGCGGCTCCGCTCGCGCAAAGGTAATTGCCTGCGTCAGATGCATCTTTGGCGTGCGGGTCCTCTGAAACAAAGCATTGGAGTCATAACCAGCAACCGCAAAGCCTTTGCCAAATCCTTTTGACCTTGTTTGAACAAGCCCTTTTGTTAAGATGCAAAGTGTTGTAATATGTTCAAAAAGTGGCTGATCTGCCGCAAAAAAAACACCCAAACGGAAAGGAAAGCCCGTGGTCTGCCTGAAAAAAATTACTGATTTCATGGTTATTGCGTTACTTGTTGCAGCCCTTGTCCCTGCCGCGGCGCTGGCCGAAAATCAGGACAACCGCTGGAAAATAGCCACCCTTGCCCCAAAGGATTTGGGCTGGGGCAGGCAGGTTCAGGCTCTGGTTATGCCCTGGATTTGGGAGTCGTCGGAGCAGACGGTAAAGCTGAAAGTCTATTGGGGCGGAGTGATGGGCAATGACCAGGAATACCTCCAGAAAATGAACATAGGTCAGCTCCAGGGCGCGGGTATATCCGGGGCCGGGGCGCTTTTGGCCTGCCCCGAATTATCCGTCTTGAGCCTCCCCTTTCTTTTGAACAACAACGAGGAGGTGGATTACCTGCGCACAATGATGTACTCGACCTTCGACTATTATTTTGAACAGCGGGGCTACAAGCTTTTGATGTGGATGGACCAGGATTTTGATCAGCTTTATTCCACAAAATATCCCATGAACACACTGGAGGACTTCAGGCGCTCAAGGTTCCAGAACTGGTACGGCACGGTGGAGGCTGCCACATTGCAGGCACTTGGCGCACAACCCATCGTCACAAGCGTCCTGGAGGGCCATTCGGGCTTCAAAACCGGCGTCATAGACACAGCCTTTGCCCCTGCCGTCTATTACGCGGGCAGCCAGCTTTTCACTGTCATGAAGTTCGTCAACCCCGTAAAGATCCGTTACGCTCCGGCAGTTATAATCATTAACGCAAAGGCATGGAACGAGCTTCCCGAGGAGTACCAGATCAACCTGAACAGAAACCGTGACAGCGTGCAGGTTCCTTTTTTGAAAGGCATAAGGGATGAAAACAACCGGGCCCTGGAAGCCATGATACAATATGGCGTGGAGCGCACAGAGTTTTCGCCCGAAACCAGGGCAGAGGTCATGAGACGCACCCGCCCCGTGTGGGACCAGCTTGCCGGAAAACTGTATCCCAAAAGCCTTCTGGAAGAGGTGTTGCAGCATCTTGAAAGCTTCCGGACCGGCCAGACCGTGAAGGCTCCCAGGTTCGCCAGCACCAGCGCCAAGCCCGCAGCGGCAAAGCCCGCCCCTGTGGTGGCAACGCCCGCTCCTGTTGCGGCAGCGCCTGCCCCTGTGGTGGCAACGCCTGCCCCGGTTGCGCCTGCCCCTGTGGTGGCAAAGCCCGCCCCGGCAGCGCCTGCGGTCAAGGCCCCGAAGCCGGATTCCACAGCAGGCCTTACTGCCTGGGAAAAGCGAAAAATCCAGGTGACCAGGGTCCAGGAAAAGCTCGCGGCCCAGGGCTATTATAAAGGCAGGATAGACGGCCTTTTCGGCCCCCTCACCCTGGGGGCGATTCTCCAATACCAGGAGGACAACGGGCTCATGCAGTCCGGCGCCATTGACAGGAGGCTCTTGGAATCGCTCGGCCTTGGAGAGTAGGGCGTTTGGGGGAGGGGCGGCCCCAGGAAAACGATAGCTGCGTTATGCTTAGGGTGCGCCGGTAGCTCGATGTACGACAAGTACACCTCGTCCCGGCGCACCCCCGCAAGCCTTGCTCTCCTTTCCCTGGAACCGCCCTGTGCGTTGGTGGAGGGAAAACAAATCCCCTGGAACCGCCCTGTGCGTTGGTGGAGGGAAAACAAATCCCCTGGAACCGCCTCCCATACCCGTCATTCCCGCGAAAGCGGGAATCCAGAATAAAAATGGGCCGTTGTCCTTGTTGAAACAAGGCCTTGCCTTAAACAGGGCAGTACATGGATTCAAAGCAGAACAGCGGCATGGCCTTCAACCGCGTCATAAGGTCGGAATGACGGGTTCCTGTGGAGGGGCGGCCCCAGGAAAACGATAGCTGCGTTATGCGGGAATGCGCCGGGAGGGTAGGTTGAGCTAGCTTTAGTGTAGCCCAACAAAAACAGGTGCCGGGCGGCAAGGGCATTGAAGGGGAAAAGCTGGATTCAAAGCCTGCGCGGGGATGACGGGTATGGGGCGGTTTTTTTGTTGGGCCACGAAAATCCCGAAACAGGTTTTGCCTTCCAAGAGCCTTAAATTGCAGGGTTTTCTATCCAAAAAAGGGGGGATATGTGGCGTTTTTTTCGAGGCGTGAGCTTATCGGGCGGCATTCGGTTTGTTCTGTTTTGTCTTGTCTTTATATCCCTATTTGCAGGAATCCTTTACAGCACCAGATTTACCTCCGACCTATGGAATTTTTCCCTTATCCCACTCCTTTTCAGGGCTGGCATAGTACTCATGTCCTTGGTCGCTTTGGCGCTGGGATGTTGGCTTCTGATACGAAGCCGGATCCCGGAATACATGAAAAATCTGGCCCTGGTTTTGTCCTCCATTCTATGCCTTGTGCTCATCCTGGAAGGAATTTTCACCTTTCTGCCCCGGAGTTTTGGCACGGGCATCCCCCTGGCCGAGCGCAATTGGCTCGCTTATTACTGGAGGCCTGTAAACCACCTGGGCTACCGGGATTTGGAAGTGGAAACGCCTTGTCCGGCTGGAATTGTCAAGATTGCGGTTCTGGGCGACTCAATCGTGGCCGGGCATGGAATCAAGGATTTTCGTCTGCGCTTTTCTGACCTTCTGGCCGAACACTTGGGGCCGAGTTACCGGGTTTACAATTTAGGAATCTGCGGGTCCGACACCCGTGACCAGTTGAAAAGCCTGATGAATTTCCCTGTAGCCCCGGACATGGTGATCCTGGCCCATTACGACAATGACATCCCTATGCCCAAAACGGCTCCGTACGAAATCATTCTGTCCGTGCTCGATGAGCTGAACCCGGAAGTCAGGTTTATTGTGGATCGATCATTTTTGGCCAATTACCTGTACTGGAGCTTTTTCGCCCCTGGAAGGCTTTTTGAAAAATATGTGGAGAGCGCTGAAACCAATCCCTTTTTTTACTACCTGGACAAGGAAATTCTTGCACTGCACCAAAAAGATTTGAAGGCAATCCAGAACTACTGCGAAAATAACAATATCGGCTTTCTGCCTGTGCTTTTTCCCGAAATGGGCATTTATATCGAGTTTAGCAAAATCATCGTCAACCAGCCCTTGGCCACCTTTTTTTTGGACCGGGACACACCTGTCCTGGATGTTTATCCTCTGGTAAAAAGCCTTCCGAGAAACCAACGCACTGTAAACCAGCATGACCAGCACCCAAGCCCCCTGGTACACGCAATAGTGGCCAAAGCCCTGTATGGCATCCTGGACGAAAACGGCCTGCTTGCCAGGCATGGAACTTCTCCAAAATATAATGAATAGGGTCTTCGTTGAGGGAAAAGCCACGGCTTCCTGTAACCGGCCCTCCGCAGAACCCGTCATTACGGCCTCTTGGCGTATTCGAAGACTATGCCGCTGTTCTGCTTTGAATCCATGCAGGGCGTAATTGAAGGCAACCGACTGTTTTGGTAGGGACATCTGCCAGTTTTTATTCTGGATTCCCGCCTGCGCGGGAATGACGGATTTTTGCCGTTTATGCTTGGTTTTCGTATGGTTCGTGTGATTCGTGGTCAAAAATTTCTGTTTTTTTTCTGTTTTCCCTTTAACACCCTGGCCGTCCTGCACTTGTTTTTGTTGGGCTATAGTCCCAAGTTCTTTTTAACCAAATCCGTCAGCACTGCAAACCACACATGGATGCTTGCCTCCCCTGTTTTACCCACGATCGCCTTTGCCTGTTGCCATCGTGAAGGTTCCCGCGCAGCATCAATAAACTCATGCCCTTGCCAAGTCAGGCCTGAAATCTTCGCTTCCGGCCCTTTGCTACCCAAGTGCTTCATGTCAATCGCGTTGACGAGGCCTTCCTGCCACATGATGTGCGCATGGTAGGCAATCTGGTCGTCCGTGTAACCCTCGATGGTGATTTTGGGCGGGGCAAAGCCAGCCGGATGCTTTTCCAATTCCAAAAGGATCGCACGGACGAGATCCATGTCGCGTTTCATCTGTCTCCTCTCACCTGCTATTAATGATTCAAGGTAGATAAAATTGGAAGACCCTCCCCCCTCACCGCCACTTAACAAGGGTGTTCTGGGTGGCGAACTCGCTTTCAAGAAGGCTTATGTCCAGGGGCAGGAGCTTTTCCGGGTCTTTGAAAAGGGAAAGGGCCTGCTGGGGGCATTTTTCCACGCACAGCTCGCAGCCCAGGCAGGCGGCCTGATCGTACTGCCAGGTTTTTTCCTTTATTTTTATCAGCTCAAAGGGGCAGGCTTTTTCACATTTGCCGCAAAGGTTACAGGCTGCTTCATCCCTGGCCACGGAATAGCCCGAAGCAATGTACTGGGTGAGGCCTTTTTCTATTTTAACGGTCTGGGCGCTTGCCTTTATGCCCCCGCAGCAGGAGGGGCAGCAGTTGCAGATGATGCCCGTAAGACCGCCTGTTGCGGTTTTTATAAATGCCTGGGTGATGTGCCCGGAATTGCGGGCAGCGGTGATTATGTCCAAAGCCTCCTGCTGGGTAATCTGCCGGGCATGGTATTTTTCCTCGCAATGCTCCAGCCAGATGGGTGCAAAGTCTTTACCTATGGCAATGCAGCAGGCAAGGGGCTGACAGCGCTCGTTTTCGGGCTGGTTGAGCTTGCAGGGGCAGTCCATAACCGCAATGAGCTTGGGGTCGCGAAAAATAACATTGTGGGCATAGCGAAAGGGAATGACCTTGCGGGATTCATCTGCCCCCAGGTTGAGGTCATGATCCAGCGAGAGGATTTTTTTGACATCATCCCTTGAAAGCACCTTTGAGTGATACCTGTTGAAAACCGCCCTGGGAATAAGCTTGAAGGGCGGAATCCACCCTAAAAAGCGCGCCCCGTTTTTGGCTATGAACAGGCTCACCGCCACATAGTGCTTGTGGTAGTAAAAGTAGATAAAGTTGTGGGCGGCCTTGTCTGCCCGCCAGCCGTGGCGCTTGAGAATATCCCTTGAAGAAGGCTTCATTTTTTACCCGGTGGTTTTGATTTCGTCCTTGCCCCTGCGCCATGCTGCATAGGTAAAGAAGGTGACAAGCCATAGACCGACCCCGATGAGCCAGAGCATGACCCCTTCGGGGATGGACTCCCATCTGGCGCGGTATTCAAAAACATTTGCCGCAAGGCCCATAAAAAGCAACAGGGGCATGAACTGCCACAAGATGCCGGGTTTGAGCTTTGTCTTTACCTGCCGGGTCTGGGAAAAGGAATCCGCAAGGCTGACCCTGCGGGGATCAAAGCCTGCAAAAAGGGCATTTATCCCTAAAATCATGAGCATTATAACATGGCCCACAAAGCGCACAAACCATATATCCAGGCCGCTTGCAGGGCTTTGGTCATCATGGACAACCTGTATTCCCGCAAGCTTCTGCCCCCAGGTCTGGCCGTTTTTCTTTTGCAGGAGCACCTGCACAAAAAACACAAGGGCCACAGGCAGGCCTATAATTAAAGAAAGCGCTGCCTGCCATGCCTCGCTTTTGGCCTCCCATGCCTGAAAAATATCCTGGTTGTATTCACCTGAAATAAACAAATCAGCAGGGATGAAGAGTATCAGGATAAGGCAGCCCATGAGCAGCAGGCTTTGAATTGAGGCAAGAATGCGCCTGCCCAGAGGCGCTGTGGGCCGCCGGGCAAGAATGGCCTTAACCGTTTCACCCTGAATGCCCTCCCGCACCCTTTTTGGCTCCGGCTTGAAAAAGGGCTTTGCCGCAGGCTCGCTTGCAGGGGCTTTTTCATCAACATCGGCCTCCGGCAGGGCCTGCTCCTTTTCCAGCAGGTCCAGCCATGCCGATTCCAATGCGCCAAGAATGCCCTGCTCCGGTATGGGCATGGCTGTCAGGGGGGGATTGGACTCCAGTACCCTGCCGATGCCCGTGGCAAGGGAATGGGCATCCTGCTTTATGATGGTGGGCAACTGGCCGGAAAGAAAATCGTAGGTCGGCCTGTCAATGACCAAATCCGGGTTTTTCTCGTGAACAAGGCCGATAAAGTTGCGCAAGGAGGTTAGAAGCATCTGGCCCTTCACGCCTTCAAAATCGTTGAACACAATTTTGCTGGCATCCACCATAAGCGGGCGGCGCTGGCCCTTTTCAAAAAGAAAGAGGGTGAATTTTTTTTCGCCTGCCTCCTGATGCCCGAAAACGGAAAGTGCCCTTATTGTTTCAAAGGGAATCTGCTCCCTGTCGAGCCGGTTGATACCCAGATTTTTGTCTGCCCCGGTGAAGCGGGGGCAGACAAGGGGTGCATAACGATCATCCTGGGCGATTGGCCCTGCCTCAAAAATATTTATGCTGCGCCCGGAAGGGACAGCAGCGGGGGCCGCCGGAGCTGCTTCCTGGGGCTGGCCTTTGCTGTCCGGCTCAAGCAGGGTGGATGGCGCTTCGTCCTTTGCGCTTACAGCCTGAACATGGCATACAGCCCCGGCTTCCTCGAACACCTTGGCATAGGAAATTGCCGTGGCAATGTCCAGGCTCTGGCGGATAACCGGGCCGTGGGTTTCAAAAAGGGCCTCTATCTGCTCCAGGTCCATTTCCAGAAGCCGGGCCAGGTTCCGCTTTACATGGCTGACCTTTTTGCCCGGATAGACAACGCCGGAGAAAACCACCTTGAAGCGCGGAGTTTGCATTGAGGCTCCTTTTGCTTTTTCCTTGCAGCAGGGGTTGGCGGTTTTTTTGTCTGTTGCAAAGGATTTTTCTGTTAATTGGCCTTTATTCATACTTCAATTGACAGGTTTTACACAATAGGCAAAGGGGGGGTCAACAGCAGAACAAAAAAGGGGCCTGCCTTTTTAAAGACAGACCCCCTGAATTTTTTTTATTGAGCGCCCTATTCTTCTGCACCTGGCGGCATATTCACATCTGCCAGGTCCGGGCCAAGATACACCCGCTCGTTTTCGCCTAAAACACCCAAAGACAGGCAGATGAGCGTCCACAGATGCACGGTGTGGTATCCGGCTTCGTAATGCTCGGAAAGATCGTGCACCTGGGCATGGCAGTTGTGGCAGGGCGTGATGCAGTAGTCTGCCTTGGTGGTGAGTATCTGGTCCAGCTTGACCTTGCCGTAGGCCCGGCGCTCCTCTGCATACCCGCTTTGCAGAAATCCGCCTCCTCCGCCGCAGCAGAAGTTGTTGGAAAAGTTGGGGGTCATGTCCACAAAGTTTTCCTCGCCCACAACGCTTTTGACCACATAGCGAAGATCTGCTGCAACCGGGTCGCCAAAGGATTTTCTCACAAGCTGGCAGGGGTCCTGCACCGTGAACTTGACGCGCCGGTCCTTGTTCCAGTCGGAGTTTACCTTGAGCTTGCCCTCGCGAATCCACTGGGCGTACCAGCTTATTATGCTCTGGATTTCAAAGTTGAAGGGGATTTTGAATTTTTGCAGTCCGGCCCGGACTGCGAAGAGTTCGTGCCCTCATTCGGTGTTGAGCCAGACCTTGCAGCCAAGGTCCTCCACGGCCTTGACCTTCACTTCCAGTATGTGCTTCCAGGCATCATTATCTGCCATGAACATACAGTAGTTTTCCGCTGCCCAGCCCTTTGTGCCGTATGTCCAGTCTGCTCCGGCAAGGTGCATTATCTTCCACAGGGGCACCATTTCATCCGGCTCGGTAACAGGCTCGCGGGAGTTCTGGTTCAAAAAGAAGTAGGCCCCATGCTTGTTTATGGGGGCTTCAAGCTCCTCCCAGCCGGGCTGGGTTTCGCGCACCTCTTCAAGAACATCCTCCACCACAAACTGGAAATCCTCTTCTGTTGTTCCCATTGCAGAGCAGGTGTCATTGCGAAGGGCCATGTCGCAGGAGCCTAAAATGCCCTTGGGCCTTTCCTCGCGCGGCCACTGTCCGCGAATATTGAACACAAGCTGGGGGATGTTTATCTGCATGGGGCATACATATATGCACCTCATGCACATGGTGCACATCCAGGACCAGGGGTGCTTTTTAAGCTCCTCGTCCATGCCCAGAGCCGCCATGCGCAAAAACTTGCGGGGGTCCATGTCGTGAAGCCCCGTGGCCGGGCAGCCTGAAGAGCACATCCCGCAGGTGAGGCAGAGATTGAGGTTTCCGCCTTCAGGCAGAATCTTGGCAATCTCGTCCTTTAGGGTGCTCCCCTTTTTTTTCTTTAGCCTTATGACCTCTTCTGCCATGATATGAAAAACCCTCCTCAAAAAAGGGGTTGGAGCGCGGCGGCATAAACGCCGCACCTTTGCCGTTGGTAACCTTTTTGTGCTTCCGTTGCCAGTATCAAAAAAAAAGAAACCTTAATGTTTGCTAAGCTCTTTGGCGACCCTGCCTAAAACAGACAATTTATATCAAGAATACGCTGGCAGGTCAATTGGCTTGAGAGCGTTTTTGTGGTTTGGCTGCAAATGCAGGCTCGCCTTTCCGGTAAATTTTTTTTTGGATGGCTCACAAAATCTTGCCATGTTGGTAAAAACTTGCTAAAGGGGCGGTAAGATTTTTCATATCCCGCGATTTTATTCAGTTAAGACCGGCTGCATTCCGGTTCCAATTCCTGGTGCCACTCTTTAGCATTCTTCATTATCCGAGGTCGTCATGGACAAAAAAATCGCCAAACTTCTTTATCAGCCATACAAGTTACTGTTTTTAATACCTTTTATTCTGGCCAACACTCTTTTTTTCGCCTGCGCGGCCATAGCTTCCTCCTTTGTGGTGCCAGGAGAAAAGGCTGGCAGGGTGCTTGGCCGCCTGTGGAGCCGGTTGAACGCAAAGGTCACGCCCTTTTCCGTTGAGGTGACTGGCAGCCAGAACATAGAGCCGGGAAAAAGCTATGTCGTCTGCTCCAATCATCAGAGCCACTTCGATATCTTTGTGATATACGGCTGGCTGGGCATGGACATCCGATGGGTAATGAAAATGGAGTTGAAGAAAATACCTGTTTTCGGCAAGGCCTGCGAGCGCATAGGCCACATCTACATTGACCGCTCGGATATAAAAAAGGCCGTTAAAAGCCTTGAGGAAGCCAAAGTCAGAATCAAGGACGGGGCCTGCGTGGTTTTCTTCCCTGAAGGAACCCGCAGCCGGGACGGAAAGCTCCGGCGCTTCAAAAAGGGCGCATTCCGCATGGCTCTGGATCTGGGCCTGCCCATTTTGCCCCTCACCATCACCGGAACAAGGGACATTCTTCCTGCAAAAAGCCTGGACCTTTTTCCGGGCAAGGCCTGCCTTAAAATTCACAAGCCTGTGGAAACCGCCTCCTATAATGAGAAGGACATCAACAAACTCATGGATGCCGTGCATTCAATTATTGCTTCGGGCCTGGACCAAAATTAAGGGCCACCCGGCCCAGTTGCAATGAAATTTGCCTGTTGGCTCTATCAGGTTTTATTGAGCAGACAAAAAAACCTCTTTACAAAGGTCTAAAAGTCAGTATAAAAGAAGCGTTTTGTGCGGGAAGCCCTCACAAGGCCCTTAAGGGCTTTAAAAAGGCGGCAGGCCGCTTTAAAAAGACAGCAGACAATGATTTTTTTATTTCAAGGAGAAGAGCCATGAGCAGAATGTGCGATATATGCGGAAAAAAGCCTGAAGTGGGAAACAATGTGAGCCATGCCCACAATGTAACCAAAAGGCGCTTCAACCCCAACCTGCAGAAGGTTCGCGCCCTGCAAAACGGCCAGGTAAAGCGCATGACCGTTTGCACCAAGTGCATTAAGGCCGGTTTTATTCAAAAGCCTTAACCTGTGTGCCGCACATTTTTTGCCTTAAAAAGCAAACCCGGGTTTTTAAAAAAGCCCGGGTTTTTTGCGTTTCTCATCTGCCTTCTGCAAAAAAAATGCCCTGCCCCAAAAAGCAGTTATTATCTGCCTTTCAATTTTGCGTCCAGCCCGGATAATTCACGGGCCAAGATTTGCGTACTGGCAAGGCTAGAGGGGCGAAGGCATACTGAAAGTATGTCGAGTCCCCGATAACGCAGCCAGTACACAAATCCTGGCTCGCCCGCAGGGTGAAAAAATCTTGCCGTTTCAACAAGTTTTGCATCAAAAGCAGACTGTATTTTTGGCAAAACCTCAAAAATGCACTTATCTGCTTGAAAATATGTTATATATTCTTTAGCGGTAAGATTTTTCATGAATTATTCGGGCCAGGTCAAAGCGCACACTCAGCACGGAATGGGTGAACAGGTTGTTTGTAACAAGAGCCGGAGAGCCGGGTGCGGCAATGCCTGCAATTATGGCAAGCTCCTGCTCGCTGTAAAGCTTGCGCCCCGTGAGAATGCTGTCATGTAAAACACCGGGCCTTAAACCCAGAAGGGAAAAGCCCAAAAGCCCGGAAAGAACCAGCAGGCTGCGGCGGCCATCTATGGAAACAAAGGCCTTTGCCCCACGCTCCTTTGCCTGGGCAATCATTTTTGCCACCTGTCCCGGTGTAAAATGATGGGTGCTCTGGCAGATGAAAAAAATGTCAAAGGAGTTTTTTTCAAGGTCCTTCATGTCAAAGGCATTGAGCACAAAGAAATCTGTGGGAATCTTTTTCTTTGCAGCCTTCTGCCCGGCAAGCTCCACATATTCGCTGATGTAGTCCGACCCGGAAAAGCAGGCCTGTATGCGTTTTTTGCGGGCAAGGCGGCCCAAAGCAAGGGTGAACTCGCCGGACCCGCAGGCAAGCTCCAGAACCCGCGCGGGCCTGCCCTCTTCCAGCGCTATTTCGCGGATTATGGGGCCTATTTCCATGAGAAAGCGGCTGTAATGCAGGCCCACAAGGTTTAGCAGATGAATTGCCTGCACAATGCCGTTTTTGTGCTTCAAAGGATAATCCGGATCATCCAGATGCTCCATTTTGTCTGTGCGGATTGCCGCATCCAGGCGCTCAAACAGGCTTTCAAGACCTCCCCGCTTTCGGGCCAGGTCTGCCCGGCAGGCCCGCCAGCAGGCAATCCATTCATCCGCGGCCTTTTCCAGTTGGGTCATGTCCTGCCATGAAGGCGGGAAGCCCTCTTGTGCGGCCATGCGGCCCTGGGCAACAAATCCGCAGTCTGTAAGCTGAAGCATAAGACCTCTTTAAAAAGGTGCAGGTGAAAAGGCAAAGCCCGAATTGCCCGCAAAAGGACAATCAGACACCAGCCAGTATGGAGCTTATTATTTCCACAGCCTGTTCCGGGGTTTTTGCACGGAAAAGAAGATTACTGCCAGCCAGAGAGTCCACCAGATGCCCCGGCTCAAAGCCCAGCAGAATAACCGGCCTCTTGAACTTGAGGGCAAGAGCCACTTCGGACAGGGTTCCCAGGCCCCCAGAGCAGGCCACCACAACCCGGCTGGAAAGAACATTCACAGAATTTCTGGCAGAACCCATGCCTGTCAGAATGGGAATGTCAACAAAGCGGCTGGCATTGACTGCATGGTCATCGGGCAGAACCCCAACCGTAAGCCCGCCTGCCTGCTTTGCACCCTTTGCGCTTGCCTCCATTATACCTGCATTGCGCCCGCCGTTCAACAGCACCCAGCCCTTTTGGGCAATGAGCTGCCCAAGCTGCCGGGCAATTGCCAGGTTTTTTTCATCTGCCTGCCCGCCTCCCATAACCCCTATAACTATCATGGCAGCCCCCAGCCGGTAACAGGCCGCACCCTGTTAACCCTAACCCGGATAATTCACGAGAAAAAATTTGTGTACTGGCAAGGATAGAGGGGCTTTCGGCATACTGAAAGTATTCCGAGTCCCCGATAACGCAGCCAGTGCGCAAATCTTGCCTCGCCCGCAGGGTGAAAAATTTTGCCGTTTAAACAAATTTTGCATCAAAAGCAGACTGTATTTTTGAACAAGCCTCAAAAATGCACCTATCTATTTGTAAATATTTTATATTCTCTTATAGGCAAAATTTTTCATGAATTATTCGGGCAAAAAAAATGCGGGAAAAGGCCCTGTCAACGAGCTTTTCCCGCAAAAAAAGAGGGTCAGGGCGGGCCTGAACAAATTTCCCTTTATATCAGCCGGAATTCTTGTCTGCGTTTCTCTTCTCTTGCAGAACAAGGCGCTCTTTTGCAAGGGCCATGTAGCTTAAAGCCTTATTGTGAACGCCCACATCCTCGTAGTTTGTGAGCACCTTTTCAAACCGGGCAATGGCAGCCTTGTAGTTTCCCTGGCGGTAGTAGAAGCGGCCCACCTCAAAGTCGTGCTCTGCCATGAGGCGGTGGCATTCCTTTATCGGCCCGGCAGCCTGCTGCGCGTATTGCGAGTCAGGGAAGCTTTCCAAAAGCCGGTAAAAGGCGGCAAGCGCATTTTCCGAAGGCACCTGATCGCGGTCCGGGCTGCGGCGCTGCTCAAACCAGCTCATGCCTGTCTGATAAATGGCATAGGGCACGGCATCGTTTGTGGGGTGCATCCGCTCAAAATGCTCGTAGGCTGCCGCAGCTTCCGGGTACTTTTTGCGCTGAAAGTAGGAGTCTGCAAGTTTCAGCTCTGCAAGAATGAGGTACTTGGAGAAGGGATACCAGTCCCGAAGCCGCTCAAATGCCTCTACCGCATTTTTGTAGTCGCCCTTCTCGTAGGCAGCCACTCCATCGCGGGCAAGCTGCTCGTCCGTGCGGGTGTCCTGCTTTTTAAATGAGCTGCAGCCGGAGATGACAAGCATTGCGGCAAGGGCGAAAATCGCCAGTTTTTTCATGAATGGGCCTCCAGATAATGACCTGCGGAAGAAGCGGCGATTGCCGCATCCCCCACGGCTGTTGAAACCTGGCGAAGGGGCGTGTTCCGCACATCGCCCGCTGCAAAGACACCCGGCGCACTTGTCCGCATATGCGAGTCTGCAATCACAAAGCCCCGCTCATCGGTTTTGACCGCGCCCTTTATAAAGTCCGTGTTGGGCACTGTTCCCACCCACACAAAAACGCCGTCAACAGCAAGGGTCTTTTCCTGGCCGGTTTTCACATTTTTTACACCAATGGAGCGCACAGCCTCATCGCCGTCAATTTTGGTGGCAACGCTGTCCCACACCATTTCAATGCGCTCGTTTGAAAAAGCGCGCTCCTGAAGTATTTTGGTTGCCCGCAGGGCATTGCGGCGGTGAATGAGATATACCTTTTTTGCAAAGCGGGTGAGAAAGATGCTTTCCTGAACAGCCGTATCCCCGCCGCCCACGGCAGCCACCACCCTGTCGCGGAAAAAGGGGGCATCGCAGGTGGCGCAAAAGGAAACACCCTTTCCGTAATAAATGTTCTCGCCGGGAATGCCAAGCTTGCCCGGTTGCGCGCCGGAAGCGATTATAACGCTTTTTGCCAGATATTTGCCCCCGTCGGTTACAAGCTCCTTGATTGGCCCGGAAAAATCCACGCTTGTCACCTGTGCGCTTTCCACAACAAGGCCCATGTTGGAAGCCTGCTGGCTCATGGCAAAGGAAAGATCGGCCCCGGATATGCCTTTGGGAAAGCCCGGATAATTTTCAACATGATCGCTTGTCATTATCTGGCCGCCGGGCATGACCTTTTCCAGAAGAAGGGCGTCCACCCTTGCACGGGCAAGGTAGATCCCTGCTGTAAGCCCTGCCGGGCCGCCGCCTATGATGATGCAGTCGTAAACCTTTTGGGTCATGATTTCCGCCCTGGATTTGAAGGCCTTGTGCAAAGCCGGAGGATAAGGGGCAATGCCCTGAACAAAGAGGCGTCAACAGCGGGCAGGCCCCGGTGTTTTTAAGGGCCGCCCTCTGGCAAAATGGCGGACGCAGTTTTTAAACCACGCCCGCCCATAAATATGAGCCGGAAATTACAGGGCCTTGTTGACCAGATCCTTGATTTTCTCCTTGGCCACCATGCCGGTTATCTGATCCACCACCTTGCCGCCCTTGAACACAATGAGGGTGGGAATGGCGCGGATGCCGTATTTGCTTGGGGTCAAGGGATTTTCATCCACATTCATCTTGGTGAATGTAACGCTCTGGCCCATCTGGCCTGCAAGCTCCTCCACAATAGGGCCAATGGCGCGGCAAGGCCCGCACCAGGGTGCCCAAAAGTCCACCAGAACAGGCTTTTCGCTTTTCAAGACATCTGCATCAAACTTCTCGTCACTGATTTCCACTATGCCCTGGGCCATGATTATGTCCTTTCCTGATGCTTGATTTGGGCCTGCCTTAATCCTGCATTTGGGGGCTTTGATAATCCTGCATTGCACGAAAAACCCGCTTTTTCTTTCCACGGAAAGTTAATACCCCATAAGGGGGTTTGTCAACCTGCCCGGCCCGTAAATACCGGAGCATTTTAAAACACCACAAGCCTGGGATGGGTCATCTCCTCCATTGCATACAGGGCGCCCTCCCTGCCAAAGCCCGAATCCTTCACACCTCCGTAAGGCATGGAATCCACCCGGAAGCCCGGAGCGTTGTTTATGATGATTGCCCCCACCTCCAGGGTCTGGTGGGCCTGCTTCATGCGCTCAAGGCTGTTGGTGAAAACCCCTGCCTGAAGCCCGTAAACCGAGTCATTGGCAGCAGCAAGGCCTGCCTCAAAATCTGCAACCTTTTCCACCACAGCAACAGGCCCGAAAACCTCCTGGCATACCACTTTGTCATCCCTGCTTGTGTTTGTGAGCCAGGTGGGGGCATAAAGGTTTTTTGCCTTGTCAATCACCTTTGCCCCGCAAAGGGCCTTTGCACCCCCGGCAAGGGCCTCATCCACCCAGGCAGCCACCCGCTGGCAGCTTGCCGCATCAATAAGCGGCCCCACCTGCACGCCTTCCTCTGCCGGATCGCCGGCAACAAGCTCCTTTGTGTATGCAAGGATTTTTTCAACAAGATTGTCAAAAACCGCCTCCACAGCATAAACCCTTTGGGTGGATATGCATATCTGGCCTGCATAGATATGCGCGCCAAGGGCCAAACGGCGGGCAGCCTTTTTTATGTCTGCGGTTTCATCCACAACAGCGGCTGCATTGCCGCCTAGCTCTAAAGTTATTTTCTTTTTGCCGCAGATGTCTTTTAAATGCCAGCCCACAGCCGCGCTGCCCGTAAAGGAGAGCATTGCTATTGCCGGGTCTGCGGCCAGACTTTGGGCAAGGGCGTTTTCGCAGCAAATAGCCTGGACAAAGCCTTTTGGATAGCCTGCCCTGGCAGCCAGCCCTGCCAGGGCAAGGGCTGTAAGCGGCGCATGGGGGCTTGGCTTTACAATAACAGGGCAGCCCACAGCCAGGGCCGGGCCTACTTTGTGCAGGGCAAGGTTTAAGGGGAAGTTGAAGGGCGTCATTGCCAGAACAGGCCCCACAGGAACCCGCAAAGTGTAGGCGATTTTGCCCTGGGAATGGCCAAAGTCAACGCCCACAAGCTCGCCGGAATATTGGCCTGCAAGGACCCTTGCGTTTTCGATGTTTTCAAGGGAGCGGGCCACCTCGGCCCGTGCAAAATCAATGGGCTTTCCGGCCTCTGCGCAGATGAGCCGGGCAAGGGCCTCGGCACCATTTTCTAGCTCCTTTAAAAAAAGGCCCAGATGCTGCGCCCTTTTTCCGGCAGACCATGTTTTAAAAGAGGCAGATGCCTCCTTTGCCGCATTAACAGCCTCCCCTGCCAGGCCTTGGGTGGCAAGGGGGATTTGAGCAAGAAGCTCCCCGGAATACTTGTTTTGCACCGCAAGGGGGTCGCCCCTGCCTTCATGCCTCCAGGCTCCGGCCACAAAATTGGCCTGCTGGAAAAGAGAATTTGGCTCAAAAATCATTTTTTTTCCTCTTTGTGGCAGGCAAAACCGCTTTTCATGGCATCTCTATGGCCCCGATGTCGCCCAACGCCCCGGCAGGCCTGGGGTTGCCAAGCTGGTCAGACTCTTCCCGCAGAACCCCAAAGCCCGTATTTGCTATCACGCGCATCCTTATATCGGCATTTTCCGCAAGATCGCCGGATGCAAAAAGGGTACCCCAGGCATCATCCCCCAAAAGCTCCGGCCCCATGCCGACAATGTTGGCAGCAACAAGGGCCTCATCAAGCTGACGCCAGAAATATATGAAGGGGTAATTGTAAAGCTCCTTTGGCCATGTGAGAGCAGGGCCGAACCAGCCGGTGTCTGCAAGGGTGAGAATGGGGTTTCCGTCCGGGTCTGTGTAAGGCTGGTTGCCAGGGGTATCCGGGTCCAGATCCACAGCCTGCAAAAAGGCCTCAAAATTCTGGGTGAAGGCAGCGGCAAAGCCCGGCAGGTTGTAGTGGTTTTCCAGGCGGCCAAGCATTATTTCCAGAAAATTGTCATTGGCGTTGCGGTTCAAAAAGTAGTCTGCCAGAACCACTTCCACAAAATAGGATTGCTCGATTTTGTCCAGGGCGTCAGTATTAGGCTCATAATAAAGCACTGCAAAGCCAGGCTCGTTTGCCCCTGCGCAGGCAATGAAGTCTGAGCGGATGACCCCATCTGCCATGTTAAGCACGGACGCTGCAAGCACGCCATCCTCATCGCCCTGTTTGGGATAATGCTTGCGGCACAGGCTGCGCCAGCCCCATGCGCCCACAGGCACAAGAATCTGGCCAAACTCAATTACCCCTATGCGGTTGTGGCCCATGCTCGTAAAATACATCAAAGAGCCGGTGAATATGTCCTGTTCGTAAACGCCTCCGGTTGACTCGTGAACCGTGTTGTCCACAAGTATGCTGTGGCCCACAACCATATCCTCAACAGCGTGGGCATTGCCTATTGTGGCAGCCACGGCCCCGGCCAGATTCGGCTTGCCCAGGCTGTCAAGGCGCGGCTTGCCATAAACCTGGTTGCCCACAATTGTGCAGCTTTTGATTAGCATGGTTCCGTTTGACATATAGGCTGCGCTGCCCCGCCAGTAGCCCATGTTGAGGAGATGGGGAGGCAGTGCCGGGTAATCAGCCACATTTTCTGCAATGGTGCAGTTAACAAGCTCAAGGCCCTTGGAATTGCCTATGCCGCCGCCATCGGAATAAACGCCGCCGCCATAGGCGTAAACACCGCTTATGCGATTGCCGGAAATTGACGAGTTGTTGATTGTCGAAGCCACCAGGGCAGAATCCGCCCCGCCCACAGAGCAGACACCGCCGCCGCCTGCACCTGCGCCTAAAACCGTGTTGCCGCTCACAACGGAGTTTTCCATAAGAACAATATCTGCATAAAGGCCGCCCCCAAAGGCCCCCCGGTCGCGGGAAGGAGCAAAGTCGCCGGAGCAGTGGTTGTCGTAAATTGTGCAGTTTTCAATGCTGGCCGTGCCCCAAACCGCCACACCTGCCCCGCGGGCCAGGGTGAAGGGCTGATCGTGAAACTGTTCAACAGGGTCAATCTGCTCAAAAATGCTGTGGCCGCCTGTTATGGTCACATTTTTAAGGGTGAGATTTCCAAAAACCGCAAGAACCCTGGCCGGGTCTGCGGCCCCGCCTGTCCAGGCAAGGCTTATTCCCTGGGGCAGGGCTGAAGCGTCTATGATGACATTCTTCCGGGCATAGAGGGCGCTCCTGCCGTAATCGCGCTCAAAGTAGCCTTCAAGATAGCTCACCGGGCCGCTTGGCTCATCACGCATACCCATGACCTCGCCCTTCAGCACGGAATGCTCCTCCCCCACAATGGAAAGGGCAATCACCCCGCCGTTTAGGGCCGCATCAAAGATTATGGGCTGGTTGTCCGCTGCCTGGGCAAGGGCAAGGCGCAGGGTTATCTCGCCTTCCGGCGGGTTTGCGTCATCAGCCAGGCTGTTTACAATGATGGGCTGCACAACCGGCGCTGGCAAGGGGTTTGCAGCGCCTGGGCCCTGGGTACCGGAATTATCGCTGCTGCCAAAGCAGCCTGCAAAAAGAAGGGCTGCCGCAAAAAAAATGAGCAATGCAGATTGCTTTTTCATGGGCTTTTCCAAGGTGTTAAGGGGCATTGGGGCAATGTTTACAAGAAGCCGGGCCTTTGTGGGGCAAGTTGTCGGCCCTGGGCCGATTTTTCATTTTCTGTTAGACCAAAAAGGCAGCAAAGTCAAGGTGCCGAAGCAATTATTATTGATTTTCAACCTGTTATGATTTGCCTCCACCTGGCGCACCTGCATTCCGGCCTGTCAAAAAAACTTCCCGCAAAGCCTGATACTGCTTTTTGGCCCGGAGCAAAAAAAAAATCAGGAACAAACAAACTTCTGGACACAGGCCTGCCAAACAGATAAAAAGAAGTTAAATCATATTGTTTTTGACAGCAGGCTTGATTTTTGGCCCTGCCCTGCGTATCGTTGCCTTAAAAAAAAGGCCGCCCTTAAAACAAAAGGGTTGCCCTGCCTGCCACTTTACGCCCTGTTGCATATCCGGAGGTGAAAAAAATGCTCATCAAGGATGTCATGACCGCCAAGGTGGTCACAATCCCCAGCGACACATCCCTTTCAGATGCCAAGCGCATCCTCCAGGCCCACAAGTTCCGCCGCCTGCCGGTGGTGGACAAGGGCAAGCTCCAGGGCGTGGTCACAGAGCACCGCCTGGAGCATGTGTCCCCAGGCAAAGCCACAACCCTAACAGTTTGGGAGGTTGGCTATCTGCTTGAAAAGACTCTTGTATCCAAAATCATGGAAAAAAGCGTCATCACCGTTGTTCCGGAAATGACTGTTGAGGAGGGGCTTGCAGTGGCCCAGAAGAACAAGGTTGGAGCGCTTGTTGTTGTGAAAAACGAAAAAAGCAGGGAGGTGGTGGGCATTGCCACCACAAACGACTTTTTTTACAAGATAGCCAACAAGGTGCTTGGCATAGGCGAGCCGGGAACCCGCATACTTGTGGAGGACGGCGGCGAAGGCCCTGCCCTGGAGCAGGTCATTGGCGCTATCAACCGGCATAAGCTTAAAATTGTAACAATCCATATGCTTACCCCACCACAGAAGCCTTTAAAGGATGTGGTGGTGCATCTGGATTCCAAAAAGGTGGATGCCCTTATAAAGGATTTGAAGGCCCAGGGCTTTGCCGTGACCATACGCAACAGATGACACTTGGCAAATAGCCTTGTTTTGAAATAAAAATCTCACCCATAAAAAAATCAAATAAGAGGTGGACCCATGAAAGTCGTAACAATAGCACGGCTTTTTGGTGCAGGCGGCCACACCATAGGCGAAAAGGTCGCCAAGCGCCTGGGCTTTGAGCTGGTTGAAGAGGAAATGATAAATATCGTGGCAAAAAAAACCAAGGTTTCGCCTGAATGGGTGCAGGCTGTGGAATCGGAGCGGGGCAACTGGCTGATGAACTTCCTTGGCACCATTGTAAGCCCCAGCTTTCTGGAGCGCCTTGCAGAAGAGGAAGGCCATGGCTACATTGATGAGGATATCTACAAGGAAACCCTAAAGGAGGTCATGGAGGAAATAGCCCGCGAAGCAAACACGGTAATCGTGGGCCGGGGCGGCCAGTATTTTCTTCATGATTATCCCCAGGCTGTCCATGTGCTGCTCATTGCAGACAAGCCCCACCGCATAAAGTTCCTCATGGAAAGATACAAAATGAGCGAAGCCAGGGCCAAGCGGGTTATCAAAAGAGGCGACAAGCGGCGCAACAACTTTTACAAAAAAATAGGAGAAAAGCATTTCAATGACCCGTCCCTCTACACGGTTGTCATCAACATGGATCATGTGCTTGTGGAGCGGGCCGTTGAAATAATTGTGGATCTGGCAAGCGACCTGTAAAGCCTTTTGACCTCACAGAATGGCTGGGCCTTTTTGAGTTTTCACAGGGGAAAGCCCTAAGCAGACGGCTTTCCCCTGCTTGTTTTTTGCCCTTGCCTTTCAATTTTTAAATAATTTAGGGAGCAGACTTTTTATGAGCCAGGATTTGACCACCGCTTCGGGCAGCAAGATCGCCCTTATGATAAAACAGGGGAAAACAACCAGCCAGCAGGCTGTTTCCGTTCATATTGAAAAGATAAAGCAGACAAACCCGGCCATCAATGCCGTGGTTTACGAACTTTTTGACCAGGCCCTGGAAATGGCCAAAAAGGCGGACAAATTCCTTGCAGAAAACGGCCCGGAGGCCTGCCCGCCCTTTCACGGGGTTCCCTGCACCATCAAGGAATGCTTTGAGCTTGTGGGCACACCCCACACTTCGGGCCTTGTTTCCCGAAAACACCTTGTGGCCCAGCACAATGCGCCCACTGTGGAGCGGCTTTTAAAGGCCGGGGCCATACCGATGGGCAAAACCAACACAAGCGAGCTTTGTATGTGGATGGAATCGGACAACAAGGTCTATGGCCGCACGGGAAACCCCTATAACCCATGCCACATTGCCGGGGGAAGCTCCGGCGGAGAAGGCTCCATCATCGGGGCCGGGGCCTCGCCATTCGGGCTAGGCTCGGACATAGGCGGGTCCATAAGAATGCCAGCCTTCTTCAACGGCGTTTTCGGCCACAAGCCCACTGCCGGGCTTATTCCCAACACGGGCCAGTATCCTCCGGCAGAAGAAGGCGTTTCGGGAATGTGCACCACCGGCCCCCTTTGCCGCAGGGCAGAGGACCTCATGCCGCTGGTGAAAATTCTTGCAGGCCCGGACGGCCAGGACCCTGGCTGCGTTCCAATGGAGATTGGCGACCCAACAAAGGTGGATATAAGCAGGCTAAAGGTTTTGGATGTGCCGGATAACGGACTGGCAAGGGTAAAACCGGAGCTTGCCGCTGCCCAGCGCCGGGCTGCAATGGCCCTGGAGAAGGCAGGATGCAAGGTGATCCGCACCCGGCCCAAGGGCTTTTCCCGCTCCCTCCAGTTCTGGAGCGCCCGGCTGGCCTCTGCAAACCCCACGCCCTTTGGAGTTTTTATGGGGGATGGCAAGCCCCTGCCTGCCATGCAGGAGCTTTTGCGCCTTGCCATTGGCAAAAGCGACCACACCCTGCCGGGCGTGCTGCTTGCCCTTCTGGAAAATCTGCCCAAAGGCCCTGTGCCCAAATGGCTTGCCGGTCTTAACGATTTTCGGGATCAGCTCCGGGATATAATCGGCACAGACGGCATAATGCTTTTCCCCCCCTACTCCGGGCCTGCGCCCCGCCATTTTGTCCCCCAGCTTCAGCTCTACCACTGGATATACACGGGCATAATAAATGCCCTGCATTTTCCGGCCACCCAGGTGCCGCTGGGCCTTTCAGAAAAAGGCCTGCCGCTTGGGGTGCAGGTGGTGGGCATTGAGGGCAATGACGCAACAACCATTGCAGTTGCCAACTGGCTGGAAAAGGAAACAGGCGGCTGGGTTATGCCGTAAGGAATAAAAATAAGGGTGCAACAGGACGCAATGCTTGTTGAAGACAAATTTGAAGGCGTTGTTCAACTTCGTTTGAGCCGGGTTTTTGATTCAAGGCCCGTGTACTGGGTGGCCTGCTACCTTGTGGAGGGTCTTCTCATTGACAGCGGGCCTGCCTGCACAGCCGCCGAGATTGCAGCCCGCCTTGATGCATGCCCTCCGCACACCCTTGTGAATACCCATTTTCACGAGGATCATGTGGGCGGCAACAAGATTGTGGCAGAAAGGTTCGGGGCAAGGGTTTACGCACACCCGGATTCCATTGGCCTTATCAACTCAAAGCCACATCTTTACCCTTACCAGGAGTTC
>JAGVAW010000046.1 GCA_020060085.1 Desulfobacterales bacterium
GCCGTCCACCTTGAGCCTGGGGATGGATCTGCCTGCGTCCTTTTCCATAGCCAGGAGGATTTCCACATTCTGCAGGGCGATTCCTTCCAGGGCGGCTCTGGCGATGTGCGCCCGGCCCGTGCCGCGGGTTATGCCGGTGATGATTCCCCTGGCGTCCGGCCTCCAGTGGGGTGCGGAAAGGCCTGCAAGGGCCGGCACAAGGGTAACGCCGCCGGAATCTGGCACGCTGGCGGCAAGGGGTTCTATTTCCGGGGAGCTTTTGATTATTTGCAGGTCGTCCCTCAACCACTGCACAAGCGCCCCGGCAATAAAGGCCGAGCCTTCAAGGGCGTAGGTGGCTTGGCCGTTTATTTTCCAGGCCATTGTGGTGAGAAGGCGGTTTTTGCTGACAACAGGCTCGTTGCCCGTGTTCATGAGCATAAAGGCCCCTGTGCCGAAGGTGCATTTGGATTCCCCCGGCATGAAGCAGGCCTGGCCGAAAAGGGCTGCGTGCTGGTCTCCGGCCACTCCGCATATTGGCACATTGTCCGGCAGGCCGGGAACCGATTTTGTGTGGCCGAAAAGGGCTGTGCAGTCCTCTATGCGTGGCAGGATGGCCTTTGGCACGTTGAGGATATTGCAGAGTTCTTCATCCCATTTCTGGGTTTTTAAATCCATGAGCAGGGTGCGGGAGGCATTGGTGGCGTCTGTTAAGTGGCTTTGCCCCTGGGTGAGATTCCAGATGAGCCAGGAATCTATGGTTCCGGCGGCTATTTCTCCATTTTGAGCCTTGGGGCCAAGCTCCGGGTTGTTTTCCAGCAGCCAGCTTATTTTGGTGCCGGAAAAATAGGGGTCAAGCAAAAGGCCTGTTCTGGAGACAAAAAGCTCCTCAAGGCCTTTTTCCTTTAAGGATTTTATTAAAGGGGCTGTGCGGCGGCATTGCCACACAATGGCGTTTGTGAGGGGTTTTTGGCTTTTTCTGTCCCATAGCAGGATTGTTTCCCGCTGGTTGGTGATGCCCACAGCGCGGATGTCCTTATCCTGAATACGGGCCATCTGCCTTGCTTCCTGAATGGCTTTTATAGTTGAATCCCATATATTTTGCGGGTCATGCTCCACCCATCCGGGCTTGGGGTATATCTGGCGTATCTCCCCGTAGCCCCGGCTGATGACATGGGACTGGGCATCAACAAAGAGCACGGTGGTTCCGGTGGTTCCCTGGTCTATGGAAACAATGATGTCAGGCATTTTTTCTCCTTGTTTTTTGCGCAGGGGCGCACACTAAAAACAGTAAAAAGGCCCGGAAATACAATCTTCCGGGCCTTGCAGGGGAAACAGTCTTTTCAATGGGCAGCCAGGCTACCGGCTTTCAGGCAGAAGCATCTCCAGAACTTCTTCCTGGGGCAGGCTTTGCCCGGCTTCTTCTTCTGCCTGCTCTTTGGCCGCCTTCTCCAAAGCCTCCAGGGCTTTTTGCGCCTGGTTTTTGTCTTCAAGCGTCCTTTCCAAATCAAGCCTTGCGGCCTTTTGCTGGCGTCTTGCCCAGGCCAGGACTTCGCGCTCCGGGTGATAGGTCACAAGAAGGCTTGAGGACACAAGGCGCTCATTGGCTTCCGCCCAGCGGGCCTGGGCCGCAGAATAAGCCCTTTGTGCTGCGCTGATGCTGCCTGCCGCATATTGCTCTTCTGCATCAGCGGCCTGGCTGGCTGCAATTTCAGCCTCCATAACCGCCTGCACAAGCTTGTTGTCGTTTGCCTGGGCATCTGTCCATATTGGGCCTGCGCCGAATTTATACTCACCCACCTTGAATACGGATTGCGCTGATTCTAAAAGGATAAGGGATTCCTGGCTTGGGGTTGCTGCCATGTTGCCCTTGCCGCTTAACATGGTAAAAACCATGCTGGGCGTGGAAAGATGGGTGCGGGCCGAGGCCTTGTCCAGATCAAAGTAAAGACGGCCCAGGTAAAGAATGGCGGCCCTGTCGAGATTGCGGACAGTCCGAAAAGGTGCCCACCGCTGAAACTGCTGGGTTATCTGGACAAAGGAGTTTCTGCACAGGCCTATTCTTGAGCCGTCTGCAAAGCGGATTCCAGCCGAGCCATCCAGGACCAGCACCTTGTCGCCGGAATAAAGGGACATGCCGCGCTCCGGCGGGTTGCCCCACGCATTGTGGGTTTTGATAACAACCGTGCCATCGTAATGGTCAAGCTGGGCCACGGGCCTCTCGGAAAAATCCACACTACTGGCCGTGTAACCCATAAAGGAGCAGGATGCGGCGAAAAGGCAGACCGCAAGCACACAGGCGCATTTCAGCGTTGTGCTTATCCTTTTTCCCATAGAAGTCCTTTGCCCTTGCTTCATGCTTTTATCCTTTGCCGGTGCGCACCGGCATTTGGGGTTTTTTTGCCTTAACGGCCCTTGCCTTTTATGCAGGCAAATCTGCTTCAAGCCTTAAAAAAGGCCTTTCCCAAAGCAGTTTCCAAAGTCAAAAGCAGCTTTTCCCGATAAAACTGGCCAAGGCAGTTAATTTTTAATTATAACTATAAATCTTTATGCC
>JAGVAW010000048.1 GCA_020060085.1 Desulfobacterales bacterium
AAAAAAGCCCCCTCCCCCGCAAAAAAATTTTAAGTTTTACAATTGGCTCAATCTTTAATGGTAAAGCGCCAGGCGCAGAACCATTCCTTTGGGTGGGCATCCGGCGGGCAGCCTATGCACTGGGTTTCAATGCGCGGGTCAATGGCCTTTGCAAAGGATGGATATTCGGCCATGCCGCCGGACTTGCAGGGGTAATCATCAAGGCCCTTTCTTTTGCGGGCCGCCTGAACCCGGCACTCATTCATGTAAAAGGCAAGGGAGTTTTGGCTCTCATGCACAGTTGTTTGGGTGTTGACAAGCGCATAAAGACGAAAGTTCAAGGCCTGCTCAAGCCCTTTAAGGCCGGGCTTTTCTCCAAGGTTTAAAAATCGGCGGATGGAATGGGCCTCCATTGGCGAAAACCTTGTCCAGCAGGTATCATTGGCCCGCTTGGCATCAAACATGCCCTGGGAAAACTCCACAGCCTGAAACCATACCCCGTCATTGGCAAGCCAGTTTATGGCAACAGCGCGGGCCAGTTCGAGCTTTTTTGGCCTTTCAAGAGCTGCAAGGGCGTTTGGGATTGCATCAGTTTGGTTAAAATTTAAAACTTGCGCCAGCCGCTTCATTTGAATGGCAAGGCTTTTGTCCCTTGCATTGAACAGGTTTTCTATGGCCTTTTCCATGCCGAACTGGTGAATGTTTTCAGCAAACCAAAGCCCGTAATGCACAACTATTCTGTGGAAAAGATCCATGATAAAGGCATCAAGCTCTTTGTCATTTAGGCTTAAGATGTTTTTTGGCGTCTGAAGATTGCTCATTGACCGGCTCCTGCTTAAGGCTCATAGCTGCAAAGGGGTTCTTCGGCCATATAGTCGCCGGTTTTCTCGTAGGCCCTGGCCCGGCAGCCGCCGCATACCCGCTTGTACTGGCATTTTCCGCACTTGCCCTTGAGCGCGGAAAAATCCCGCAGATTGTTGAATATCTCCGATTCCTTCCAGATTTTGCTAAAGGGCTGCTCAATAACATTTCCGCAGTCCAGATCCAGAAAACCGCATGGCTGAACCCTGCCCACATGGGAGATGAAGCAAAAGCCCGTGCCTGCAAGGCATCCACGGGTAACTGCATCCAGCCCGTGAGTCTCGTAAGTTACGGTCTTGCCCTCCTCTTTGGCCCGCTGGCGCAGAATTCTGTAGTAATGGGGCGCGCAGGTGGCTTTTAGCTGAAGGGGAAGCTGACCGGCCTGATCGTAAAACCAGTTGAGTGTGTCCTCGTACTGGGCTGCGCTAATTTCCTGATCCAGTATGTACTTTCCCCTGCCTGTGGGAACCAGCAGAAAAATGTGGTGTGCAACAGCTCCAAGTTTAACGGCAAGGTTCTGGGTTGCCTCTATGTCTCCCAAATTCTGCTGGGTTATGGTTGTGTTTATCTGAAAATCCAGGCCCGCTTTTTTTGCGTTTTCAATGCCCTTCAAGGCTCCTTCAAAGGCTCCTTCAACCCCCCGGAAGCGGTCGTGAATCCCTGGCCCTGCTCCGTCTAAACTTATGCTTATGCGGGCTATTCCGGCTTCTTTTAAGTTTTTTGCCGCCTGCTCGGTAACAAGGGTTCCGTTGGGGGCCATGACCATGCGAAGACCCTTTTGGGTGCCGTAGGCGGCAATTTCATAAATATCGGGGCGCAGCAGAGGCTCGCCGCCCGTTAAAATCACAATGGGCTTTCCTGTGGCTGCAATTTCATCCAGCAGATTGAAGCAGGCCTTTGTATCAAGCTCGCCCTCGTATGGCCCCATGTGGGCTGCTGCCCGGCAGTGGACGCAGGCCAGGTTGCAGTTGCGGGTGACTTCCCAGGCCACAAGGCGCGGGCCAGTATCTTTTCCAGGATGCCCGCCCGGATTTCCGTTCGGCCGTCCTTTGGACTCATGGTGCGGCATTAAAAGCTCCTTTTGGATATTTTTTGATTTGATTTAAGGCAAAAAGGCCAAAATTAATGGAAGCATACCATTCTGGGAATATGTCTGATCGCTCTTCCGGCCCTGGGGCAGGGAGCTTATCCTTTGGGCCTTGCATCAGGATTGAGCGGATGAAACAGCCTCCGCCGGAGCCTGCGCCAACAGCCCCCTGGGCAGGCAGGGGCAGTTTTCCGCCATCCCCTTGCGCGCCTTCATCCGCCCCAAAGTAAAGCCTGTAGCCGGAAAGGCCAAAATCCTGGGTGAATACCTGATAAAGCGGCTCATCCCCAATCACATAGGTCTTGTAAGGGTCCTGGGTGAACTGGGTCTGTGGGCCGCTCTGCTGGCCAAAGTAGCCTGGGGCGACTCCCACAACAGCAAGTATGCCGTCCGGGTCTGGGGTCAAGGTAACGCTGGTGTAGTCAAAGGCCACATCCCCGCTGGCGTAAAGCGTAACGGCAAAGGTGTTTCCCCACACAGGTGTTGGAGAATATTCCGGCACGCCCGACCATATAAAGGAAAAGCTGCCCGGCCCGGCGCTTGTTATCACCGAACCTCCGGCAGGGGGATTCAGATCCGTGAAAAGGGGGGCGATGCGCGGCTGGCCTTCAATCATCCGGGTTCCATCCCTGGACGCCGAGGCCCAGTCTCCATCCATAAAGGTCAGGTTGCCGTCCGAATTTACCATGCAGTAGCCAAATTCGCGCCCCTGAAAAGGAAAGGAAAAGCCCCCCGGAAACTCGTATAGAACGCTGTCGTCATCGGTCAGGTTGGAAAGGGGGTCAGGCCCTGTTCCGGGCGGAGCGTTGTTGGACACAAGGTTGATGTTCTCCCGTTGCACACCCGCTTCAACAAGAAGAATCACCTTCTGGGAGGGATCATCAACAGCCGGGTCGCCCGACTCGTTGTGTGCGTTGTAGTAGTCCCTGGGAAAGTCCATGAACCAGAGGTTGAAGGGGCCTATGGAGCTGCCGCCGTAAAAGGTGTTGCTCAAAGGCTCCATGTAAACCTCGTAATGGCCCGGCTCCAGAAAAGGCAGCTTGTACTGGCCAAAGCCCTGCTTGAGAAAATCGGCAATGCAGGCCACCCGATGCCCGTCAATTATCTGCCACTGCCCGAATATATCCTCCTCCACCTTCTGGGCAACAACAACCGCTCCGAAAAAGGGCAACAGGCTTCTGCGGAAGGTGCCTCCGGCAATCCGGCTTGTCACGGCATTGGCGTTCTGGGCCGGGTAAAGCCAGGAAAACCATGCCCGGTCGTCCGGCTTGGGGTCGGGCGTGGCCTCGGAATAGTAGTAGGGATACATCACCGGCGTATCCTGCTTGCGGAGCCTGTTATAGAGGGGGGTGTGATCCAGGCCCAGCAGGTGGCCTATTTCGTGGGTAATTGTCTGGGCAAAGGCCGGGTTTGTTGCCTTTATGCCATTTAACACAACAAAGCCGCAGGTGTAGAAGCCGTTTTCATCTGCAAAAAGGGGCGAGGCAAAGCCCAGAACGCTGTTTTTTGCCCCAAAGCCCTTCACATCATCCACAATGGAGCCGTCATGATCAAAAATTATGACCATGTCCTGATAAGGCTCGTAGAGATAGGGCCTGTAGTTGGTAACAGTGATGTCCTCATCAAGAAGGCCTGCAAACTCCATCTCCAGAGATGAGGTTTCAATGGAGGTCCAGCGGGCAAAGGCCTGGGCCACCATTGCACGGGCCTGCTCGTTGGTAAAAGCGCCCAAAGGCCCAGGGTCAACCTTGTAGCGCAGGGGGCTTTGGTTGTCCCATCGCTCAAAGCGGCCGTTGCCTATAACACCAAGCGGGCCTCCTGCAAAGGCCGCAGCAGCAAAAAAAAGCGCAAAAAAAAGCCCGAAAAAGACCGGCAGCCAGCTCATGGCAGGCGCTTTGAAGGGGATATTTGACATACTTTTATGGGGTGCTTTCAACAAGAAAGCTGATGCGGTCAAAAAGGGCGTCAAGGGGTATGGGGCCCTGGTAGAGGGGTGCCCATTCCAGATTTGAATTGTTGATCCCGTTTGCAGCCCCAAGCGAGCCATCGGGCATTTTTAAAAAGGAGAAAACCCCCTGGCCCATGCCCACAGGGCTTGTGAGGCCGCTATCGCTTTGGGGATGCAGAAAAAGCAGATAGCGCTGCCCCTGTCTGTAAGGGTGCGCCCCGCCCTTCCTGGCAGAAGACGCTCCGGGAAGTGAGTGCTCCAGAAAGGAAATCTCCTGCCCGGCCTCCACACCCTTCAGCCCGGTTTCCACGGCAAAGCTTATTTTAACGGCGCTAAAATTGTTTTCGTCCCCTTCAACCCTTTCAAGGCCAATGCAGCGGCCTGCAAAAATCAGCCCGGCAGCGCGGGTCATTTCTTCCATGTCCATTATCTGCACCTGGCTGGCATGGGCAGAAAAAGCCCCCCCAACCAGAAGCAGGGCAAAAAGCAGGCAGAAAAAAGAGAAGAGCTTCATGGCATTTTCTTTGGGAAAAAAATTATCTGAAAAGCCAAAAAATGTTTTTGCATTATTTTTGGCGTGTTCCCTTGGCAAAAGGCGCTTTATTCAAAAATGCCCAGATGCCTGCCCAGGGCCTTTTTGTCGCCCTCAAGAATATCCGTGAAGTGCACACCCACCTCCCAAAGCTCTTCGCCGGCCTGCTCGCAGCGCACAACCTGCCCCTTGGCAGGGTAGGGGATGGTGCTTACAGCCACATAGAGACGCCGTTTTCTGGCCTCCGGGTCCCAGTCTGCAATGCGGATGAGCATATCCACTTCCTGGCCTTTTTCAAAGGGCTTTTTGCTGAAAAAGCTTATGCCCCCCAGGCTGATGTTCTTGCCCTGGGCATCGCTGTCCAGGTCTGCCGTGGCATCAAGACTCTGGCTGTTTATCTGCACTGCCATTGTTTTGAAAAAACGGGGATGCTGGCGCTTTTCGTCTGTTGGAGGCATGGCGTCTCCTTTGTTGAGGAAATTGAAAAGTCAAAAGCCGGACAAGCTCTTTTACAAATTATTTCAAACTTTAGGGACATTGGCAGGTTAAGTCAAGGTCTCTGATGGGCGCATAAAAGCAAGTAAAGGGTTGTGGGCTGCAAAGGCCATGTTGTAAATTGATGGACAACAACCCATTTTGACCTGCCCTGATTTGGATTACCCGACAATTTTCAAGGCCCGGCCATGAGCAATGTAAAACCTCTTGCCGAAAAGCTGCCCCTGCCCTGGCGCATCCTTGTTGTGTCCAACGGCAATGGGGAGGATTTGATGGCCTGCTCAATTCTGGACAGGTTTTTTAGGCTTTGCCCAAACTGTAGTGTCACGGCCTGGCCAATGGTGGGCCAGGGCAGTCAGTACTCCCAGCGCGGGATTGAAACCATAGGTCCATCCAACAAACTGCCCAGCCAGGGTTTTGGCACCCTGGATGCCAGGCTTTTTGCAAGGGACATTGCAGCAGGCTGGATAGGCCTGCACATTGCCCAGGTGCGGGCTGCAAGGGGCCTTGCCGGGCGCTATGATGTTGCACTTGCCGTGGGCGATGTGGTGGTTATGGCTGCCTGCGCCCTTGCAAGGCTGCCCTTCTTTTTTGTGGGCTGTGCAAAGAGCGTTTACTACCGCCACGGTTACACGGCTTTTGAAAAATATCTGCTCAAAAAATACGCACTCCTCTCCTTTCCCCGTGATGAGCCTACAGCCCTGTGGATGGAAAAGCAGGGCATAGCCTGCCGATATGCAGGCACTCCCTGCATGGACAACCTGGAGCTGACAGACGGCTTTCCCGCCATTTTGCAAGGCTCGCCCGTGCTGGCCCTTTTGCCCGGCAGCAGAAAAGGCCTTGTTGACAACACCATAAGCCTTTTTGATGTGGCGGCCCTTGCTCAAGAAAGGGGCGGTTTTGACCCGCCTCTCACCGGGCTTCTGGCAGCCGTGCCGGAATGGGATTTGGAGGCCTTTCTGGCCCCCGGACTGCCCCAAGGCTGGCAAGCTCTGCCAGCAGAACAGGAAAAAGGCCTGTGCAAGGCATTTGCTCATAAAAATCAGGCAAAAATCCTTGTTTACAAGGGACGCTTTGCAGACATACTAAACGCCTGCCAGATGGCTGTGGGCCTTGCCGGAACCGCAAACGAGCAGGCTGTGGGCCTGGGAAAGCCCCTTGTGACCTTTCCTGCCAAAGGGCCTATGGGCAAGAACTATGTGAAAATGAAGATGGAGCTTTTCGGCCAAAGCGCAGTGGCCACAAAGGCCTGCCCACAGGACGCAGCAATGGCGGTGGTGGATATTCTCAAAAATCCGCAAAAGCAGGCCATAATGGGCAGGGAAGGCAAAACCCGCATGGGCGGGCCGGGTGCAAGCGAGGCCATTGCAAAAACACTTGCCGATTATGTTGAAAATTGCAGAGCTTAAAAGTTATTAGTTAATGATAACAAAGTTTTATATCTGTAATGGAGTGAAGGGTGCAAAAGCCAAAGACCCCCTGGTTTGTGCTGGAGATACACGATATTTCCCTGGCCAGGCCGGATGCCCTTAATCAGATGCTTGCCCCTTTTCCACGGGAAATGGCGGCAAAGGCGGCCCTTCTGGTTACTCCATCCTGGGAGGGCAGGGCAATTCTGCAAAAAGGCTCTGCCCTTGCTCAAAGCCTTTCGCAGCATCCGGGCGAACTTGTTCTCCACGGGCTTACCCATTTTGCAGGGCACAGCCTTTTTAACCGCCTTGTTTACAACACGGCCAATCATGCCGAGTTTGGCAACATTTCCGCCCCCCTTGCCAGGCAGAGAATTTCAAGAGGGGCGGATATTCTTTTTCAGGCAACAGGCAGAAAGCCCCTTTGGTTCTGCGCGCCCCGCTGGAAGCTTGCCCCACAACTTGGCAGCCTTGTGCTGGAGCAGGGTTTTTTTGGACTTATGCACATGGACGGCTACCAGTTTTCGGGCAAGGCTTTTTTGCCGCTGCCGGCAATAAGCTTTGATTTTGGCAGAAGAATATGGAACCGGCTTGTGCCTGCACTTCCCCGGCATTTTGCCTTGTCGGGATGCCTGAAGCAGAAAAAGCCCTTCCGCCTTGCCTTGCATCCTTATGACCTTGATAATAAAAGCACCTGGGCGCATATTTGCCGCATTGCCCAGGAGCTTGAAAAATCCGGCTGGCGCGCGCTCACCCCCACAGAGGCGGCATCCCTTTGATGCAAAATTCAAAGCAAATATCCTTTGTGATAACCGCCCACAACGAGGCCTCATCCATAGAGAGCTGCCTTTTGTCCCTTGCTGGCCAGCAGGGTTTTGATGAAAAAAGCGCACAGATAATACTGGCAGATGACAGGAGCACGGATTTGACAACAGAGGTTGCAAAAGGCCTTGGCCTGCCGAACCTTGAGCTTATAAGCATAAAAAGCCGCCCGGATGTTGGCCTTACAGCAAGGCAGGCAGCGCTGGACAAGGGCTTTTCCCTTGCAGGGGGAGACTGGATTTTTGTGACGGACGCAGATGCAGATGCCCGGCCCGACTGGGTGGAGAGCACCCTTGCCTTTGCGCGGCGCAAAAAGGCCCAGGCAGTTGCCGGGCCGGTGGCTTTCAGGCCTGCAAACAAAAGCCTTGCCGCCCTTTTTTGGGCTGCCTTTTTAAGCGTGGACAGCCTTTTTTACATCTTCGCGTGCAAGCTGCTCTGTTTTTTTGGCAGGCCTGCGGGTTTTGTTTTCGGCAACCTTGCATTTGGCCGCAAGGCCTGGCTCAAAGCTGGCGGGCCTGGCGCATGGCCATTTTCCTTAACCGAAGACCTGGTTTTTGCCCGGATGCTTTTCAATGCCAAAGTAAAGGTGGCCTATTGCCTTTTTCCGGGCATTTTTGTAAGCGGCTGCCCAAGCCTTGCCGCCATTGTGGAAAGGGGTATGCGCATTGGTGCCGGTGGCGGCTTTTCCTGGCTTTTTGCAGCAATGACCGGCTGGATGGCCCTTCTGGTTTTTCTTGGTGCAGGGGCCTTGCTCGGCCCGGCCTGGCTTGCCTGGCTGTTTGTTCTGCGTTACCTGGCAGGTGTTTTTCTCATTTCAATTCTGTGTTTTGTTGCAAAGCGCCCGGCCCTTGTTTGGCTGGCCCCCTTTTATGAGCCTTTGGTAACGCTTATAGGCGCTTTTGTGCTTATAAAGGCTTCGGGGAAAAAGAGCATACACTGGGCAGGCATAGACTACCAAAGAAGGTGAAAAAAAGACGGGGAGATTTACAAAGGCTCGCTCAAGAAAAATTTTTGCGGGAAAAATTTTTCTGCAAACAGGGGCAGGCAAATCCCCTTTTAAGGCAGGCTCATGGAAAACGGGCAGGGAATAATTATAAGGCCATACCAGAAGGGGGATCGTGACGGCATCCGCGCCCTTTGCTGCGAAACCGCCTTTGGGGACAGAGGCTCGCAGGCCTTTTTTGAGGATGACAGGCTTTTTGCCGACTATTTTACCCGCTATTACACGGATTTTGAGCCGGAATCCGCCCTGGTGGCCTATAAAGAAGACAAGCTTTGCGCTTATCTGACCGGCTGCCGCGACACAAGGCGCTTTGTAAGGGTCATGTCAGTTTTCATAATGGGGCCCCTGCTTTTAAGGCTGGCTGCAAACCTTGCTTCCGGGCGCTACAAAAAAGAGGTTTCCCGCCGTTTTTTGCGCTGGCTTGCGCTTTACTCCTGGCGGGAGGCCCCGCCCATTGACACAAGGCGCTTTCCTGTGCACTACCATTGCAATGTGGCAAGGGGTTTCCGCAGGCTGGGCCTTTATCCGGCAATGGGTTGCATATTCCTTGAACAGCCTGAAATTGCAGCTCAAAAGCGCCTTCACGGAAGTTTTTTGGAGCCCACGCAAAAAGGTGTTTTCGGGCGGGTGTTCTCCCGCTTTCCAAAACAGCTTGAATACAGGGCAGACAAGCCCTCAACCCTTTTTTCGTATGTTCTTGGCAGTGATACGCCCATGAGCAACAGCGTTTACGGGGGAAACATCCCTGATTTTTACAGCGCGCTTGAGCGGATGGCAAAATACTACCGGGTTTGAATGCCGCCACAAATTAAAGCCTGCCAGCCAGCACCCTGCCTTTTGTCAGAGCCTTTCCCCTGTAAGCTGTTGGGCCATTTTAAGGGCTGCGGGTCTGTCGGCAAGCTCTCCGGCGTTTTGTGCCTCGCGCAGGGCATTTAGAATGCGGGCAAAATCCGGGCCGGGGGTCAGGCCCAAGTCCTTTAAATCCCTGCCTGTTACAAGCGGCGGGGCTGACAGCACGGCTTGTATTCTGTTGTAGAAATCCCTAATGGCATTGGCTGCGGCTTTTGCCTTTTCCTGCTGAATATCCCCTGGTGCGGCAGGCCCGGCCTTGGCAAGGGTGTCTGCCATTGCCGCAAGAAGGACAATAACGGCATCCTGCCCGTATTTTGCAAACCATTTTAGCCTTGTTTTTTCCTTTACCTTTTGGCCCAAAAGCACCTGGGCATGGAGATGCTCCTCTGCAATGAGAAGAAGAAGCTTTTCCTCCATGTTGGAAAGCTTCAAGCGTTGGGCTGCCTGCTGCACCGGCAAAATTCCCGCCTGCTCGTGGCCCCAAAAGGAAATGCGCCCGCTGGCCGGGTCTATGCTAAAGGTCGCGGGCTTGCCAACATCGTGGAGCAGCACGCCAAGTTTAAGCACCGCCCGGCGGTTGGCCTGGTTAAGGTAGTCCTCTGTTTGAAGGGCGCAGTCTGCCAGATGCGCCTTCAAATCCAAAAGAATTTCCTCGCAATTTAAAAAGGCGCAAAGGGTGTGCTCCCAGGCATCCAGATGGTGATAGGTGTTTTGCGCCAGACCCCTTAAGGGGATGATTGCAGGCAGAAAGGCATCCAGAATCTTAAATTTATCCATGAGCCGCACCTGGGCATGGTTTTTTTTGCAGTTCAAAAGCAAAAAAAGCTCGGTGCGTATGCGCTCGCCGGAGATATTGGATATATCCGGCGCAAAGCTGGCCGCAGAATTTAGGGTCTGTTGCTCAATTTCAAAGCCAAGTTGCGCGGCAAAGCGAAAGGCCCGCAGAATGCGAAGGGGGTCATCAGCAAGGCTGTTGGGGCCAACCTGACGGATGATTTTTTTCTCCAGGTCCGCCCTGCCACAGGCCGGGTCAATTATCCGCCCCAGGCGGCCCGAAGGCTCCACTTTTGCTGCCAGGGCGTTTATGGAAAAGTCCCGGCGAAGAAGATCATCGCTTATGCTTGTGCCGTGCAGTTGGGCAATGTCTAATATTTCATGGGGATTTTCCCGGCTCACCACCCGGTAGCTGGGCAGGGTCGGGTCCTTTTCCATGGGAATCCAGGCAGCGTTGTGCATTTTTGCAAGCTGCTGCGAAAACTCAAGGGCCTTGTCGCATACAAGGTCCAGGTCCTTTCCCTTTTTGCCCATAAGGGCGTCCCGCAGGCAGCCGCCAACAAGAAAGAGGCAAACGCCCCGGTCAGCAGCCTTATCAAGCCACAGGGCCAGACGGCTTTCCAGCATAAGGGTCATGGCCGGGCTTAAAGAATCCAAGAGCAATTCCTCTGGAGCAGGGCAGGGCGGCAGAAAATAATCATTCCGCCGCTTTTTTGAACTTCTCGTAGCGCTCCTGAAAATAGGGGTCCAATGGCTCGAAATGCCTTGCCCTGCGGGCGCATTCCAGGGCCTTGTCCGCCTCGTCTATTGAAGCGAAGGCCTCGGCCATTGTGTCCCAGATGATGGCCCTGTCCGGTGCAATGGCAAGGGCGCTGCGGGAATAATCCAGGGCAAGGTGGCCGTCTTGCAAATCCTTGTCAGGCACGGTGGCATAAAGCCAGGCAAGGCGGTTTAGGCCCATGAAGTAATTAGGCATCTTTTCAACTGAAAAGTGGAGCTGCTTGATGGCCTCCTCCCAGTCCTGCACCCTTTCCGCTGCCCTGGCCTTGTCCATGTGCTGTTTGACATTGTTGTAAATGGCCATGCGCTCATTGTAGTGGGCCGAGTAGGCGGCAGAATCCCCATAGGCCATTTCCTCAAGCTCAATGGCCCTGTCCAGATCTCCATTCAGGAAAAAGGCCTTGGAAATGGTGTCCAGAATAAAGGGTTTTACCGGCCTGAAGCGCCCGGCCTTGATGGCCAAATCCAGGGATTTTTTCGGGTCAAAGAAGTCAGGATTTGTGGCCGTTGCATACAGCCATGCAAGGTTGTTCAAGGCATGGGGGTATTCCGGCTGCATTTCCAGGGCTTTTTCGTATGCCTCCACAGCCTGGTCGTAGCGGTGCGCCTCAAAATGCTCGTAACCAATGCGTACAAACTCGTGGTAGGCAATGTCGTAGGCAAAAATTGGGCTGTAAACCACTGTAACCCTGGCGGCGCGGCGCAGGCCCATGAGCCGCACCTGGGTATGGGGCGAGCGGGCAAGGTAGCGCAGGGCAAAATGCCGCTGGCCAATCACATGGCTTGCAGAATCCGTAAGGGGAATCGGGTCGGACAGCTTGCCAAAATCAATGTCCGGCGGCATCCAGCCCCTGGTTTCCTGCCAGTCCCCCTGGCGCAGCACAAGGGCAAAGTCATTGTCGCTCATAAAGCGAACAAAGCTTGGGTCCATTATGTAAATGCCGGTGTCCACAATTTTGCCCGGCTCAAGGGTAAATTCTTTTGCAGTTACAAGATGCCGGACTGCGGTGTCCCTGTTATAGCGCTCAATGTAATCCCTGCGGCCCTCAAAATTATCCATCTGGCGGGCAGGCTCCATGTCGAACAGGACGCCATCTTCGGGAAGCTGGGTCAGCAGGCGGTTATAGTCCGAAGGCTCGTCAAAGCCCACACTCTTGTTTGTGAGCAGAAAGCGCGAAATGGGCAGATCCGGAATATGGCGCATTCTGGCAAAGACAATGGCGTTGTCCGAATAAACCACATCATCGCCCCGTATTCGCTGCTGGTCAAAGCGGTAGCCGTCCTCATAGGCGCGGGAAAAAAGCTGAAACAGATTCTGCGGATGCCCCACAGCGGAAAAACCCAGGTAGTACCCGGCAGGCCTTCGCCACAGTTCCGCCTCGTTGTTGCCGGGAAAGTCGATGAGGGGAAAATGGGTGAGCGGATAATAGTACCAGGTTGCCCGGTCCGCGCCCTTGTAATGGATGGCAATCAGATCGCCCTCCTGGTATTGGGGCATTTCGCCAAGCTCGTTTTCCGGAACAAAGGACGCTGCAAGCAGGCGGGATGAAAGGCTTATGCCAAACCATACGCCCGAATACGCCACCGGCGCCTGGGGCAGGCGCAAGAACTTGCCGTCCCTGTAGATGTAAACACCGTACTTGGCGGGCTTGTCCTTTATCTCCCGCTTTTCAACCGGAGGGAACAGGGGCGGCGGAGGCGGAGCAGCCCGCCGCACGGGAACAGCAATGCTTCCCGGCGGGGGAGAGGGCCTGGGTGCGGCTGGCGGGGGAGTCTCTCCGGGTGCGGCTGGCGAGGCAGCGCCATCAGGGGCCGCGTCCCCAGGCGGGGCGACTTCTCCAGGCTGGGCCGCTTCTCCGGGCGCGGCAGAATCTTCTGCTGCGGCAGGCGCACGGGGCACATTCAGGGACATGGATCCAGACCCGGTAACTTCAACGCGGGGCTTTTGCACAGGCTCGTCCTGCACGGGCGACCGGGGGGCATCGGCAAGGGCAGGGGCGGGCAGCAAAAGCGCGCAAAAAACCAGCGCCACGACAAATGCGGCAGCCAAAAATCCTCGGCAATCAAGCCGGAAGCTCTTTTCCATTTAATTGGGTTCTTCCCTTTGTCAAAAAAAAGCGGCAATGCATTTTTTTTGAGGAGAACTTTTCTCCTCTGCCTGCCAATTATAGAAAAAACAGGGCTCGTTCGTCAATTTACTTTGCCGGGGCAGGCAAAAATCCGGGCCTGCACCTTTCCCGGCAGTTGACGCGGAAGCCCTCCGGCACTATATAAAGATGTTTGATTTATTTTACTGGAGGATAAAATGCCGATTTACGAATTCCATTGCAACAGGTGCAACAAAGACTTTGAGATGCTGCTCATGGGATCGGACAAGCCAATATGTCCCACCTGCAAGACAGATGACATTTACAGGCTGTTAAGCGCCTGCGGGTTTTTGAGCAAGGGCGAGCAGGGCCAGACAACCAGGGCTTCTGCCGGGCAAAGCTCATGCTCCGGCTGCTCTGCAACAAGCTGCTCCTCGTGCGGTCACTGATGGCTGATATTACACTTCGCATAGGAACAAGAGGCAGCCCCTTGGCCCTCTGGCAGGCCGAGCACATTGCGGACCTGTTAAAAGAGAGGAATCAAGGGCTTGATTGCGAGCTTGTCATCATCAAAACCAAGGGCGACAAGATTTTGGATGTCCCCCTTGCCAAGGTGGGTGGCAAGGGCCTTTTCATAAAGGAAATTGAAAACGCCCTGCTTGACGGCTCCGTTGATCTGGCGGTCCACAGCATGAAGGATGTGCCTGCCGATATTCCAGACGAGCTTGTTCTTGCGGCAATCCCCAAAAGGGAAGACCCCAGGGATGTGCTTGTCTCTGCAAATGGCAGGGGGCTTTCCGGCCTGCCCAAAAATGCAAGGGTGGGCACAAGCAGCCTGCGCCGGGCCTCCCAGGTCATGCGGCTTTTGCCCGATGCTGTCATCTGCCCTTTAAGGGGCAATGTGGGAACAAGGCTTGAGAAGCTCAAATCCGAAAACCTGGATGCAATTCTGCTGGCAGCAGCCGGAATAAAGCGCCTGGGCCTTGCTGAAAGGGTGAGCCAGTACCTGGACCCGGATTCCTTTTTGCCTGCTGTGGGCCAGGGTGCTTTGGGCATTGAGGTACGCAGGGACGACAAAAAAACCCTTGAGCTTGTAACGCCCTTAAACGACCCGGAAACCGCCCTTGTGGTGGAGGGGGAGCGCGCGCTTCTCCACACCCTGGGAGGCTCATGCCAGATTCCGGTTGCCGGATACGGCTTTGTTACAAACAAGCGATTTTTCCTTTCCGGCATGGTGGCCCACACAAGCGGCGCGCCTTTTATTAAGGAATCCATGACAGGGCTGCCATCAAACGCCCGTCAGATAGGCAAAACCCTTGCAGAGCGCCTGCTTGAAAAGGGGGGACGCGAAATTCTTGATAATCTTCTTGCCTGCCAGGACTCTAATCCCTTGAATGCTTGAGCTTTGGAGCATAAGGCCCTGCCACCCGGCCGGAAGCCTTAAAAGAGGTGGCAGCAGATTGGCTGGCAGCAGTTACCATTTGGCTGCTTAATTTTTTTTAGAAAAGGTCAAATCCATGCCCGGCAAGGTATTTCTGGTGGGTGCAGGCCCAGGGGACCCCGGCCTGATAACCGTGAAGGGGCTGGAGTGCATCCGCATTGCAGATGTTGTGATATATGACTTTCTGGCCACTCCCGAACTTTTAAGGCACGCCCGCAAAGACGCGCAGCTCATCTATGTTGGCAAAAAGGGCGGGGATCACACTTTGAGCCAGGAGGGCATAAACAGCCTTATTGCAGAAAAGGCAAAGCAGGGCCTCACGGTTGCCCGGCTCAAAGGCGGGGACCCCTTTGTTTTTGGCCGCGGGGGCGAGGAGGCCGAAATACTGGTTGAGCAGGGCATTGCCTTTGAGGTTGTGCCTGGAGTCACCTCTGCCATATCTGCCCCGGCCTATGCAGGCATTCCCCTAACCCACAGGGATTTCACGGCCACGGTCGCCTTTGTCACAGGCCACGAGGACCCCAAAAAGGCCGACTCCAACATTGACTGGGCAGCGCTGGCCAAAATAGGCACCCTTGTTTTTTTCATGGGGGTTAAAAACCTGCCCCAGATAACAAAAAATCTAATGGAGCAGGGCAAAAACCCGGCTACCCCGGCAGCTTTGGTGCGATGGGGAACCAAGCCGGAGCAGCAGACCCTTGTGGGAACCCTTAAAGACATTGCCCAAAAGGCTGCTGACCAGGGCCTTAAACCCCCGGCCATTTTCATTGTGGGCGAGGTGGTGGGCCTGCGCCAGAAGCTCAACTGGTTTGAAAAGCAGCCCCTGTTTGGCAAGCGCATTGTGGTGACCCGCTCGCGGGAGCAGGCAAGCGATCTGGTGAAAAGCCTGTCTGATCTTGGGGCTGCCTGCCTGGAAATTCCGGCCATTGAAATAACCGCCCCGCCGGATTTTGCGCCTCTGGATGAGGCAATAGCCCGGCTGAAAACATACCAGTGGCTTGTTTTCACAAGCGTTAATGCTGTGGAGCGCTTTTTTGCCAGGGTGTTTGAAAAGGGGCAGGATGCCAGGGCTTTGGGCAATGCAAAAATTGCAGCCATAGGCCCGGCAACTGCGGCAAGGCTTAAAAATTACGGCATTGTTACGGATGTGATTCCAGAGACTTATCGCGCTGAATCCGTTGTGGAGGCTTTTGCGGATAAAAATATAAAGGGTGCCAGGGTGCTGCTGCCGCGCGCGCTTGAGGCAAGGCCCGTGCTGCCTGTTGAGCTTACAAAAATGGGGGCAACTGTTGACGAGGTGGCGGTTTACAAAACAGTTGCTGCCAGCGGGTCGCTTAAAACTGAGCTTATGGAAAGCCTCAAAAATGGCCGGGTGGACATGGTAACCTTTACCAGTTCATCAACCGTGAGCAATTTTGCAGCCCTTTTTGAGCCGGATACCCTGGCCCCTCTCATGGAAAATGTCACAAAGGCAGCCATAGGCCCCATAACCGCAGATACGGCAAAAGATTTGGGGCTGGACTGCACTGTGGTTGCAGACGAGTTCACCATTCCGGGGCTGGTAAAAGCCATAGCAGACCATTACGGCAGCAAAAAGTCGGAATAAGGCAACATTAGATATGAAAAATAAATTTTGGAAAATTGAAGGTTACGATAATACATTAAAAATTTATGAGGGTGAATTTAATTTTAACTTCTTTAAAGGCAAAAGGATAGAATATCTTCTTCAAGCTTTAGCCGCCAAGGGTTTAAATTTCGGTGAAATTGTTGGAGCATACGCTATCCCAAGTTCTGAAATCGCAAATAATCTTCTATCATTACAGATTGATGCCCGTAAAGGTTCTTACACTATTTGTTGTGGAGAGAGCCTTCACTTTGTCGCGCGCATTATTTACAAAGATAAGGAAGAGTAGTGATAAGAGGCAAGATAATTTGCTATAGGAAAACATTAAACCTACTTTATTTAAGCAAAACGCTTGGCCATTCACTAATGAAGTTAGAAAGTAGTTTAGTGTGTTTATCCCCTTGAGCTTTTCGGGTTACCGACTTGGCACCAATAAGGGTTGACAGGTCTTTAGGCTTTTTTCATGCCAGGATAATGATGCTGCAAAGGGAGATTTTTTCAAATGAACATTCTTGTTATAGGCAGCGGAGGCAGGGAGCACGCCCTTGTCTGGAAAATCGCCCAAAGCCCGCGGGTCAAGAAAATTTTCTGCGCTCCTGGCAACGCCGGAATAAAGGGCCTTGCCCAATGCGTTGACATAAAGGCCAGTGACATTGCCGGTCTTTTGGCATTTGCCAAAAAAAACAAGGTGGATTTCACCGTGGTAGGCCCGGAAGACCCGCTGACAATGGGCATTGTGGATCGCTTTGAAAAGCAGGGGCTGAAAATATTCGGCCCTTCCAAGGCAGCCGCAGCCCTGGAGGGCAGCAAGGCCTTTGCAAAAAAGCTCATGGAGCACAACTCCATTCCCACGGCAAAGGGAAAGGCCTTTACGGATATTGAAAAGGCCCTTGCATATATAAAAAAGATGGGTGCGCCCCTTGTGGTGAAGGCCGACGGCCTTGCTGCCGGCAAGGGTGTAATGGTCTGCCAGAGCGTTGGGGAGGCAGCCCTTGCCGTGAAAACGGTGATGAAGGACAAGGCCTTTGGCGCGGCAGGCAAAGTCTGCGTGATTGAGGAATTCCTTGAAGGAGAGGAGGCTTCCTTTCTGGCCTTTTCGGACGGAAAAACCGTCAAGGCCCTGCCCACAAGCCAGGATCACAAGGCTGTGTTTGACGGAGACAAAGGCCCAAACACGGGCGGCATGGGCGCTTATTCGCCTGCGCCTGTTGTGGATGAGGCCCTTTGTCAGCACATTATGGAAAGCATAATGCAGCCCACGGTGGATGCAATGGCTGCCCGTGGAACCCCCTACAAGGGCGTGCTGTATGCAGGGCTGATGATAAAGGGCAGGGCCGTCAAGGTTCTTGAGTTCAATGTCCGCTTTGGGGACCCGGAATGCCAGCCTCTTCTCATGCGCCTTTCCTCTGATCTTGTGGCCGTGATGGAGGCGGTTGTTGAAGAAAGGCTCCATCAGATTGAGCTTGAAATAGACCCGCGGCCTGCCGTTTGCGTTGTCATGGCCAGCAAGGGCTACCCTGGCAATTACGAAAAAGGCCACATAATCGCAGGTCTGGAAAAAGCCGCCAAAATGGAAGGGGTGATGGTTTTTCATGCAGGAACCGCATCTGCCAACGGCAAAATAGTAAGCGCCGGGGGCCGGGTGCTTGGGGTCACGGCCCTTGGCCAGAGCATTGCAGATGCCATTGACCGCGCTTACAAGGCTGTGGACAAAATCTCCTGGCTTGGCGCACAACATCGTAAGGATATAGGAGCAAAGGCCTTGAAAAGAAACGAAAAAGCCGTTAGAGTTCTCATAATCATGGGCAGCGATTCGGACTTGCCGGTAATGAGCGAGACTGCCAAGGTTTTAAAAGAGCTTGGAGTTGGCTACGAAATGACCGTGGCCTCGGCCCACCGCACGCCGGAGCGCGCGGCCCAACTGGCCTCCCAGGCTGCTGACAGGGGTGTCCAGGTAATTGTTGCAGGCGCAGGGGCAGCCGCCCATCTGGCAGGGGCGCTGGCCGCCCAGACAACCCTGCCCATAATCGGCGTGCCCATTGACGCCACGCCCCTAAACGGGCTGGATGCACTGCTTTCAACGGTTCAGATGCCCCCCGGCGTGCCAGTTGCCACAGTGGCCATAGGCAAAATGGGGGCAAAGAATGCTGGCCACCTTGCTGCCCAAATCTGTGCGCTTTGTGATTCTGACCTTGCCCTGCGCTTGAAGGAGCAGAAGAAAAAGATGGCCGAGGCGGTTCTGGAAAAGGCACAGGCTGTTACAGAGCGTGGCTGAAACCCTTTTTATAAATCCTGCGAGCCCTGATGCGCATGGCATAAGCAGGGCCGCAGGGATAATCGCTTCCGGCGGCGTTGCGGTTATTCCCACAACCGGGCTTTACGGCCTGGGTGCAGATGCGTACAATCTTGAGGCAGTGGACAAGGTTTTTGCATTGAAGGGCCGGGAGCTGGGAAAGCCCCTGCTGGTGCTGGCGCAAAATATGGAGCAGGTTGTTGCCCTGGTTGAAGATTTTGGCCCCCTGGCCCGAAAACTTGCAGATGTCTTCTGGCCCGGCGGCCTTACCCTTGTGCTCAAGGCCAAAAAGGATGCACCTGCCGCCCTTGTCTCGCCGGTTGGGGCCATTGGCGTGCGCCTTACGGCCCACCCTGTGGCAAGGGCGCTCATTGCGGCTTTAGGCAGGCCTGTCACCGGCACAAGCGCCAATCCCTCCGGTTTTCCTGCCCCCTGGAATTTGGCGCAGCTTGCACAAGGCATAAAAAAGGGCGCAGACATCATACTTGATGCCGGTACCCTTGCAGGAGGCCCAGGCTCATCCGTGGTGGATCTTGCCGGCCCGCTGCCGCGTCTTCTGCGGGAAGGCGCAGTCAGCCGCAAGGCCATCAGCAGGGTTCTGGGCGCAGATATTGCCGGTTTGGAATCAGGCCCCTCATGATAAACAGCTCCAAAAAAAAGGGTAAAAGCGGCGAGGCCCTGGCCGTGAAAATCCTCAAAAAACGGGGCTGCAAGATTTTGGAGCAGAATTTCACCTGCCCAATGGGGGAAATAGACATAATCGCCCGGCAGGGGGATACCCTGGTTTTTGTGGAGGTGAAGACCCGCCTTTCCTCCTCCTTTGGGCCTGCAAAGCTTTCCGTCACACCTGCCAAGCAGAAAAAAATATCCCTTTCAGCCCTTTTTTATGTTTCTGCCAATAAGCTAAACGGCTGCAAAAGCCGCTTTGATGTTGTTGCTGTTGACGAAAAGGCAGACAAGCCCCTTGTGGAGGTCATTGAGAATGCCTTTGAATGCGCCGTCCAATAAGGGGGGGCAAGGCGAGCTTTTTGTGGTGGCCATGCCCATAGGAAACCCTGACGACATAACCCTGCGTGCCCTGAAGGTGCTTGGGCAGGTGGACTTTATCGCTGCCGAGGATACGCGCAAAACAAAAAGGCTTCTGGCTGCCCACGGCATTTCAAAACCCCTTGTCTCCTGCCACGAGTACAATGAGCAGGCCCGCACTCCGGGTTTTGTGGAGCGCATGAAACAGGGCCAGAGCATGGCCCTTGTGAGCGATGCAGGCACTCCGGGCCTTTCCGATCCTGGCTTCCGGCTTGTTTGCAGCGCTCTAACCGAGGGCCTTGCCGTAATCCCCATTCCCGGCCCAAGTGCGCCTGTTGCAGCCCTTTGCGCTTCCGGGCTGCCGACCGACTCCTTTTACTTTGCCGGGTTTCTGCCAAGAAAGGCCGGGGCTGTCAAAGCCCGTTTGGAGGAGCTTAAACCGATTCGTTCAACTCTTATCTTTTACGAATCGCCAAAAAGGCTTATAAAGACCCTTGAGACCCTGGCCCTTGAACTGGGAAATCGCCAGGCTGTGCTGGCAAGGGAGATGACCAAGACCCACGAGGAGTTTTTGCGCGGGAGCATGAGCCAAATTGCCGGGCAGTTGAAAGAGCGCCAGGCTGTTCTGGGTGAATGCACGCTGCTTGTTGCAGGGGCGCAGTTGCAAGGCCCACAAGAAAATGAAGATGCCCTTATCCTGGCCCTGGCAGAAGGCATTGCAGACGGGGGGCTTTCCCTTTCCGCCCTTGCCGGGAGTGTGGCAAAGCGCTTTGGCAGAAAAAAGGCAGAAGTTTACGCCCTTGCCCTTAAAATCAAAGAGGAACAGCCCAAAAGCCCCCGCGATTGACAAAGATCTGCGCCTGACCTAACAAGGCCTGCAAAGAGCGCCTTGCATGCGCAAAATAACGAGGAAACAATGACCCAAGATTCCATATATGACAAAAAGCCCTGGCTAAAGTTCTACGACCAAGGCGTGTCGGCCTCCATCGATTACAGGGACATAACCCTTATCCAGGCTCTGGATGCTGCCGTACAAAGCTTTGGAGAAAGTCCTGCTCTCAACTTCCTGGGCTTTGTGCTCACCTACAAAGAGCTTTCGGGCATGGTGGAGCGCTTTGCTGCGGCCCTGGCCGGGCTGGGCATAAAAAAGGGCGATGTTGTTGCCATATTGCTGCCAAACTGCATCCAAACGGTGGTGGCCTATTATGGGGCGCTCAAACTTGGCGCTGTTGTTGTGATGAACAACCCCCTTTATTCGGACCGGGAGCTTGGTCATCAGTTAAACGATTCAACGGCCAGGATGCTTGTAACCCAGGATACCCTGGCAAACCGCATGATAGACCTGCGACCCCTTACAAGCGTAAAGCACATTATCCATACGAGCATGGGCGATTATCTTCCCTTCCACAAAAGCCTGCTCTTTGGCCTTGTGGCCAAAAAAAAGGGCCTGGCAGCCGATGTGCGGCAGGAGGAGGGCGTTTTTGGCTTCAAGGAGCTTTTGGCCAAGGCCGCCCAAAAGGCGCCGGAGGTTGCCATTGGCAGCGCAGACCTTGCAATGCTTGCCTACACCGGCGGAACCACGGGCATTTCCAAGGGGGTTATGCTAACCCATGCCAACCTGAGCTGCAATGTGCAGCAGCTTGAAGCCTGGTTTCCAGGCTTTGAAAAAGGCAGGGAGGTCATGCTGGGCGCTCTGCCCTTTTTCCATGTTTTTGGCCTTACAACAGCCATGAACTTTTCAATCTGGCAGGGCTGGAACAATATTCTGGTGCCAAAACCACAGCCCGATGAGCTGTTGGCTGCCATAAGAAAATTCAGGCCCACCTTTGCGCCAATGGTTCCGGCAATGTTTGCCAACCTCTTGAACCATCCGGCCCTGGAAAAAACCGACATGACCTGCATTAAGGGCTGCTTTTCCGGGTCTGCGCCCCTGCCGTTGACGGTCATAAAGGAATTCGAGCAGATAACCGGCGCAACCATTGTGGAGGGCTTTGGTATGTCCGAGTCATCGCCTGTTGTAACAGTCAACCCCTTTGGCGGAAACCGCAAACCCGGCAGCATAGGCATTCCTCTGCCCGACACCCTTTGCGCGGTTCTGGATCTGGCCACAGGCCAAAAAACCATGCCCCCAGGCGAGCGCGGAGAGCTTGTTGTAAAAGGCCCCCAGGTGATGGAGGGCTATTGGAAAAACAGTGATGAAACCGCCGAGGCCCTGCGGGACGGCTGGCTTTTCACGGGTGACATTGCCACAATGGATGAGGACGGATTTTTTTACATAGTGGACCGCAAGAAGGACATGATAATCTGCGGCGGCTTCAATGTTTACCCCCGCGACATTGACGAAACCTTCCTTCTTCACCCCAAGGTGCTGGAGGTCTGCACAGTGGGCATTCCCCATCCCACACGGGGGGAGGCGGTAAAGGTTTTTCTTGTTTTAAAGGAGGGCGAGACTGCCACAGAGCAGGAGATGCTGGATTTCTGCAAGGAGCGCCTTGCCAAGTACAAGTGGCCCGTAAAAATCGAGTTTCTGCCGGAGCTGCCCAAAAGCAATGTGGGCAAGGTGCTCCGCAAGGAATTGCGGGCAGGCGATCAAGTCCGGTTCGGGGTTTAGCCCGGCCTTGTGCAACAACAAGCAAGCGGCGGCTTTTAATGGCAAACAGCAGGCTGCGCATTGTGGTAACGGTCAATGGCCCCGGCGAGGTGTCGGGCTGGCTTTACCCCTTTGCCCTGGCAGCCAAAAGGCGCTTTCCGCAGGTGGAAATTGTGGCTGCCGTGCTTCCCTGCGTTTATGCCAGCGGCATGGAGGCTGCTGTGCTGCGCAGGGGCGGCTTTGTTGATGCGGTCTGGGATTTTTCCGCAGCCCTTCGCACCATTTTAAACGGGCCGTCATCAAACGGAGCGGCCAGCCCTCCCACCTGCCTGATTCACATGGGCGGCGAGCCTATTCTTTCCCTTGCTCTGGGCAGACGCCTCAAAGGGCCTGTTTTTGCTTATGCGGAATCCCCCATTGCCCTTCAAGGCCGGTTTGACCAAATCTTCTGGGCTGACCGTGAGCCTCTTCACAACCCCTTTTTCCATCTTAACCTTTTTCCCGACAAAAGGGCTTCAGCCAGGCCAGCCAAAAATCCGGGGAAAAGGCTTGTTGTGGGAAATCTGATGGTTGATTCTGCTGCCCTGCAATACTCCAGGGCAGCCCAGGATATTGACAAGGGCCTTTGCATAGGGATTTTTCCGGGAAGTCGGCCTTACCAGTTTGCAAACATGGTGCCTTTTTACCTGGAGGTGGCCAGAAAACTGATACAGCCTTATCCGGGGGCAGAGGTGCTGCTGGCCAAGGCGGACTTTATTTCGCTTTCTCTGGTGGAGCAAATGTGTGCCGCCAGTCCAGGGCTTATGGGAGGGGAAAAATGCTGCTTTATTCCCGCTTCGGGCCAGGGCCGGGAAATGGGTTTTGTGGAGGCCCAGGGCGGTTTTAAGGTCAAAGTCTGCACAGCAGGCCAAGTCATGGAGAGGGCGCATCTGGCCCTCACCGTGCCGGGCACCAACACGGCCCAGCTTGCAGCCCTTGGCATTCCCATGGTTGTCGCAGTCCCAACTTTTCACGCCCATATGCATCCCCTGCCAGGAATAATGGGATTTTTAAGCAAAATTCCCGGAGCTGGCCGCTACCTCAAGGAAAAGGCGGCATTTGCGTATTTAAAAACCTGGCCTTTTACCGCCCACCCCAACATAAGGGCTGGCAGGGATGTTGTGCCTGAAGTGCTTGGGGCCATCAACGCCCAGGATGTGTTGAAAGCCGCCCGGAGCCTGCTTGAAAACGGAATGGAGAAAACCTGCAAGGACCTTCGTGAAGTAATGGGCGAACCCGGCGCAGCGGAAAGGCTGACAGAGGCTCTGCTCAATGCCTGCAGGGAGCATGAAATTCTGACGGATTTTTAAAAAGTCCGGTACAAAACTTAAAAAGGCCCCAAGGAGAGACGATGAAAGATTTTGCCCGCCCTCTGTTGCGCTTTTTTAAAATCTGGATAATTCTTGTTTTCAGCTATGTCATTTTCCGGTTTGGCTACAACCTTGTGTTTTACGGCTGGCTGGATTTCCGCCTTTATGCCCTGATAGAGCTTGTGGCCCTGCCCACAGGCCAGGCTGTCATTTTCTTTCTTGTTACATGGCCCTTTGCCAAAAAATCATCGCCGGATAACCCTGCCTCCGAACCAGGCCTGGAATGAAGAAGGATTTAGGTGGAGGAAATCTGCCGCAAAAATCCAGGCCTTGGGTCTGATACCAGGCTTCAAGCAATGGAGCAGGCTGCCGTCATCCCAGTCCACAGGTGTAGCTGAAGGCTTTGCCGCTGAATGCCGGAATCCATGTAGGGCTGTGTCGAAAACAGCCTTCTGTTTGATTGCAAATCGGTATAGGAAAAAATTTTTGCAAAATCCTGGGCCAGCCTTAAACCCCGGCCTTAATGGGAGCCTTTGTGCAAGGCGCTTTAGCCCGTATAATTCATGAAAGATTTCGCTGATCAGAAAATACAAAATACTTACAAATAGATAAGTGTCTTTTTGGGCTTGGCCGAAAATACAGTCTTCTTTTGATGCAGAATTATATTCAAGCGGCGAATTTGCTCACCCTTCGGGCTTTTGAATAATACGGGTTAGTGGAAGGTGTGGGACAACCCGCCGTGTTGAGCCGGGAAAACCGGCTTGGAAAAGGGTGCCTGATGCCAAAGATGTTTGACAAAGCCCGGCCCGGAGTTATATTTAAAGCAGGATTGGAAGTTGATTCTGCAAATTGTCGCCTCTGGATGCGGCGGCAGGATTTATAAACGCTACGAAAGGCCCTTTGGGCCAAGGTTGGGACATCCTGCCGCAGCTTGCCGGGGTTGGTAGCGAGCCAACTCCGGCATTTTTAAGCACAAAGGTTTGCAGGTTGGGATAAAGCTCCCGGCCATCGGCAATAATTTCTTATCCGCCATATTCAGAAAGGGGGCGAAATGGCTTCGACGGGTGTAAGGAAGCTAGAGTTGCATGCCGAGGTTTCCACCGGCTCGTAAAACAGGTGGAGATTAATATAATCGCAGACGATTATAACTACGCTTTAGCCGCTTAAGGCTAACGGCCCCCAGTGCTCGCCTGCAGGCGCTGGACGGACGTCATTTTGCAGGATAGCCCAAACTGCTTGCCCGTTGAGGTGAGGGCGAAATTTCAAGCGGGATAGCATGGAGCGCTCTGGCCCGCATGTGGCGCTTCATGTGAAATTCAACAAGCGGGACAAGCATGTAGACACTTTAGTGGATTACTCTCGGACGCGGGTTCGATTCCCGCCGCCTCCACCAAATTTCAAGTTGATTTTTCCAATAAAACCGGCAGATTGGCCTTTGGGGCCTTTCTGCCGGTTTTGCTTTGGGGTTAATTTGGGGTTAAATTTTTCCGCAGCATCGTCTCCTCTTCAGGAGTTTCATCTGCCACGGAAGGCCCATAGACATTGGCCATGAATGCACTGCCGTCATCCCGGCGGTAGTTCTTGATGTGGGCATAATATTTTTCGTGGATCATCTGAAGGCTCTCATGCCCCATCATTTTTTGAACCCAGCCAGGAAGCTCACCAGCATCCAGCATCAAAGTGGCAAAAGTGTGTCTTGTCTGATAGAGCGAGCGAGGTGTCAGTCCGCATTTTGCAAGAGTGGGCTTCCAGATATGGAAGTTTACCGAGTTGGGCAACAAAGGGCACCCCGTCTTGTTAAGAAAAACATATTCGGATTTGCCCATTGTTTTCCTGCGCTGATCCCGCAGCGCCTCCATAACCGGAGGAAGGATGTCCACATCCCTGACCGACTTCTTGGTTTTGGGAACGCCTTCCTCACCCCTGACGCGGGTTTCCCGCACCTTTATTATATTCAGATTGAAGTCCACATTTTGCCACTTGAGACCCGACATTTCACCGAAACGCATTCCCGTGAAGAATGCGACGATGAAGAAATTGCGGTAGTAGGGCAATACATTCCCAATGAAATCATTAACCTCGTCCATGGACAAAGGATAGATGTCCGGCTTTTCAATGCGTGGATTTTCCACCAAGGTCATGGGGTTTTTTTCAATATACCCTGCCCTGTGTGCCATCTTGAACAAATCCCGGACAGGTACCAGGATATTGCTCTTTCTCTTGTTGGTACACTTGAGGCGGCTGATAAAAACCTCGATGTCCATGTAAGAGATCCGATCAATGGGCACATTCCCGAACTTTGGCAGGATATAATGGTTCATCGCTCCCCTGTAATCTTTAAGGGTGGATGACTTCACTTTGGTTTCTTTTATCTTGACCCACTGCCGGGCCACTACACCAAAAAGATGGCCCTCGACCCGAGGCTCCTGCTTGGCATATCCACCGTTAACCTGAATTTCCAGAAGAATGGCATCGCGCTGTTTTTTCGCTTCTGATAAAGATGTGGACAAGGCTTTCTTGACCCATCTTCCTTGAACCATTTTTTGGAAATACCAGACCTCTCCCCTCTTAACCAGGTTGTGCTTTTGGTTTTTTGCCATGATTATATCCTCCACACCTTCTTGGATGTTTTGGATATCCCTGGCAATTTCCCTTTGATTTCAGTCGGTTTTTTCGGCTTCACCTCCTTTGTCTGTCGTGTGAATTGTTTCTCTATAATTTCTATCTGCTCTAATGGATAAAGAACCCGCGAAGACCCGGGAAGCTGAAAATAGGGCACAAGCCCTTCATCCCGCCAATTCTTAACAGAACTTTGGCTGGCATGCCACCTTTTTGCCAGCTCTGCCTGCGTCAAGAATATCAGGCCATCCATCGACCCGGGTCTTTCGCGGTCTGTGTTATCCTTATCCTTTCGGGTTATTGGATTCGACAACGCTAATCGTAAGCCCAACAGTTTCATGCCCAGGCGATATATTTAGCTTTATGAATTCCGCAAAGAAATGGTTGCCAGCATCCATTAATGGTGCAAGCTCCTTTGCAATATCAGCGGGAATATACCCTACCAGGTATTTTGCTATGGCAACTCTGATGGCATTTGGGTCTGAAGGATTATCCGGTTCGCGCTCAAGCGCATAGCTACCGATGCATGGGCACCCAAACCTTTTGATATTGGCCTGAATTTCCGGTTGAATGGCTCCTGTAACCTTTAACGTCAAAGGGAAAATCATATTTGCTCTCCTCTGTTCCAGAAGTTATTGGTTTACAGCCTGGGAGAGGCCCGGCCTCTCCCAGGACCAAGGTTTTAGGCTAATGCCACTGCTTCCCCAGATGTCTGGTCCAGGGTCATAGTGGGTTTATATGCAATTACAGCATCACTACCGTGAGTCATGGCAGCGGATAAACAGTCTTCCGAAAGGGATGGCTCGTCTAATTCTACGATCCCTTTCTCGCATTCCTTTCCAAGCTCTTCCAGGGTCAGGGGGCTATGAGTATCATCAAGGGAGGAGAGGGGTTTTTCGGCAAACGCCTTTTTCTCATCAAGGGCTTTGGTAGACTTGCCAAGCCTTTCCTTGATCATGCTGAAATATTTCTCGTAGCGCTCATAGCCGATACCTTGCCGCCCCAACTCCTCGGCCACCTTTACAGTTGTTCCGCTACCAAGCCAGGGGTCAAGGACAGTATCGCCAATAAAGGAAAACATACGGATCAGGCGTCTGGGGAGTTCATCCGGCCACTCGCAAGGATGCTTTGATTCTTTGCGAGTGTTACTGATCTCCCAGGTAGAAGCTATCCAATTGACCCACTCCTGCTTTGTCAAGGCGGATTGGCTATTTATTGGTTCACCAGGAGTCGTTCTGCTGCCAGTCTTCTTGAATATGTAAATAGGCTCGAAATTATTGTGGAATAGGTATTGAGTATGCACTAGATTTTCATCATATGCCTGCCGGGGCGCAGACCGCCAGGGGGTATTTTTTTTCCACATAATCATGTCTTCTAAAAGGATATTATGATTTTGCAATTCCTCCTGATATAAGTGTCCCATCAGTTTCCATGCCTTTTGAGGTGTTTGTCCTATATTTTGTTTAAAGTTGTGGATATCGGCAACATTCAAGGCCATTATGCCTCCGGGGACAAGGACCCTGGCGCATTCAGCAAGTACCGCCTTGATGTTTTCCATGTGATCGGCAAAAGTGATATTTTGCTCAAATTCCATGCCCACATGATAGGGCGGGCTGGTAACTATCAGGTGAACCCCTTCGTCAGTGATTTCCCCCATGTCACTAGAATCCTTGAAATAAACATTAGGTAGCTCGCCCGTTGACGCAGGTATGGCGGTCCCGGGCTTGCTGCTTGCCTTCAGCTTTTCCAAATAATTATTCACATGGAATTTACTCCTGTTTGCACTGATGTCTTTTTCACAAAATCTCTGGGCCATTCTGGACTGTTCATCATGAGAAGGGAGCTTAGCCAAATTAAGACCATGAGTTTCCGTAAGTTTTCCAGCTATAATTTTATCCTGAACCTCCTTGCTTAAATCTAGTAGCCTTACCTTATTGCTTATACTAGCTCTGCTTCCATAGCCTTTAACCATAAGGTCGGCATATGAAAAGCCGTAAGTATCCTGCATGAATTTGAGATGGTGGCCAATTTCTATGCAATTAAGGGAAGCCCGT
>JAGVAW010000287.1 GCA_020060085.1 Desulfobacterales bacterium
CCAGGAAACTGGCGCGGGCGGAACATCGAACCACACAAAGGAGGTGTGGCAGCCAGGCGGTGCCTGGGAGGGGTCTGCCAGGGTTGGGATGAACCAGTTGGCAATCACCTCGTCATTTATGCGTCCTGAAACAAGGCTTGCGTTGTAGTCCATAAGCTCCTTGGAGTCCTTGCCGCCAAAGTAGCCCATTGCGCAGCGGGCTATTGCCGGGTCAAAGGCCTCGGAGGCAAAGCGCGGCTGGCCGGAAAGGGCGTAGTAAACTCCAAAGAGGTTCTGCTCGCTGTACGAAAAGCGGTCAATGCGGTTTGCCATTTCCTCGCCGATTGTTGCCGCGCCGATGAAGTCCAGGAAGGTGGGCTTGACCGTGAGGTTTGAGATTACAGCCTTTGCGGTGATTTTTTCGTTGGGGAAAACCGAGTGCTCGGAAAGCACAACGCCCGTTGCCTGGCCGTTTTCCACAAGAATTTCCTTGATGGGGCAGACAGGCAGGATTTTTACCCCGTGATGGGTTGCAGCCTTCACCAGAGCATGGGTCACGGCATGGGAGCCGCCGTGGGAGTAATGCACAGGAATAAACGGCCCCACAAGCATGGAAAGAAAGGCGCAGCCAAAGGAGCCGATGGTGCGGTGGATGGGCGGCAGGCCCGAAATCCATGAAAGGGATTCGATAAGGGTCTTTAAGTGCTCGGATTCAAAGATGCGGTCCATTATCTGAAAGCCGTTCATGTTCCGCAGGTCCGCAAATGTAAGCCCCAGGCCCATTTCCTTGAAGAAGCCCTCTGCAAACTTGCTCATGGCCAGTTCGTTCTTCCAATTGGGGGCCTCATAAAGATACTGGTGCAGGCAGGCGACCATCTCCTCCACCTTGGGCAGCAGGTAGGCGGCCCCGGCCTCCATCATGGCAAGGTCTCTGGCAGAATGCCTTCCCCAGCTTTCCATGGTCCGGGTGGGGTCCTGGTGGATGAGGGCGTTTTTGCCGTCTGCAAAGGTCTTGCCGTAGGCCACCTCTGTTGCCAGCATTTCCAGGCCGAAGCGCGGCAGATCCAGATCGCTCATGGCCGGACTCATGGCCGTGATGAGCCAGGTGGCATGAAGATTGTGTGCAAAACCCGGCAATCCGGGTTCGGTGGTGTCGCAATGAGCGCCGCATTCGCCTCTGGCCTCTACAACAAGGACCTTGAGGCCTGCCTTGCCCAGATATGTGGCAGCGGTCAGTCCGTTGATTCCGCCACCCACCACAATGACATCATAGTCGGGCATGAAGTTTCCTCCTCCGTTTTTGCCAAAAAGCGCATAAAAAAGTTTTGTCCTGCCAGGCCGGGCTGTTGGGCACAGGAAGATGCCCAGGGCCTTAACCTGTTGAAATGCCTACCCTTTTGGGGCGGCTGGCCAATTTGTGCTGATACGAATAAGGATGGGAATTGGCCCTTAAAGGGCCACATTTTTTTTAAAGCGCCAAAAACAGCCTGCCAGAAACATTGAAAAAGACCACCGCGTTTAATAAATGGCGGGCCTTTTATCGGTCATTTTCCCCGGCAGGCAAATCCCCGCTTAAGCTGCCTGCGAATGGCGCTGGCGGTCGCGCTGGTTCTTGGAGCGGCGCATCATTGTGTCGTAGGCGCTGTTGACCTTCTTTTCCAACTCGCCGTTGCCGTTGGAAAACTGGGCGCGGTTTTTAAGGTAGCCTAAAAACTTGTGGGCATTGTTCACTCCCATGCGAAGCACGGAAAGATTAAAAAGAAGCTTCATGAAGCCGGGGATGTCTTCGGGTTCCATGGTGATTTTAAATTCCCAGTTCACAGGGTCCTTCATGGTTCCGATGATGAAGATCTTGTCGGATTCCGGGTCCTTCATCACTTCGTATTCCCGAAAGTCCATGCTTATCTCCGTGCTGCCCAGCCCTCGTGACCAAAGTTTCATTTTAAGAAGCCTCCTTTGCAAATCGTTTTGTTGCCCGTTTTGCGGATTGGTTGAAAATTTTTTTGCCAATAGGGCCGGAGAGTTTTGCCCCGGAGCCTGATTTTTGCGGTGGAATTGCCGGTGAAGCGGGCATATTCACCGCCTCACCGGCAATTCCTCCCTCCCCACGGGAAAACCCCCCATTGGCCTTCCCGTCATGCCAATTATTCTATTGCCTGCAATGCCTGTATGTTAAGCATTTTCATGGGTAACCAATGGTTACTAACCAGCGGTTACTCACCATTGGTTACCAGCAATCTTCGTGCCACAAGACGCATTGCGTCAAAAAAAATTACAAGCGCCCTGCCCTGCATGGCCCGACATTTATTTGTCTTGCCACCCTGCATTTTTGACGCAATACACAAAGTGTGGCTATGTACTTCGCAGTTTGGGGCAAAATTGTCTATTTATTTGATTTTGCTTTACTTAACAAATGGGGCACAAAAGCTCACTTGTGAGCCTTTGTGCCCACTGTGCGCCTCAACAGAATTGCCGTTATCGCACAGTACTCAGGTAGATGGCCATCTTTATCCTTCAGCCACAAGCGTACAGGGCGGTTTCAGGGGGCCGTGGGCAAGGCTTGCGAGTTTGGCAAGGGCGAAGGTGTACTCTTTGTACATCGAGACCTTGCCAAACGAGCGTAACGCAGCCCACGGCTTCCTGGGGCCGCCCTCTTTTATTGGGCGGCCCTATTTCTTATAATAGCGGAAGTCGCAGCAAGACTGGTTTTGTGAAAGAAAAGTGGTGCGCACAAGGCGGGTGCCTGGGGGGAAGTGCTTTCGTGTCATGGTTTCATCGTAGGGGCAGATGGCCCCTGCGGTAAGCTCCGGCACGCCCATTTCCGAAAAATATTTGTGTAGGCCGCAGCGGGTTACATCGTAGCCGATGAGCATTCTATGCCTTTTGGGCATTATCTTGTAGAACCAGCCACTTGGGTCATTTCCAAGCCTTTCCGCCAAAAGGTTGAGCCTTGTTGCAGCCACATGGAGCAGGGGGATTTTGAAGGCAAAAAAGAAAATCTTTGGAATTTTTTCCGCAGCAAAGGCCTCTGCACAGGCTTCCACATGGGCCTGGCATATTGCAAGGGCTTTGTCCTCTTCCATTTCCCGGCCCAGGGCCAGGTAAAGGGGCAGGGCAAACACCGCGCCAAGCATGAGGATTCTTGAATAGGGAGTCACAAGGCGCGGATAGGTGTGGCGTATTTTCGCCCATTTTTCCCTCATGCAATCCTGAACCAGCAGGGCCTTTTCCGACCCAAGGGCCTCTGCAAGGGTGCCCTGTCCCCATTTGAGGCTGCTTTCAAAAGCCTTGTCTGCAAAGCGAAGATGAGATTTTTCTCTCATTAACCAATCTTTCCGTTTAAGTTTGAAGCCTGCCTAATGGTCTGGAATTCCTTGTAACATTTGCGCCCCCTGGGGCAGATCCGCCAGTTCAATCCGCATGAAGTTTTCGTCAAGGTACTTCCATAGAATGGGATGGGTGGCCATAAAGCTGCGATCCTCTCTTCCATCCAGGGCCGTAAGGCCCACAAGGGCAAGGGAAAGGTTTTTTTCCTTCAGGGTACTTATCATTTCCTTTTCAGCACGCTCTCCTGGGGGAAAAAGAAAATAAGTTGTATAAAGAGGCGAAGCCACGCCAGCCACAGCATAGAGGCCCGGCCAGAAGGGGGCGAACAAAAGGGCCTCGTCTTTGCTTTGGCGCAGAAGCGCCATCTGTTTGGCTGCTCTTACAAGGGCTGCATCATCCGGGGCAAGCACAAGGCTTTCTCCGGCAATCTCCACCTGCTGCCAGGGAATTTCTGCCCGCAGGCGCAGGGCTGTTGGATGTGCCAAAACAATGGCAAGCATTGTGGCAATGGCAAGAAAAGCCCATGCTCCCCAAAGGGCTTTTCGGCCCAAACAGGCCCAATTAAACGCTGCCGGGGCTGCTGCCATCCCAATTAGAAAAGGTGCAATGGCCTGGGCAAGGTGCTCAATATCGGCCCGCGCAAAGGCATGGTGCAGGTAGGCAATGCCCACGCAGGCGCAGGCGGCAAGCAGGGGGTTGGATAAAAGGAAATCCTTTTTGGAAATCACGATTTTTAAAAGAATTGCCCCGTAGAAAAGGGGCATAAGCAAAAAGACAAGCCCGGTCGTTGCGGCAACTGCATTTGCAATAAAATCCCCCCCGTAAATTTGGGGTCTCCAGAACCAGGGCACGGGCAGGGAAAGGTTGGTCCCCCCCTGGCGAAAAAGCCCGGCAACAGCGTCCGCCACGCTGTCAAAAGCCCCAGGCACAAAGGCAAAGGCAAAAAGCCCCGGCCCGTAACCCAGTATAACCCCTGCAAACCACCACACAAGGGGCCTTAAAAGCTGTTGGGTCAGGCCCTTTGCACGCAAAAGGACAAGCGCAAGGGGAAAGGCAATAAAACCATAGAGAAGGTGATTTGCCCCCATAAGCCCTGCAATGCCCGTAAAAACCCCGGCAACAAGGCTTGCCCTTACACCCGGCCTTTCCATAAGCCGGGCGGCAAAATAAACGGCTGCGGCGGCCACGGCCCAGTCAACAGCCTTGTGGCGCGGGTATATCCATGCTGCGCAAACAAGGCCAAAAAGCACAAATGCAAAAAAAGGCGGCCTTGTGCGGGCAAAGGCAAGCAGGGCAAAAAAAACTCCGACAAAGGCAAAAAAGGCCAGGCCTGCCCGAAGGCCCAAAAGCCCCTGACCGAAAAAGGCGCTTAATCCCGCCAGAATATAGTAGCGGCCCGGCTCGTAGGCCTGGAAGTCCCGCAGGGGCATTTCTCCGGCAACTGTGCGCAAAACCCCGTACCAGAGATAGCCCTCATCCGCCAGATTGATCCCGGTTCCTGCCTGAACAAAAAACCAGGCTGCTGCACAGATGGCTGCACAAAGCGCAGCCGCAAAAAGGGGGGCAGATTCACGCTGCATGGGTTTTTCCATGTGGGGCCGATTCTGCAAGGGCTGCAAACCTGGCGTCAATGGCGGCCTGGAGGGGCTGGGGCAGGCCCGTGTATAGCGCCTTCCGCTCAAGGGCCGTCACCTTGGAAAAGTCAACGCTCTCCCAGCCTAAGGGGGCCAAATCCTTGAATACCCTGCCCATGCGCCGGCGCAGGGGCGTAGCCTTCTCCAAAAATGCTTCCCTGTCCAGGCGATAGAGTATCATGCCTGCCTTGTTGTCCTGCTCCTCAAGGGAGCAGCCCAGGTGGCGGACAAATTGCAGGGCCGAGGAATTCTCCGGCCTTGAGCGCAGAAGGGCGGCCCTAAAGTTCAGCAGGCAGAAAAGCACCTCAAGGCCCACAAGGCAGGCAATCATGGGAATATGGGTCTTGACGAAGCGCTTATCCCAGAAAAAAGCCCCCACCTCTGCCACTCCCTTGTCGTAGTCGCCGTCCTTGCCGCTTATGCTGCCTATCATCTCGCCCCTGTGCTCCACCACAAAATAGCAGTTGGAGGGGTTGAAAATGCGGGCAAACCACTCCCTTTGCATGGCAGGGCTTATGTGCTCCTGAAAGAACATGGCCCTTTGCACGCCAAGGGAGTTGCGGCCAAGGCGCAGGGTTTCCAGGTGGCATTCCTTTAAGCGGTGGAGGCTTACGCCATATTTGTTGACAATCATGGCAGTTTCCGCACCACCCGGCACGCAGCCAGGCGGTTTTGTTTGTCGATCCTGCGCTCCAAGGCATTTACAAGAAGTTGATTTAAATAAAAAATCCCCATCAGGGCCACAATAAGGGCTGCAAAAAGCTTCCCGGCCACGGCAATCTGCCCGCCTGCCAGGTAATTGAGCATATAAAAGGCAAAAAGCGCAGAAATGGCAATGCCTGCTGCAATGCCGCAAACCCGGATTCCGGCCCTGGGCCAGGCCGTATGAACCATAACAATATTTACCACAAGGCCTAAAAGCCGGGAAAGGCCGTACCCGGAGCGCCCATGCTGCCGTGCAAGCCTTTTGACCGGAATTTTGACCACCCGGCTGGTTTGGGAGCGCAGCCGGGCGTCAATGAATACAAAGCCCTTGCGCCTGGCAGATATTTTTTTTGCAATGCCCCCTTCAATCAGCCTGAAAGACGAGCCAAAGGAGGCCGGAAAACCCCCAAGACGGGCCAGGGCGTAAAACAAAAAGGAGGCCATCCGCCGCCACAGGGGCAGGCCGCTTTTGCTCACGCCATAAACCACATCCGCACCTGTGCGCCTTTGCTCATCAGTCAGCAAGATTATCTGGGAAGCAGGATACTGGCCGTCATCATCCATTGTTATGCAGAAATCGCCCCTTGCCCTTGCCATGCCGCAAAGGGTGGCAGCGTGCTGGCCGCAGTTGGCCTCAAGCTTTAGGGCTGTCACAATTTGCGGAAAAAGCTCGGCAAGGGCGGCCATCTGCCCGAAACTGCCATCTTTCGAGCCGTCATCCACAAAAATGACCTCAAAGGTACGGCCCATCTTTTCAAAAGCCCTTTTTATGTCCAAAAACAGACCTGCAAGGCCTTTTGCGCCATTGTAAACAGGAATCACCACGCTGTAGGAAGGCTTCTGCATAAGGGCGCATCCTGCCGGGCCTTTACAGGCCCGCCTTTTTGGCAATCAGGTCAAAAAGCTCTCCAATGGTAACAGCAGAAAGAATGTCATCCACCTCAAGGAACACGCCGTATTCAAAATCCACAAGAGCCAGAAGAATAAGGGCGTGCATGGAGTCCCATTCCTCCAGTTGGGCGTAAACCGTGTCCGGGGTAAGGCTGCCGGGGGCCAGCTCGTCAAACTCCTCTTCCAGTTTTTGGATAAAGCCTTCCACATCCATAAGAAATTTATCCTGGTAAATTTTATTGCCCTGCTTCTGTGATAATCCATTAAAATAGCACACCGCAAGCTGCTTTGGCATAAAAACAAACCAAAAAAGCTGCCGCCATTAAATAGCGTCCCCTACAAGAAATCGACAACAGCCTTGAAAGCTATACAGAATTATGCTATTGATTGAAGGCTTGTTTGTTTTTTTAGATTTATGGCACCAATAATTTCACATTGCTGAATCAGGAATTGCCATGCCTCAAGCCAAAAAACTCATCTGGAAAGAGCAATACAGTGTCGGAATTCCCGAACTGGACGAGCAGCACAAAAAGCTGTTTGAAATAGTAAGCCGCCTTATCACCCAGTATGAGAACAAGGATAAGGATCTCTTTGCCTCCCTGACAGGATTAAGTGAATATCTGTCCTTTCACTTTACCAGCGAGCAGGATGTGATGGCGCTCATGCGCTATCCCAGGCTGTCCGAGCATACCAATGCACACACTGCATTTATAAGGGTTTTTCAGGGCTTTGTGGATCGCTACGAAAAGGGCGACCCGCATTTGGCCAAGGACATGATTTTGTATTTGATTGAATGGCTTAAAACCCATGTGGTCAGCGGCATTGACCAGGATTACGCCAAATTTTACGCAGACCTGATCAAAAAAAAGCAGCTTAAGGCAAGGGCAAAG
>JAGVAW010000299.1 GCA_020060085.1 Desulfobacterales bacterium
AAGCGCCACAAAGGTTACTGCAAAAATACTTGCGGCTGCCAAAAGGCTCAAGGTGGTGGGCCGGGCAGGTACGGGCTTGGACAATGTCGATATTCCCGAAGCCACAAAACGCGGCGTTGTGGTTATGAACACCCCTGGCGGCAATACGGTTACAACCGCAGAGCACGCCATTGCCATGATGCTTGCCCTTTCCCGCAAAATTCCCCAGGGAACCAGTACCATGAAGGCCGGAGCCTGGGAAAAGAAAAAGCTTGAAGGCCGTGAAATCTTCAACAAGGTTTACGGTGTTGTGGGCTTTGGCAACATAGGCAAAATAGTTGCAGACCGGGGCAAGGGTCTTCGTATGCAGGTCATTGTGCATGATCCTTTCATATCGCCGGAAGTTGTTGAAAAGGCGGACTTTGAATCGGTGAGTTTTGACGAGCTGCTTGCCAGAGCCGATTATATAACCATCCATGTTCCCAAAACCAAGGAAACGGCTGATCTTTTCAACAAGGACTCCTTTGCCAAGATGAAGACAGGAGCCATGCTCATCAACTGCGCCAGGGGCGGCATTGTTAACGAGGCCGACCTTGCAGAGGCCCTTAAAAGCGGCAAGCTTGCAGGCGCGGCCCTGGATGTTTTCGCAACAGAGCCTCCCTCTGCCGACAACCCCCTGCTTGGGCTGGACAACCTCATCTGCACACCCCATCTGGGGGCCTCCACAGCAGAAGCCCAGACCAATGTGGCCGTGGCGGTTGCAGACCAGATAATCGACTACCTTTTGAACGGCACCATCCGCAACGCTGTCAACGCACCTTCCGTTGCAGGAGAGGTCTTGAAGAAGATAAAGCCCATGCTTACATTGGGAGAGCGCATGGGCTGTCTGCAGGCCCAGCTTGCCACAGAGCCGGTGAGCGCCATCAGCGTGGAATATGCCGGAGACTTCAAGGATCTGGACCTTTCACCCGTTACAACAGCCCTTCTCAAGGGCTTTCTTGAGCCTGTGCTCAAGGACGATGTGAACTATGTCAATGCCAATGTTATTGCCAAGGAGCGGGGCATCACGGTTAGCGAAAGCCGCGTTGGTGATGCGCCGGTTTACTCGCATCTCATAACGGTATGTGCAGCAGGCGCAAACACAAAGCACACGGTTGCCGGTACCATTGTGGGCAAGGCCGAGCCTAAAATTGTCGCCATAGACAGCTTCAGGATGGAAATGGTCCCCCAGGGCCATATCCTGCTCATCCACAACGAGGACAAGCCCGGAGCCATAGGCGCAATCGCCACCGTGCTGGGGGATGCCAAAATCAATATTGCCCGCATGTCCGTGGGCCAGGAGCAGGACGGAGACAGAAACTTCATCATAATGACCACTGACAACCCTGCGCCCGAAGCAGTGCTTGAAAAGCTCAAAGGGCTTTCAATGGTCCGCAATCTAAAGGCTGTGGAGCTTTAAAAAGATTCCTGCTTTTCAAGGCGCAGACACAAAGGAGAACGCTATGTCAGAAAAAGCTTCTGATCAGGACAAGGGATTTACCATTGTTGACCGGCGTGCGCGCTTTGACGAAGCAGAAAATGCCGATAATGCCCCTAAAAAGGAAAAGCCGGGCCAGGAGCAGGAAGCCCAAAAGCCCCAGTCTGCCAAAGAGCCTGCTGCTGACCGCAGCGAAAAGGAGCCTGCCCCCGGACAGACGCCTCCGGGCTGGAACAAGGCCTCGGCAAAGGCAGAGGACGGCAGGGCGCACGGCCAGCCCCTGCCCAAGGTGAATTTCGCCACCTTTGTCATCTCCCTTTCAAGCTCTGTGCTTGTTTATCTTGGAGAGATCGAGGACCCGGAATCCGGTGCAAAGCTGATAAATCTGCCCGTGGCAAAGCAGACCATAGACATTCTGGGAATGCTGGAAGAAAAATCCAGGGGCAACCTCAACCAGGACGAGGAGCACCTGCTCAAGAACATCCTCTACGACCTGCGCCTGCGCTTCGTAAAGGCTACATCTACATCCTGATAGGATTTTTTGAGTTTAATAAAAAGCCAATTGTAAAACCTCTTTTTCGTGGGGAGGAACTTTCTTTAAGAAAAAAAGTTCCTCCCCGCACCCACTCCACCAGAATCCGTCATTCCGGCCCACTGCAGCAGTCGTAATGTTACGACGCTGTTTTGCCGGAATCCATGAAGGGCGCTCAAGGGATACAGGTCTTTTTTTCCCTTTCAACCACCTGTGTATAGGACGGCTCCAGGGCAAACCGGGCTTGGTAGTTGGATTTTAAAAAGGGTCTTCCGGTTTTTCAGCAGGGGGTTGCGCCGATAAGCCTTTCCCATTGGGCAGCGTCTGCCAGGTGGACAAAGCAGCGGGCCTTGGTGAGGCAATCCCAGGCCTGGGAGCCAAAGGGGTCCTGAGCAATATTCTGGCTTATTGTGCCGCCTGGGGCCAGGCCCATATCAGGCCCGAAATGCGCTTGTTGCTCTGCAACTATGTGGGGCCTGGGGGCCGAGAACATGGCGAGCTCTTTCCAGGCTTGGGGCCTCATGGGGTAAACGGCAATCTGTATTCCCCCCCAATAGGGACCGGGCCGGGATTTTTCCTCAAGGGTATGGCCCATTCCCAGAGGCTGGGCCACAAACTGACTCACCTTGCCGTCCTCTCCGCAAAAACCGTCTATCCAGAACCGGCCAGTTACAACAGCGTAATCCGGTTTATCGAACCTGCTTTCATCCCACGGCTCACCCGAAAAGGCGCTTATTTTCCCGGCCCCTGCCTTTACGGCAAAGGGGTAGGCAACGCCTGTATCAAAGATGGGAACGCTTTCCAGGCAGATGTAGAGGGCATCGGAGCGTTCCACCGGAAGCATTACACCGCCATGCTCAATCCAGGCAGGTGGCAGGCGCTGTGCATGGTCATCCACAAGAGCTATGGGCAGGCAATCTTTCTGGACTGGCTGGGCATAGGCCCGTCCATCTTGAGGAACCTTGATGGCCCGGACAAAGGAGGCTTCCAGCCGGGCCTGGGGATGCACGGACGGAAAGAAGAAAACAAGCTTGCCATCCTCCAGAAAAACCATTTCAAATTACCACTTGCCGTCTCTCACGCTTTTGATGAGCTTGAGGACAGCCTTGTCCGGTGCGCTTTCCAGCGAACTTAAAAGCTGGGCAAAAAGCTGGGGCCTTTTAATAATGATTTCCTGCAAATCGCTTCTCACCTTGCCGGAAAGGGCCATGAGAACATCCCTGTCTTCACCGAGTTCGTCTGCAAGGGCAAGAATTTTAGGTTCGGAAAGGGGGGCCTTCTCGTTTCTCTCGACCTTGCTCAAGTAGGATGGTTCAATGCCGATGCGCATGGCAACCTGGCGCAGAGAAAAGCGGCGATCCTTTTCCAGGAGCGCAAGCCTCTTCCGCCTGACATAAGTGCCGATGACAGGATTCATTTTTCAACCTCTAAATTTCTGGAGTATGCTTCCATTGCTTCAGGTTTTTTCCACCCCCCCCGGCCATTTGATGAAACCCCGTTTGAAGAGGCCATCGTTTTTCATAGTTATCTTCACACATTCAAAATTAAAATGCAACTCTTTATCATCTATTGTCATGTTAGGTACACAATTAATGATGTCAAAGCCCGCCATTGCTTTATTTCCCGCAATAACAAACCAGGAATTAATGCTGATTTTTTGAAGATTGTTATAAAAAAAGGATTCGAATGGGGCAGCCGATTGAAAATAAGTCTGTGGTAAAGAAAATACCCAAAAGATTTTGGAGCAGTACAGGTTTAAATGCAAATACTTTATGAAATTATAATAATTGCCTGCCAACGGCTTTTGTCCGGGCAGAGGACAGTTACTAAGCAGTTGCAGTGATTTTGCAGGTATGACTACAAAAATCTATCTTAACAAAACCATATCAGCAAAACTGAACCCGCCGGCTTTTTGGGGCAAGCAAACCGTTTTAGCCAAATCGTTGGATGAACCTTGCGCGCTGCACAAGAACTATCCAAACTACTTATTTTACTGATATATTATCTTTCAATCACAAATGGGCAGAACGGTTTCATGTGGTGCGTATGCAAGGCGCACGAGCGAGGAATGAGGGAGCATACTCATAGTATGTGACCGAAATTCCTATGCGAAGTGCAACACAGCCCACGGTTTTCTGGGGCCGCCCTATTTAAAAAGGGAGGAGAGACCGAGCAGGAGACCTAATACTGCCAGCAAAAGCCCTGAAAACCTGCTCACGCTTCGCCGCCTTTCGGGGCTGAAGTCTTCGCCGAAAAAGCCGATGGCTGTTACCAGCAGGGGTGCCCAGGCAAAGGAGCCAAGCCCCACCCCGGCCACCAGAACAAAGGTGGCTGCATAATCCCCCTTCCAGCCGTGAACTCCCAGGGCGGAAAACATGACCGTGAAAATGAGGATGGGCATGGGGTTGACCGCCATGACAAGGAAGGCTGACCAGAAGGCATCCCGCAGGCTTGGACCTGTCGGCTCGATGTAGGCGTCCCCCAATTTGGGCGTATGCATATCCGCTATGTTGCCTGAAAAGATTTTAAGCCCGTAGCCTATGATTACAAGCCCCGCAAGGGCCTGTATCCATACAAATTCATCCTCTATGAACTGGCTGACGATGGCTATGCCAAGCCCTGCGATGGAGCAGTAGATGAGATCCACCACGGTGCCGCCCAGGATCGCTGCGGTTCCGGCGGCCTTGCCGTGATTCACTGTGTGTTTTAGGGCCATTGCCCCCACAGGCCCGAAGGGCGCACACAGAAGAAGCCCGGTGAGAAAGCCCTTTATGAATATGACAACAAAGCTGTCCATGCCAAAAATAATGCTCCCTGTAGGCGTACTCTCCCTAAAAAAACTTTGCCGCCCGGTATTTTTCAATCTGCCCGCAAAAGGTCTTTGGGCTGCGCCCGTGGCATGGTTTTTTATCCGACCTGGCTGGCTTTTTCAAGTCAATTGGTGAACCGCCTGCGGATTTTGAAGAGTAAAAAAAAGAGGACCCATTCAGCAATAAAGCTTGGCCCAAATCCATCCTTTTTTGGAGGGAAAAATCTCAGACTACCTGCAATAAAAGCCTTTTGCAGAAAAGGCAAGGCCTCGCGGCCTTAAAAGACCTTGCTTGAACAATGAATGTTTCCTCAAAAAGCCTTGACAAATACATGAGGCGATGTTTTAAACGGGTCTTGTTGAATCCTCTGCCCCGTCCACACGGGCACATGGCGCATATGCCGCGCCTGAAAGCCTTGTTGGGAGGGGTATAAACCGGGAAGAAAAAGGCTTTGAAGGTCAGCCCCTGTTCCGTTTTTTTAAGGGCTGTTGCTTAACCATAAGAATATGCAGAGCGCTTTATGCGCCAGGTTTTGGGAAACGATTTTATTATAAACTCTTTTATCCTTTATTTTAAGGAAACTTTAAGAAGGGAGGTGGACAGGCAATTTGCTTACGGGGGCAGCCGCCGTGCCGCGTAAGAACGCGGCGGGTTGCCGGATTATCCTGTATCTTTGTTAATTTTGGCAAGTAACAACAATTTAGGAGGAAAGTTTATGCCGAGTTTCGTCATCACAGAGAAATGCGACGGGTGCAAGGGCGGCGAAAAGACCGCCTGTATGTACATTTGCCCCAATGACCTCATGGTTCTTGACCCCAATGCCATGAAGGCCTACAACCAGGAACCCGATCAGTGCTGGGAGTGCTTCTCCTGCGTGAAGATTTGCCCCACCCAGGCCATTGAAGTGCGCGGTTATTCCGACTTCGTGCCCCTGGGAAGCTCCATCATGCCCATGATGGGTACCGAAGATGTCATGTGGACCTGCAAGTTCCGCAACGGCACCATCAAGCGCTTCAAGTTCCCCATCCGGACCACCGCTGAAGGAACTGCCAACGCCTACAAAGACCTCAAAGGCAAGGATCTGGACAGCAACCTGCTCTCCACCGAAGAGGTTGACGGATTGAAATACCCCGCCCCCAAGGAGATCGCCAAATAAGGCGCTCCGGCCTTAAATTTGGCCGGGATAAGGGTTAAAATTTTGTTGAATTTGAAAACACAAATCTCTTGTTTCAGGAGGAATAAATATGGCACTTCCGAATAAACCGACGGGCGAACTCAAGGCCGTTTCCAATCCCGCAGTAGAGGAAATGGAAGTTGACATCCTCATCGTGGGCGGCGGCATGGCTGCTTGCGGTACTGCCTTTGAGATCAAGAAGTGGACCGACAAGAAGGTCCTTCTCGTGGACAAGGCCGCCATGGAGCGCTCCGGCGCAGTGGCTCAGGGCCTTTCCGCAATCAACACCTACATCGGCGAAAACAGCCCCGATGACTATGTCCGCATGGTCCGCAACGACCTTATGGGCCTGGTTCGCGAAGACCTCATTTTCGACCTTGGCGTGCATGTTGATGATTCCGTGCACCTGTTCGAAGAATGGGGCCTGCCAATCTGGAAGAAAGACGAAGCCGGCAAGAACCTGGACGGCAAGAAGGGCCTTGCAATGGGTTCCCTGAAGAAGGGTGCCAAGCCCGTCCGCACCGGCAAATGGCAGATAATGATCAACGGCGAGTCCTACAAGCGCGTGGTCGCAGAAGCTGCCAAGCTTGCCCTGGGCGAGGAAAACATCCTTGAGCGCGTCTTCATTGTCGAGCTTCTGCTTGATGCCAAGGAAGACAACCGCATTGCTGGCGCAGTGGGCTTTTCCGTGCGCGAGAACAAAGTTTACATCATCAAGTGCAACACCATGATGGTGGCCTGCGGCGGCGCAGTCAACATCTACCAGCCCCGTTCGGTTGGTGAGGGCAAGGGCCGCGCCTGGTACCCCGTATGGAACGCCGGCTCCACCTACACAATGTGCATGAAGGTGGGCGCAGAGCTTTCCATGATGGAAAACCGTTTCACCCCCGCCCGCTTCAAGGACGGTTACGGCCCGGTCGGCGCATGGTTCCTTCTGTTCAAGGCCAAGACCTTGAACGGCCTGGGCGAAAACTTTGCAGCCTCCGATGCAGCCAAGGCAGAGCTTCAGAAGTTTGCCCCCTACGGTACGGCGGCAGTCACACCCACCTGTCTGCGTAACCACCTCATGCTCTTCGAGATGAAGGCTGGTCGCGGCCCCATCATCATGGACACGGTCACCGCCCTGGCAACGCTTGGCAAGACCATGGACAAGAAGGAACTCAAGCACCTTGAGTCCGAAGCATGGGAAGACTTTTTGGACATGACCTGCGGCCAGGCCAACCTGTGGTGCGCCACGGACACCGAGCCTGAGAAGAAGAATTCCGAAGTTATGCCCACCGAGCCGTACCTCTTGGGCTCCCATTCCGGCTGCTGCGGTATGTGGGTCTCCGGTCCGGATCTGGACTGGGTGCCGGCCTCCTACAAGTGGGGCGATGGCGGCAAGGTTTACAACCGCATGACCACGGTCAA
>JAGVAW010000256.1 GCA_020060085.1 Desulfobacterales bacterium
CCGTGTTGGAATAAACAGAAATTTTACCTGGAGGATAGCTTGGATACTCGTCTGCAAGATAGCCCAAAAGCCAGTCAATATAAAGGTTGCAGCCCCAATAGTTCCATGCCTCCTCCACAAATCCGCTGTTGTAAATGTCTCCGGGAATTCCAGAGTGGTGGTTCAAAAGCCTTTCCACGGTAATGCCCTGCATCTGGTTCGGGAAGCGCTCCGCAAGCCGGAATTCCGGCAGATAGTCCCAAGCCGGGCTTTCAAGGCTCACAAGGCCCTGGTCAAGAAGTTGAAGCAGGGCAACGGTGGAAAGGGTTTTGGACCCGGAGCCAAGCATATAGGCCGTATCCGCCCTTGCGGGAATAGCATTTTCCCTGTCTGCCCACCCAAAACCCTGCGCCCAGACAATGTTTTCCCCGTCAACAAGGGCTATGCTCAAGCCTACCATGTTCTTTTCTGCCATTGTTTTGTTGATGAAGCTGGAGGTTTTTCGGATGGTTTCAGGGAATGTCCTTGCCTCAAAGAAAATTCTGCTTTCACAGGCTGCAGGCAGCACAAGCAGCAGGGTCAGGACAAGGGCTTTAAGAATTGTCCGCCTTGGCCCGGACGCGCATGACAAGGTATTTGAAAAATGAGTTCTCAAACCAATTCCCCCCGTTTATCGGTTATTTTTTTGCCTGAGGCAGAAGATTCCAGCCTGGAGTTCTGCAAAACCCTCCGGCCCGGCCAATACCATGTATCCGCTTTTTTTTATTTGTTTTTCAGTTTAGCTGCCCGGCCCTGACTATGCAAACCATTTCTGCAATCCCTTTTGCCTTTGCTGTTTTTCAGTCTTTGTCAAAAAACCCGGAGCCGGTTGTGCAAAAAAGGGCGATGTTATCATGGCCGCCGGGGCTTGGAGCCTTGTCCATACCCGGCATAAATCCTTTAAGGAAGGCACAGGAGTATTGACCGGGCCGTTTACTTCTGCTATCAACACAACTCCTTGACTTATAATGAAGTTGTGTTTTAATGTTTTGTAATGTATGCTGATTTTCAAGCTTTGGTGTTCATTGAACAAACTTATTGACCACTCTGGTGAGCACCGGGTGGGGAGGCTTTTATGAACAAACTGGAATTGGTTTCCGCCCTTAAAAATGCTACGGGCATCTCCAAAAACGATGCCGCCAAGGTGGTGCAGATCTTCTTTGATTCCATGACAGATGCCCTTGCAGAGAACGAGCGCGTTGAAATCCGCGGGCTTTGCAGCTTCTATGTCAAGGAATACAAGAGCTACACGGGCCGCAATCCCAAGACCGGCGAGCCGGTTGTCATCAAGCCCAAAAAGCTGCCCTTTTTCAAGTGCGGTAAGGAGTTGAAAGAGCGCGTTGATACAAAATAGCGCAGGCCCCTGTAACCGGCTGCCTGCTGGTTTGCGGCGCTTTTTTGCGCCCTGACCTGCCAGGGCTGCAAGGCTTGCCTTTCACCGAACTTTGCAGGCGAAAGGCAAAGGGGTGGATTGTTTTGCCTTCAAAGCCCAAAAGGCCAAAAGAAACCTTTGCCGTTATCCTTTTGCGCCCATAATGACCCAACCAGGCCCATGCACCATTTAGCCCTGCAAAAACGGGCGCTTGTCATCCTTGCGGGTATCCTCAATACGCGCAACATACCCAATGCGCTCCTTTTCACCGGCCAGGCTGGCCTTGGCCGGGCCGATGCAGCCCTGTTTTTTGCAATGGCGCAAAACTGCTCCGGCAACCGGGAGCCGGATTCCGATTATCAGCAGATGCTAGGCCCCAACGGCCCCTGCGGAATATGCAGGAGCTGCAAAAAAATTCTTTCGGGCAACCATCCGGCAATATTGCACATCCGCAAGGAAGGGGTCTTAACCCGCATAGGTCAGGTGCGCGACCTTATTGACTCGCTGGCCTTCAAGCCCTTTGAAGGGAAAAGCCGGGTGGTGATTTTCCATGATGCAGAGAGCATGAATAAGGAATCAGCCAACGCCCTGCTGAAAAGCCTGGAAGAGCCGCCCGCAGGCACAAGCTTTGTGCTCATTGCCCCGGACAGGGCAATGCTTTTGCCCACAATTGTTTCCAGGTGCCAGGAAGTGAGGTTTGTGCCTGTTGAGCAGGAGACTGCCGCAGCATTTCTGGAACAGGAAACAGAAATAAAACCCCACGAGGCGCGCCTTTATGCCCGCCTTTCCCAGGGGGGGCTTATGCAGGCCCGGCAGCTTGCAAGGCGCAATGCAGCAGCCCGCTGGCAATGGCTTGTGGAGGCACTGGCCAAAATCGGCGACCAGAGTCCGGCCCACGCCCTTATGCTGGCCCAGGTCCTTTCTGCAAACAAAAAAAGGTTTGTTGAAGACCTTGCCTGGATTCGCCTGTGGCTTGCAGATTTGCTCAAACACAGGCTTGCAGCAAGCCCCCTGCCGGAGTTCACCCCTGACCCAGGCTGGAGCGCCGGTCATTTGCTGGAGCTTCTGGAGGAAACAGAGGCAATGGAGCACGATCTTTCAGTCAACATCAATTTGCGGCTGGCCCTTGAGGTCATGCTGCTTTCATTACAGAGGAAACATGGGAAAAGTGGTGGGCGTCCGTTTCAAGCCATCGGGTAAGTCATACGATTTTGATGCAGGCGCCTTTGTGCTCAATACCGGAGACAAGGTGATAGTGGAAACCGAGCAGGGGCTTGGTTTTGCCACGGTGAGCATCCCCCCGCGCGAGCTTGGCGAGCAGCCCCCCCCAAAGGCCCTGAAAAAGGTCTTTCGCATTGCCACAGAGGAGGATTTTGCCCAGGTTGACGCAATACGCGAAAAGGAAAAGGAGGCCCAGGAATTCTGCGAGGCCCAGATAGCGGAGCTGAAGCTGCCCATGAGCCTGTTTTCCGTGGAATCCACCTTTGATTCCAACAAGCTCACCTTTTTCTTCACAGCAGAAGGCAGGGTTGATTTTCGCGAGCTTGTAAAGATTCTGGTGCGCCATTACCGGGTTCGCATAGAGTTGAGGCAGATAGGCGTGCGCCATCAGGCCCGGATGTGCGGGGGGCTTGGCCGCTGCGGCAGGGAAACCTGCTGCTCCACCTTTTTGACCAATTTTGTGCCTGTTTCCGTTAAAATGGCAAAGGTGCAGAACCTCTCCCTCAACCCCACCAAGATTTCCGGCCAGTGCGGGCGGCTCATGTGCTGCCTGACCTATGAAAACGATACCTACGAAAAATTGCGGGCAAACTTTCCCAAGCAGGGCAAAACCGTGCTCACACCATCTGGCAAGGGCAAGGTGGTCCGCCACAATGTTTTAAAGGGAAAGGTTTTTGTGCGCCTTGTCTCCGGAGGCGAGGCAGAGTTTTTGATAGACGAGGTGAAGCCTGCTCCGCCCGGCTCAGATCAGGCCCAGGACGCCCCCTTGCAGGACCAGGCCCAAAAGGAAGATGAAAGCCCCTTGCTGCCCGATGATGTTGACATGGACCCGGCTGCTATTGAAGAATTGGCCGCACTTGAGGATGAGGATCCAGCCGGGCCAAACAGCAGGGAAAACTCCGGCCCAAAGCCCCAGCCAGCCAAAAAACAGGGCAAATGGAGCCGCAAATCCCCAAAAAAGCGCGGCAACCAGGCAGGCCAGCCAAATAATGCAAACAACAACAGGCCTCTGTAATGCCGGTGAGTTCCGGTTTATTTTTGCATAAACGATTTTGCTTTACGCAGGCAGGAGCATTTTTGCCATGTCCCAAGCTTTTTACTGCACAACACCCATCTACTATGTGAATGCAAAGCCCCATCTGGGCCACGCCTACACCACAATCCTTGTGGATGTTGCTGCCAGGGCCGCCAGGGCTGCCGGCAAGGAAACCTTCTTTTTGACCGGCACCGATGAGCACGGCGACAAGGTGGTGGAGGCAGCCCGCAAGAACAACATGGAGCCAACAGCCTATGTTGATTACATATCCGGCCTCTTCAGGGATCTGTGGCCAAAGCTCTCCATTGAGCCAAACCGCTTTATCCGCACCACCCAGGAAGACCACATCAAGGTGGTGAAACAGATTCTTGCCAAAATATACGAGGCCGGGGACATCTACTTTGCCAGCTACACGGGCCATTACTGCCTGGGCTGCGAGCGCTTTGTCCTTGAAAGGGAGCTTGTTGACGGCCTGTGCCCGGATCACGGCACAAAACCGGAGGTTGTTTCCGAATCCAACTATTTTTTCCGCATGAGCAAATATCAGGACTGGCTCATTGACCACATAAAGGCCAACCCGGATTTCATACGCCCCAAACGCTACGCCAACGAAGTTCTGTCCTTTCTGCGCGAGCCGCTTGAGGACTTGTGCATATCCAGGCCCAAGTCCCGGCTCAAATGGGGAATCACCCTGCCCTTTGACGAAAACTTCGTAACCTATGTGTGGTTTGACGCACTGCTAAACTATGTCTCTGCTTTGGGCTACCCGGACGGCGCGGAATACAAAAAGTTCTGGCCAGTTGTGCAGCACATTGTTGCCAAGGATATTCTAAAACCCCACGGCATTTACTGGCCCATCATGCAAAAGGCCGCGGGGATAACGCCCTATCAGCATCTCAATGTTCACGGCTACTGGAATGTGGACAAAACCAAAATGTCCAAGAGTTTAGGCAATGTGGTTGACCCCCTTGCCCTTGCAGAGCGCTACGGCGTGGACGCATTCAGGTACTTTCTCCTGCGGGAAATGGTTTTCGGCCTGGATTCGGGCTTTTCCGAGCAGGCAATGGTTGCCCGCATAAATGCGGA
>JAGVAW010000129.1 GCA_020060085.1 Desulfobacterales bacterium
AAAAGTTATTTGTATTTTTGATTGTGATGATGCTGAAATTAATAATAGACATAATAACAACAATGATAAATTTATTTATTGGGGGAGCAATGTCTACTCATTCGTTATTCCATATCCAAATGGTTATAAAAATAAGCCGGTTTCAATTGAATTTTATTATCCAGAAAAATGTATCAAATCGAAAGATGAGAATGGTAGGCGGCTATTTTTTAGTAACGAATTCAACGAGGACGGGACACACAAAAAGGATCCTAAAATAAGATATCTATCTAAAATTACTACCCATAAAAAGATAATTGATGATAAGGTTATTAAAAATTCATCAAACAAAATGGTTTCAATTGCCTCTCCAAAGTCAACTTTCGCCAAAAGAGTTTATCAAAACGATCCAAGTCTCGGTGAAATTGATTTCTCTGAATTTGAAAAGATCTTCACCATTGTTAATAAAATATTAAGACACAACCCCAAATCTTAAAACTCTTCCGCCTTGCTGGGAACGCCTTACTGACACACAGGTTGGGATATCACCATAACCTGCCACCCCATATTATGCAGGAACCTGCCCAGGCCGGGGTCCAGAGGGGCCGGGGTGATCAGCGCAGGCGGCCTTTGCGGCCATCGGGCCACAAGGCCGGGCAGGGTAAGGCTTGTTGGGGCGGGCCTGTCCCTTTCTGCTGCTGCAAAGGCTGGCGGCTCGCTTGTTGCTGCGCCCGTGGCTGCAAAAATTGTCTGCGCAAGGGTTGCACTGGGGGCGCTGGCTGGCAGGGTAAGCACGGTAAGGCCTATTGCCTGAAGGTGCTCCTTTGCCTGGCCTTGTATATTGCCAAAATCCACGATTATTTCCTGCCCATCGGGCAATTTTGCCATGTTTGTAAGCACTTTGACTTCAAAGCCTGCATAAGGAAAGGATATGGGCACATTGCTGGCATAGGGCGTTTTTGCAAAGGCAAAGAGCATTGCCGTCAGATCCTGGCAGGCCGGGGCCTCTGCAAGCACGGGTGCAGGAACGCCCGAAGGGGCGGCGGCGGGCAGCCTTACGGATTTTTCATCAACAATTTCAAGAATGCTGATGTTGTGGCGGCCAAGAAAGTCAAGCATTGCCGGGTCTGTTGCCTGGGAGGCCTTTTCCAGCCAGGAGACTGCCAGAACCGGCCTGCCCTGGGGCTGCACAAAGAGGTCTGCCTCCACGCTTATGGTGGCAAAATTGGTGGAAAAGGCTCTTTTTTCCTTTGCCCAGGCAATGCCCGCGCTGTCAAGCACCGCGCCAAGAACGGCAACGGGCTTTGCCGCGGTTGAAATTTCCACCAGGGCAAGCTGCTTCCAGAACTGCCCGATGACTGCCAGATCCTTTTTATCTACAGGGCTTTTAGCGGAATAAAGCAGGGCCCGACCGTTGCCGGGAAGCAGGGCCGCAGGGTATAAGGATAAATCCAGGGCCAGATCCGGGCCGTCCTCCTGCGGAAAGAAGTAGGTTCCTGAATCAAGAAGCTCTATTTCCAGGGCTTTGAGAGCCGGGCCGATTCCCTTTATGTCCGGCGGCACAGGCTTTGGCGCAGGCGCAGGCTCAAGCAGGATGGCTTTTTCCGGCAGAGGCTCCTCTTTTATTGGTTCCGACACTTCTGCAATATCTGTCTGGGCAGCAGGAAGCGGCAAGGGCCGGGGAGCGGGCAGGGCAGGGGGGGCCGGTTTTTCCGGTGCGATTGCCTGTGGCGCAGGCTCCATTATTGCTGCAAGAATGGCTGCAAGCCTTCCCGGCTCCTGCTTGGGCGCACTCTCTTCAAGGGCCGGTCTGGGGGCAGGGCGAGGCAGGGGTCTTTTTTCAGGGGTGTTTTCCGGCCCTAATTTTTCCGGTTCAACTTGAGAATCCGCTTTAATGCCCGGCAATGGGGCATCCTGCCTGGGCAGGGGCGCGTCAGTTAGGGCAGGCGGGGCCTGTGTGCTCACCACGGGCGCTGGCGCTGGCACAGGGACGACTGGTGCTGGCGCAGATTTTTTTTCGTCCCTGCCGGGCTGCTCCACAATTACAATGGGCCTTGCCTGAACAGCGGGCCGGTCAGGGGGCGGGGCCTCCTGCCGGGCTGCCTGGGTCGCAGGCTCAATCTGCACTGGTTTTTGGGCCTGCTGCTCCTTTGAATCGGATATTATTATGCGAATCTGCTCATCTGCGGCCTTTGTTTGAGGGGCCGGATCAACAGTCAGAGGCATGACGCGAGGCCCGGCAATGGCCGGCATTGTGCGGGGTTTTTCCCCGGCTGCAGGCTTTAAGGGTGTTTCCGACGCAGATGGCTGTTGGGGCGCAGCAGGCAGAACAGGTGCAGATGGCGGTGCAGGCGCAGGCCTTGCCGCAGGCCTTGCCGCAGGCATCTCAACTGGCGGGATTTGGTCCGGTTTGTCCCGCACGGCAAGCTTCACCGGCATTTCGGGTTCAGGTGGTGCAGCAGGCGCAGGAGGCGGCTCGAAGATGGCAGGAATTTCCTCCGGTTTGTCCCGCACGGCAAGCTTCACCGGCATTTCGGGTTCAGGTGGTGCAGCAGGCGCAGGAGGCGGCGCGGGCGCAGGCCTTGCCGCAGGTTTTTCAATGGCAGGAATTTCCTCCGGCTTGTCCCGCACGGCAAGCTTCACCGGCATTTCCGGTTCAGGTGGTGCAGCAGGTGCAGGAGGCGGCGCAGGCGCAGGCGGTGGCTCGAAGATGGCAGGAATTTCCTCCGGCTTGTCCCTGACCGCAGCCTTCACCGTCAATTCCGGTTCAGGGGGTGCAGGGGCCGGTTCAACTTGCGCGTCTGCAAAAACCTGCTCCTGTTCCAGGGCTTGGGGCAGGGCAATAAGGTTTCCAACAAATATGCGGTTCAAATCCTCCACCTGGGGGTTTAGGTGCACAAAGGCATCCAGGGCCTGCTTGTATGAGGCCGAGCCAACAGGGCCAAACTGTTGGGACAAAAGGGAGGAAACAGTATCCCCGGCCTTTACCCTGTAAGAAGAGGCTCCAAAAGCCAACGCAGGCTCAATGTCCTGCACAGGCAGATCCGGCGCATCCGCAGCCAGGGCCTCCATGCCTGCCATTCCGTTTGTAACCGGCAGGTAAAGGGTTTCGCCTGCAAAGATGACATTCTTGTCCTTGATGAGCGGATTGGCTTCCAGAAAGGCGTCCAGCGCCCTTTGGCGGTCATCTGCACTGGCAGGGGCATAGTGCCTTTCAATTATGCCGGAAACCGTGTCCCCCCGCCGCACCTGATATGGCATGGAGTATATTGGGCTGTCCGGTTCGGCCTGTTGGGAAGGATAGGGCTGCTCCGTGTCAGGCTCCCCGCCCGGCCACACGGAAAGAACGGGCAGGCGCACCGGCTCGCCGGAAGCCTCATCTGCTGAAAAAGGCCCCATTATTTTTAAGGGGATGACAAGCTCCTGGCCAGGATAGATTGTGTTGATGTTTTTGATGGCGGGGTTTAGGGCCAAAAAGATGCGCATGAACTCCGGAAAGGCCCGGTAGGCTATTTGCCCGCGCAGGCGCATTACCTCAAGCACATAGTCGCCCGGCTGCACCGTGTAGGTGTCGCACAGAACGGTTGTGTCCATCACACTTCTGACAAAGAACTCCCGGTAGGTGAGGGCCTTTGCAGAGGGTGCAAAAAGGGCTGCCACCAGAAGTAAAAAGGCCAGCGTTGGGGCAAGCTTCCCCATAAAAGGCCTATAAGCCTTTTTTGGAAAGGGAAAGCGCCTTTGCAATGTCCCTGCCGGTCTTTTCCACAAAGTCAGTAAACTCCTTGCCGGAAAGGGGTCTGCCCGGCGCGGGGACCTTTTCCAGATCACCGGGCCGCACAAGCCTGGGAAAGTTGACAAGCTCCTTTTTGGGAACCACGCCGTAATCAGCATCAAAGGAATCTGTGTAATACATTTCCTGAAAGCCCGAAAACTTGAGTGCATGGGCCGTTGCATCAAGCACGGCAACATCCGCATCAGTAACAATGCCCTGCTTTAGTGCGGCAAGCATTCCTGCATGGCATTCCCCGCCCTGGGTGCAGGCAATATGCCCCCTGCGGTTTACACAAAGCATACTGTCCATTATCTGCTGCTCTGTTACCTGCACCACAAAAACGCTTTTTTTGCCTGCCATTTCGTTGTAGCGCCCGGCAAGGTGAATGACCCTGGGCATGGAAACAGGGTTGCCTATCATGGCAGCCTGGGCAACAGAGGGCGAAACGGTTACCGGCTCAAAATGCCGCCTGTTTTCATCCGGCTCCAGGTAATAGCGGTAAACCGGGTCTGCGTGGTGGCTCTGCACTCCGATAATTTTAGGCAGGGAGCGGATTATGCCTGTCTCGAAGAACTTTATAAAGCCGCTCATGACAGCCGTTATGTTGCCTGCATTGCCAATGGGCACAAAGACAGCCAGATTTGCCACATCCCAGTCAAAATCCTGGGCTATTTCATAGGAGTATGACTCCTGGCCCAGTATGCGCCAGGCGTTCTTGCTGTTCAAAAGAGCCACATTGTACTGGGCTGCCAGAGCCTCCACCACCTTCATGCAGTCATCAAAAACTCCGGGTATTTCAAACACCTGCGCGCCTGCGCCAAGGGGCTGGCCAAGCTGCTGGGGTGTAACCTTGCCCTGGGGCAGAAGCACCGCGCACTTCACAAGGGGGTAAAGGTAGCTGGCATAAAGGGCTGCCGATGCGCTTGTGTCGCCTGTGGAGGCGCACACGGCAAGCACCTCGTCAATAATCCCCTCCCTTAACAGATGGTTGATGTAGCTCATGGCGCTGGCCATGCCTCTGTCTTTAAAGGAGGCAGACGGGTTCTGGCCGTCATTCTTGTAGAAGAAGCGCATTCCCGATTCTTTTTGAAGCGCAGGGGATGCCTCCACAATTGGCGTGTGGCCCTCGCCCAGATACACAACAGCCTCAAGGGGTATGACCGGGCCGATAAACTCGTGATAGGTGTATATGCCGCGAAGGGCGGGCCGGGTGAGCGTTTTGCGAAGGCTGAAAATGGCCTGCCAATGCTCCGGGGGAGTTTTCTTGAGCCGGTCAAACTGCCTGTCCTCCAGCAGAAGCACGCCGTTGCACTCCGGGCAGGTGTACAAAAGCTCGGTGATGGGGTGAAAGGCCTGGCAGGTCAAACAGCGGTAGGCCATTTCACCGCCTGGTTTTGGAATGGCCAGATCTGCAATTTCAGGCAAAAGAGCATTTGAAAGCATCAGCAAATTTCCTTTATGCCGCCCATGTAGGGCAAAATCGCTTCCGGCAGGCTCACCGAGCCGTCTGCGTTCTGAAAGTTTTCAAGGATTGCCGCAACCGTGCGGCCAACAGCAAGGCCGGAACCGTTTAGGGTATGCACAAAGCGGGTTCCCTTTTTGCCGGGAGACCTGTAGCGGATATTGGCCCGCCGGGCCTGGAAATCGGTGAAATTGCTGCATGAGGAGATTTCCCGGTAGCAGTTCTGGGCAGGCATCCACACCTCTATGTCGTAGGTCTTGGCCGATGAAAAGCCCATGTCCCCTGTGCACAGGGTGATTACCCGGTGGGGAAGCTCCAGAAGCTCAAGCACCTTGCAGGCGTTTTCCAAAAGCTTTTCAAGCTCGTCAAAGCTGCTTTCAGGAGTGGTGAATTTTACAAGCTCCACCTTGTTGAACTGGTGCTGGCGGATAAGCCCGCGCGTGTCCTTGCCGTAAGAGCCAGCCTCCGAGCGGAAGCAGGGCGTGTAGGCTGCGTAATGGATGGGCAGGTCCTTTTCTTCAAGAATTTCGCCTGCATGGATGTTTGTTACAGGCACCTCGGCAGTGGGGGTAAGAAAGTAGTCAAGACCCTCAAGCTTGAACAGGTCTTCTGCAAATTTGGGCAACTGGCCCGTGCCTACAAGGCTTGTGCGGTTCACTATAAAGGGCGGCAGGGTTTCCTTGTAACCGTGCTTTGCGGTGTGCAGATCCAGCATGAAGCTTATGAGCGCGCGCTCCAGCCGCGCCCCTGCGCCAAAGTAAAGGGGAAACCTTGCCCCTGTTATTTTTGCGGCCCTGGCAAAATCCAGAATGCCCAAAGCCTCGCCAATGTCCCAGTGGGCCTTTGGCTCAAAGGCAAACTGCCGGGGGCTGCTCCAAACCTTTATAACCGGGTTGTCATTTTCATCTTTGCCAACAGGCACGGAGCTGTGGGGCACATTGGGCAGGCCCAGCATTATCTGGCTTAAAATTTCGTCCTTTTGGGCAAGCTCCTGCTCAAGGGCCTTAATGGTGTCCGAGGCCTCGCGCATCATGGCCTGAACAACAGAGCTGTCCTGCCCCGCCTTTTTCATCTGGCCTATCTGCTGGCTCACCGTGTTTCGGTTGTGGCGCAGCTCTTCAATGCGGCCAAGAAGCTCCCGCCTGTTTTCATCAAGGGCAAGAAAGTCTGCAAGGCCCTGCTCCACGCCCCGGTTTTTAAGGGCCTGGTTCACAGCATCCGTGTTTTCGTGTACAAATTTTATGTCCAGCATGGCAAAACCCGTTTGTTAAGTTATGGAAGGGTGCATACCGGCCCCAGGGAAAGGGCAGGGGCAAAACCTGAAAAATATTTTGTAGCATCGGAGGGGGATTTGGTCAATGTCAGAAGGGCGGCCCTGTGAAGTTTGACACCCAACCCTGCATAAAACTGCCTTAACTTGCTGATAAACAAGCTTATAGCTTTTTATGTTCCGGCCTTATGGCGTATAAGATAAATAATTAACAGCTTGATATAATTATTAATATGCTATTAGCAGCCCATGTTCATGCAAATTCACAAACAGCGGCAGCGGTGCAGGGTCTGTGTAATCCAGAGATAAGTTTTTCTTTGTTGGCAGACCGCGCTATAATATTTGCTGTTATAATTTTTTGTCCCAAAGGCAAAACCTCAATTCCTTCAGAACGATATCCCAGCGCAGATGCTGCAAAAAGGGCAGTGCCAGCCCCAGCAAAAGGATCAAGTATGCTGCCTTTCCTTACGCTATATTTTTGGAAAAGATATTCTACCAAAGCTGCGGAAAAGGCTTCTTTATATTTGTACCATCGATAATATGTGCGACTTTTATTCGCTTGAAAGCTTACAATCTTTCGACTAATAGAGACATCAAAGATAAGGGCATTGGCGAAATGTTCAGTTAAAGAATTGTCAAGTTCTTCAATCTCCTTAAGAAAAGACTTATCTTCAGATATTTGAAGGTTATCGGGTTTGTCAATGAATTCAAGTTGCATTACCAATTAATTCCCTTGTCAAAGGCCTGCATTTTGGAGAGAATAACCAATTCGTATCCATAATTTATATCAAGCCCTTATTGTCAATAGAAACGATTTGTGTTGGCTTCATTTTAAACAAAATACACAGCCTCTAATCTGTTCTGTCTATCCGGTTTCCGGCTACGGCGTTGCTTTCGGCTCAAGAGTAGCATCCAGGTCGGCTTGGGTTTCCCCTTCCACTTGGTCGCTGCTCTCCCCATTCTCCCGGAGGTCCTCCTGCCCGCTCTCCTGGGGAACAAGCAGTATGCTATCCTGCTGTTTGTCCTGGCTTTCATCCACCGGCCCGGTTTGGGCTTCATCCACAGGTATCTCCTGGGGGATGAGAAATGTGTCCTCCTGCCTTCTCTCCAGCGGCCCGAAAAACGAGCCGATTGACGGCGCGTCCACATGGGGTGATATGCGGATACTGGCCCCTGGCGGGCCTTCAATCAGCTCCTGGATTGTGGGAAAGGTTTCCTGCTGGCGGCGGCGGCGCTCCTGCACGCGCTTGTTCAACTGGCTCATGGCGCTTTCCAGGTCCTTTTCCATAATCGCAATGTCTTCCAGGCATACGATTATTCTTTTTAGCTCCGGAAAGCGCGATGCAGTTATGGAGCGCAGGTAAACCGGCTGCACATAGAGAATCTGGTTGTCAATGGGCAGGATTATCATGCGGCCCAAAAGCACTTCGGACCCGGTTTGATCCCAGAGGGTGAACTGCTGGGCGATTTCCGTGTCAACATCCACAACCGTGCCGATTTGGGAAGGCCCGTAAACCTGCTGGCCTTCGGGCATTATGTAAACCACTATTTTGCCGTAATTGCTGCCGTCGCTGCGGCCAATGGCAAGCGCGCGCAGGTTGTCCCGGTTTATGGGGTTGAAGGGCACAAGCAGAAAAAACTCCCGGTTGCCCGGCTCTAAAAGATCCAGGGTAAGGTAGTAGGGCCGCATGACATGCTGCTCCTTACCGTGGTAAGCCTTGCTAAACTCCCAGAGATCCTGCTCCTGGTAAAACACCTCCGGGTCTGTCTGGTGGTATTTGCGGTAGATGGACATCTGTATATCGAAGATGTCCTGGGGATAGCGCAGATGTCTTCTCAAAGTTGCGGGAAGCTCGTCCATGCCCCGGATAAGGCCCGGATACATACGAGCATAGGCGCTGGCAATGGGGTCGGATGGGTCTGCAAGAAAAAACCGGACCTGGCCTTCGTAGGCATCCACAACAATTTTAACGGAATTGCGGATGGTGTTGAAACCCTGCTCGCAGTAAGCTGCATAGGGATACCAGGGGCTTGTGGTGTAGGCGTCAATTACCCAGTAAAGCCTGTCTTTGGCAGCCACTATGTAGGGGTCATTGTCCAGCATCAAAAAGGGTGCGATGTGCCTGACCCTCTCCTGAATGTTCCTGCGGAAAAGCAGGCGGGTTTTTTTGGTGGTCTTGGTGGTGAAGAAGATGTTGCGGTCTTTGAAATAAAGGGCGGAAAGAAACTTGCGCCACAGATTTGAAAGGGCGATTCCGCCCATGCCCTCGTAATGGAAGATGGTTTCCTTCATGTCTGCGGTCAGGTCCATCTCGCCTGTTTCGTTTGGAACAAGCACATAGGGGGCATCTGTACCGGTGTAGTAAATCCGGTTCTGGTTGGGCACAAGCCCGTACTGGGAGACAGGCGGCGCGCCCTCTATAAAATAGGTCAGGCTCTCATCCCCGCCCTGGGCAGCCGGAGTCATCACCACCCCGTTGCCGTGGGTGTAGCGCAGGTGTTTGTTGATCCAGTTCTGGGCATGGGCAGGCAGATTTTCTATGTAAAGCTCCCTTGCTGCCAGATAAACCTGCTGGTACTCCCCGCTCACCGTGTAGCGGCCCACATCCACAGAGGCAAAGCGGTAGTAAGGTTTCAGGCCCTGAAGCTGGTAGTAAACATCCTTGAGCATCTCCCTGTCCCACACGGGAACATTCTTCAAGTTGAGGCCGATTTCATCCAGATCCATGGCTCTTGCCCGGCTTGGAATCTGGTAATAGCGCCTTTCAACCACATCAAGGCCGTAAGCATTAAGGGTGGCCTTGATGGAGTTTTTCATGTAGGGCTGCTCGCGGGTTATTTCGTTTGGCTTGACAATGTAGATGTCCACCATATTGGTGATAAAGGGCGTGTGCCTTGCACCTATGGACAGCACGATTATCACCGCGAAAACTATGGGGATTTTCGCCCCGCGCCTTTTGTGGATATAATAGACAAGCGAAAAGGCAAGCCCTGCTGTGGCAAAAATTGCAACCCACAAAAGGGGCAGGATGACGCGCATTTCCACAAAGCCAGGCCCGGAAAAAAGCGGGGCATGGGCATAGGTGAAAAGCAGGGCATGGCGATCCAGAATAAAGTCCCAGGCAACTATGCCAAAAAACAGAAGCACAAGAACCGAAAGATGAACCCTTGCCCCGGAGGGCAGTCTTTTGTCCTGCAAGGCCAGCGAGCGTTTCTCTGCCCAGTACAAAAGGGCGGTTGCAGCCAGAAGAACGCCTATGGAGATTAGAAGCCTTTTTTCAAGAAGAATGTAAATGGGGAATGCAAAAAGGTAATAGCTTACATCCTTGCCGAAAACCACGCTGTCCACATTGGAGGCAGGACCGAAAATAAAAAGAAGGGCATCCTCCCAGCGGGAGAAAAGGGGCTGGCTTATTATTACGGCAAGAATGAGCGAAAGGGGGATGTAAAGCCCCATGGAAACCCGCCGGAACTGGCGGACAATGCCCCTGTATGCGCTTTTTGCCGACCCAGTTTCCTTTGCCGCCTCTTCTGGAACCTTAATCCCCAGAAAGCGGGCTGCCACAAAAAAATTGATGAAGAACAAAAGGAAGAAAAACAGGACAGCCACAACAAAGACCAGGTACTTGTAAAAAAGCTGCAACAAAAAGAAACCCCTTAACTCCAGGGAGGAAAACCACCAGAAATCCATAAAATAGTCGAGGAAAAAGAGCGTGAGTGCGGCATACAGGGCCCCAAGCAGGGAGAGGGCAACCACCAGGCCTATAAGCCAGCCTTTCCATCGGACCATTTTATCGACTCCGTTTCAAGAAGGTTTTTTACCGGGAAAAACCAAGGGCTTTTCTTTACCAGCAGCTTAATTCATAACAGGATTTATGTCAAAAATCTTTGCCTTAAATGCCTGGCCAATATCGCCCCCGGTCTTTTGGTTTTCAGGATTTGGATATGTCTTCATACCGGCTGATTATGGCCCCGCACACAGCCTTTTCGTCAAATCGCAGAAGAACAAGCTCCCTGCCGGCCCGGCCCATCTCCCTGCACAGGGCGGCATCTTCCATCAGCTTGCAAAAGGCCTCTGCCAAGGCCAGGGCATCCTTTTTGGGCACAAGCAGCCCTGTTTTCCCTTCAATCACCACATCAAAGCAGCCTTCAACATTCGTTGCCACAACAGGCCGCTCCATTGCACCGGCCTCCAGCAGCACGCGGGGCAGGCCCTCCCGGTAGCTGGGCAGGGCAATCACATCCGCATCTGCAATAAAGGGCCGCACATCATCAGCCCGGCCAAGCCATTTCACAGCGCCATCATGCTGTATGGCGGCAATCTCCTGCTCATTGAGGGCCGAAGGGTTGTGGGTGTCAACAGGGCCAAGCAGCAAAAAGCGGCAATCAGGGGTCTTTTTCCTTACCAGCCTTGCAGCCTCAACAAACTCTGCCACGCCCTTGTCCTTTAAAAGCCTGGAAACCATAAGCACGGTGAAGGGCCTTTTGCCTTTGGCCAAAGGGGCAGGCGCAAAATGAGAGCAGTCAACCCCCTCGCCGGGCAAAAGCAGGGCTTTTTTGGGCGAAACAAGGCCGCTTTCCACAAAAAGGGCCCTGTCCTGGGGGTTTAAAAAGAACACGGTTTGGGGCACAAGCAGGGCAACCCTGTACATGGCCTCCACAACAAGGCGCAGCCACGAGCCTTTTTCACGGGTAAAAACAAAGCCAAGCCCGGTAACAGTGCTGACAATTTTTTTTGCCCCGGCAAGCCTTGCTGCAACAGCTCCATAAATAACCGGCTTGATTGTAAAAAGGTGAACAACATCAGGGTTGTGCTGCCGCACGAGCCTGTAAATTGCAAAAAAAAGTTTTATGTCGCCAGCCGGGCTTATGCCCTGTTTGTCAACAGGAAGCTCAAAAAACAAGGCCCCGGTTTGCCGGATGCGCTCCTCAAAACCGTCTGCCCTGCCAGCGCAGATGACCGTGTGGCCGCGCGCCAAAAGCTCGCGGATAAGCCCTGCCCGGAAGTTGTACAAGGTCCAGGCGCAGCGGGATATGAGAAGAATCTTCAATTGCATGGGCAAGAACCGGGTTTTAAGGGGACTGCAAGTTGTCCGGCGAGAGCCTTTTGCTTTCGGACCTGGCTGCAAGGGGCGGGGGTGCATCTTTGAAACGGATGACGATTTCGCCTTCCCCCACAAGGCCCATTTCATCGCGGGCAAAGGATTCCACAAAGGCCGGGTCGTTTTTCAGCCTTTCTATTGTGCGAACAAAGCGGGCGTTGTGCCTCTGCATATCCGCATTCACAGCCTCAATTCGCGCCTTTTCCTTGGACATGCGCCACATGACCACAAGCCCCCTGTTGCCGAAAACCACAACAAAGAAAAAAGCCAGCACGCCGAGAAAAAGCGCTGTCAGTATGAGGTTATCCCTTGTTTCCATGCCGCCTCAACCGCCCTGTGGCAAGTTCCTGAAACGAAAAATACTCCGGGCTTTTCAGCAATCTGGCACAAAGGGCAAAAACAGCGCCCCCAAGAATTATGCAGCCGAAAACGCCTGCAAAGAGCTGCCCAAAGCCCACCGGCCCGAAGCCCAGAAACAGGCTCCGGCCAAGGGCCACCGCCGCACCCATAACAAGCGCGCAAAGCAAAGAGCGCAGAAACGAGCGCAATATAGCATGACCCCCAATAAAACCCAACCTTTGCCTTAACAGCCACATAAGCACAAAAAGGTTAAGACTGCTTGCAAGCGAAATGGCCAGAGCAAGCCCATTGTGCAGCATGGGGCCCATCAGGGCAAGGGAGAAAACAATATTTGCAGCCAGCGAAAGCACCGCAACCCGCATGGGGGTTTTTGCATCCTGCAAGGCATAGAAGACCGAAACCACAATCCGCACGGCAGCAAAGGCCGTGAGGCCCAATGCGTAATAGAAAAGGGCCGAGGTGGTTGCCCGCGTGGTGGCCGGATCAAAGGCCCCCCTTTCAAGAAGAAGTGCCACAATGGGCTGGCCAAGCACCATAAGGCCCACCGTGGCAGGCAGCATGATAAAGAAAATCAGCCCCATTGCATAGGCAAAGCTGTCTTTCAGCCCGTCAATGTCCCCATCCTGGGCATGGCGGGAAAGGCTGGGCAAAGTGGCTGTGGCAAGGGCGATTCCAAAAATCCCAAGGGGAAACTGCACAAGCCTGTCCGCATAATAAAGGTAGGCCACCGAGCCATCCGGCAAAAGGGCTGCAAGCTGGGTGCCCACAACAATGTTTATCTGGTAAACCGCAGCCCCAAGCACCGCAGGCCCCATGAGCGCCAACACCTTTTTCATGGCAGGGTGCCACAGGCTTCTGCCCTTCCACAGGCGCACGCCGTGGCGCGCAAGAAAGGGAAACTGAAAACCAAGCTGCAAAAGCCCGCCTATGAGAACCCCCACTGCAAGGCCGTAAACCGGCTCGGTGAGCCAGGAGGCCAGAAAAACAAGGGACAATATCATGCTCACATTTAAAAGCAGCGGGGCTGCCGCAGGCGCGGCAAAATGCCCCCGCACATTGAGCACGCCCATGCAAAGGGCCACAAGGCCTATGAAAAATATGTAGGGAAAGACAATTCGGGTGAGTGAAACGGTGAGGGAGAGCTTTTCCGGGTCTGCGGCAAAGTTCCAGGCCATGCCGTAGCGCACAAGCCAATAGGCCCCAATCGTGCCAAGAAGCGTTACAACAAAAAGCACAAGGGCCAAAAGCCGAAAGGATGCCCCTGCAAAGCGGTCTGCCTCCTCGCAGCCCTGCTTGGCCGTGACCTCCGTGTAAACCGGAATAAAGGCCACGGTGAGCGAGCCTTCGGCAAAAAGCCTTCTTAAAAGGTTGGGTATGCGGAATGCCACCACAAAGGCCTCTGCTGCCACGCCTGCGCCAAAATAGCTGGCCATAACAGCATCGCGCACATAGCCCATTATGCGCGAAAGAAATGTCGCAATACCCACCACGCCGCCGGCGCGTATCATTTTGGCTTTTTCAGACAAAACCTTGCTCCTGGTGCCTAAAAAAAGACAGATTATCCGCTTGTCCGCCCTTTCATAATCCAAACCAGGCCTTGATGCAATGAGGCTTTGTCTGTTAAACTGCCCAAACCTTTTTCCCTTTATTTTTCAACGGCGGGCCATGAGCGGATTTTCCTTTATTCATGCTGCGGATCTTCACCTGGACAGCCCCTTTGCAGGCATAACCGCGCGGGTGCCGTCAATAGCCGGGGTCTTGCAGCAGGCCACTTTCAAAGCTCTGGACGCATTGGTGGATCTGGCCAGGGCCAGGCAGGCAGACTTTGTTGTGCTTGCAGGGGATGTGTTTGAGCTGGCAGATAAAAGCCTGGGCGCCCAACTGGCTTTTGCAGATGCAGTTTCCCGCCTGGAGGCCCCCGGCATTGCCGTGTTCATGGTCTGCGGAAATCATGATCCTGCCTCCGGCCGCAGCTTTTCCGTGGATTTTCCCAAAAACCTCTTCATCTTTCCCCATGAAAAGGTTGAAACGCGCATTGTTTCCCGCCAAGGCACAAATATCGCCGCAGTATCTGGCATAAGCTACGAAAAAAGCGCCGAGAGCCGCAACCTTGTGGCCCTCTTTCCACGGGAGCACCCCGGCCTTTTTTCCATAGGCCTTGTGCACGCCAATGTGGGAGGCGCAACAGGCCATGAAAACTATGCCCCATGCAAAATCAGCGACCTGGACAATCCGGGCATCGACTACTGGGCGCTTGGCCATGTCCACACAAAAAGAATTGTCAGCCAAAAGCCTTTGGCCCTTTATCCGGGCAACACCCAGGGCCGCAGCTTTGCAGAAGCCGGGCAGCGGGGATGTTATTTTGTGCAGGTTGAAGGCAACAAAATTACAAGCGAGTTCTGCCCCCTTGATGCTGTGCGCTTTTTGGAGGAGGAGATTCCCATTGCAGGAATTGAAACAATAAGCGCCCTGGAAAACGCCATTTTTGACAAGGTTGGGAAATTGGCCGCAGAAGCTGGCAACCTGCCTCTGGTCTGCCGGATAACCCTTGCGGGCCGAGGCCCCCTTTACGGGGAGCTTAAAGGCCCGGACACGGAAGATGTGTTTCTGGAAAGGGCGCGCCAGGCTTTTGAAGGGCGGAATCCCTTTGTGTGGGTGGAGCGCATAAAAAATTGCTGTGCGCCGGAGGCCGACCTTGCTGCCAGAGAAAAGGGCGACGACTTTGTTGCCCAGGTCCTTGCCCTGGCCGGAAAAATGCAAAAAGATCCCGCAGCCGCAAAGCGCATGGCAGAGCAGGCCCTTTCCCCTCTTTTTGATGACAGCCGCATGAAAAGGGCAGTAAACCCCCTGACTGATGAAGAGATTTCAGAGATACTCGATAACGCCCGCCTTGCCTGCCTTGAGCTTCTGGAGGAGTCCTCTTGAGAATATCCTCCTTTTACATAAAGGGCTTTGGCATATTTGCCGATGTTTCTGTTGAGGGCCTTGGGCCGGGCCTCAATGTGTTTGTGGGGGATAACGAGGCCGGCAAATCCACCTGCCTTGCCTTTTTCCGCAGTATGCTTTTCGGCTTCCTTGACAGAAGGAGCAGGGAGAACCTTTACGACTTCAAGACCGGAAGAGGGCTGGGCGGCAGAATTGCCTTTGCCCATCCCCAGGAGGGTGCATTCACCCTTTTGCGGGACAACGGGCCTTCCGGCGGCAAGGTTTTGCTTGAGTTTGAAGACGGGCGAAGGGGAGGGGCGGCTGATCTTGCCCGCATAACCCACGGCATGGATCGCAACAGCTATTCCAATGTCTGGGCTGTTGGCCTTACCGAGCTGATGACCATAAAAAACCTTACGGGCGATGATGTTAAGGGCGCTTTGCTGGGCGCAGGCATGGGTGCGGCTGTCAATGCGGTTCCCCGCGCCCGGCAGGAGGTTAAAAAACAGACGGAGGCCCTTTTTGCCAAAAGGGGCAGCAAGGCCCGGATAAACCAGCTTTTGCAGCAGCTTGAGCAAGTTGATGCCTCCATTGACAAGGCTTTTTCCCAAAGCGGGCAGTACAGGCAGCTTAAAGAGGAGTCCTTTAGCCTGGCCGGACAGATTGAGGCTGCAAGGCAGGAAAAAACGGCTGTAAAGGCAAGCCTTTTTAACTGCGAGCAGTTATTGAGCCTATGGGATGACTGGATTTTATGGGGAGAGGCCGTTGCCAGCCTGGAAAAGCTGGCCCACCTGCCCAAAGACTTTCCACAAGACGCCCTTTCCCGCTTTGAGGCTGTCAATGCAGGCCTGGAAAAGGCCGGGGCGCAAAAAAAGGAAAACCAGGCCCAGTTGGGGCAAAAGACCATAGAGCTTATGCAGTGCAAGCCGGACGGGCTTCTTCTGGAAAAGGAGGGAGCTGTTTTTGCCCTTGCCCAAAGGGCAAAGACCCACGAGCAAAACCTTATTGACATTGAGGAGAACCAGAATTCCATTGACGCAAAGGAGGATTCCCTAAAGGAAGTCCTGGTGAGCCTTGGCCCTGGCTGGACAGAGGAAAGGGCCGCAAAAACAGACCGCAGCCTTTTTGCACACCAGCAGATAGCCTCCCACGAGGAGGCGCTGTCCAAAGCCTGTCGGCAGGCGGATCTTGCTGCCCAGACATTTTCAGCGGCCAATGCCGGTTTGGAAAAGGCCCGCTGGGAGCGCATCTCCCTTGAAGGGCATATCAAAAACCTGCCAGCGCCGGAGCAGGATTTTGACGAATCTGCCTGTGAAAGGCTTTTGCGCGGCCAGGGCAGGTTCATTGACCTTTCAAAAAGAATTCCGGCTCTGGAAAAACAGCAGTCAGCCCTTGCCGCGCAGTTGGAGCAGGCAGCCCGGCAGGTGTCGGCTTCATTCTGGCCGGACGACCTTGTCAGCCTTGATCCCTCCGGTCAGGCCCAGATAAGGGCCGTGCATATTGAAAAGGAGCTTGACCGCTCTGCAAGCGCCCTGGAAACAGCGGGGGAGCTTTTGGAAAAGGCCCAGGCTCACCTTGCTGCAAAGCAGAATCAGCTTGAGGAAAAAGCCCGCCTGCTTGAGGAGCAAAAGGCCCAGGGGACTTGGGACAGCCAGCAGATTGAGCAGGCCCGCAGCAGGCTAAATGAGGCCAGGCCCCTTGTGGCCCAACTGGATGCAGCAAGGCTTGGCCTGAAGGGTTCTGCACCTGGCTCCGACCGCCCTGCAAGGCTTGCGGCCCTTGCCTGGCTTGCAGTTGGGGCAGTTTCCGCAGGCAGCATTTTAAGCCTGTGGGCAATGCTGGCAGACTTGGGGGCATTTGCCCTTGTGGCTGGTATTGCGCTTGCCGGAGCAGGTATTTTCGGGCTTGCTCTCCGCCAAGTCCGCCTTGGCAAGGCCCGCGCCCAAAAGGCCCATATTGCTGATCTTGAAAAGACCCTGACCGGAATTTTGGGCAGACCAGGCCCCTTTGACCAGGAGCAGATGAGCCGCCTTGAGCAAGAGATTTTCAATGCAGGCCAAAACCTTGCCCAATGGCAGCGCCTTGAAGCAGCCCATGAATATGCCTGCCAGGATGCCCAAGGCTGCAAGGATGAGCTTGAAATTGCCCGGAAAAGGCTTGAAAGGGCCAAAGAGCAGGAGCAGAAGGCAGCAGATGAGTGGAGGGCCCTCTGCGCCGGACTAAAACTTCCTTCCATTGCTCCCCATGAGCTTCGCATTGTTTTTACGGAATCTGCATTTGCAAGGGATAAAAACAGAAGCCTTAAAAGGATTGCCCAGGAGCTTGATGAGGCCAGGGACTGGCTTGCGGTTTATCTGGCTGATGCAAAAAAACTTGGCGTTTTTGATGACAGGCCCGACCCTGTTGATGTGAGCAACCTTGCAAGCCACGAGCTTGAGGCGCTTGCCAGGGTGCTGGAGCGTTTTCTGGAAAAGGCCAAACAGGCCAAAGACGCTGCCCGCCAGCGGGACGGCGCAGCCAAGGACCTTGACAAAGCCGTAATGCAGGAGGAGCAGGCAGGCAGGGTGCTTGAAAAAAGCCGCCAGGAGAGCCAGGATGCAGCCGTTGCCCTTGAGGAGGCCCGCAAAGCCTGGGACAAATGGCTGGAGGAGAGGCATCTGCCAAAAGGGCTGGACTTTGCCGGGGCAAGGCAGGCTCTTCTGCACATGGAAAATGCAGCCCGGTTAAAAAACGAAATCAGCAGCCTCAAGGCTGCCAGGGCTGCAAGGCAGGAGGCTGTGGCTGCCTTTGAAAAGGAGGCAAAAAGCCTTTTTGAGGCTCTTGGCATTCTGCTGGATGCGGACAACCCGTTAAGTCAGTCCGTGATAGACCTTGGCCAGAGGGCCAAGCAAAACAGCATGAATGCCGTCAGGGCTGCGGGGCTTGTCTCCCAGATGGAGCAGCTCAAAGCCCAGGCAGAGCATTTGGCAGATGAGATTGACAAGCTTGCCAGTCGCAAAAAAGAGCTTTTTAACGCAGCAGGGGCAGAAAACGAGGAGGATTTCCGGCAGCTTTGCGAGCAGAAAAAGCGCCAGGAGCACTGGGAGGCCGAAAGGGACAGGGCTTCCCTTTCCATGAAAAAACTGGCCGGGACTCCCCTTCTGGACCCTTTTTTCAAGGCACTTGGGCAGGCCACAAAGGAGGCTCTTTTTCTGGAGATTGACAAGGCCAAGGCCGCCATTGACGAGCTTGACAGGAGGATAGAGCTTTTCCGCAATTCAAAGGCCGATGCGGATGCGCAGATGAAGGAGCTTGCAAAGACGGGCAATTTGGGCGTTCTGCTTGGGGAGCGGGAAGCCGTAAAGGAGGAGATCCGCCTTATGGCGCAAAAGTGGGCAAAATATGCAGTATGCGGCTTTCTTGTTGATGAGGCTGCCAAAAGCTTTGAAAAGGAGCATCAGCCCCAGGTGCTAAAAGATGCAGGCAGATACTTTGCCTCTGTTACAAGGGGCCGCTACAGGGGCGTGCTGGCCCCTGTGGGCGAAAACCTTGTGGAGGCGCTGGGTGCAGACTCGCAGCGCAAAACCGCCGAAGTCCTTTCGCGGGGGACAGCCGAGCAGCTTTATCTTTGCCTGCGCCTTGCCTACATAAAAAACGGCCCCAAAACCGGCCTTCCTGTGATCATGGATGATGTTCTGGCCAATTTTGATCCTGGCCGGGCCGCTGCCTTTGTCAATGTCCTTTGCGATTTTGCATCAGAAAATCAGGTTCTCTTTTTCACCTGCCATCCCAAAACCGCCCGACTTTTTGCAGAAATCGCCCCCCAAACGCCTTTTTTCGGCATGGACGGGCAGGGCATTGCGCCAGCGTCATCCTGGCCCATATAAGCCAAAACACAGGATTGCTTGTTGCTTTCCAGTTAGATTATGGTATAAGGCCCTATTGAAAAAACATTCATCTTGCTGGTTTTGCAGACTTGGCTTATTTTTTTTTGCTTCAGCACGCTGTCCACAAGAGGAATTACAGGCTCTGTTCGCAAAAGGTTTTGTCCCGGCAAACAGCAGATCCCGGAGCCTTTTTCCCAAACAGGCATAAAAAACTTAAAGTGATTTGCGGCAAGAGCTTTTTCCGCAAGAGACACCGCCCGGCAACTATATGGAAATAGTAAAGGCATATGTAAATCCAGACTTCTCAGCCCTTCTGGTATGCCCCCACTGCGGCATGAGCCGGTCCACAACTGTCGAAAAATACACCGAGAAGAAGGACCCTCTCCGGGTCAAGTGCAGGTGCGGGGTGATCTACGGCGTTAACCTGGAGTTTCGCCGCCAGTACCGCAAAAAGACCAACCTGCCGGGCCGTTATGCCATAATGGGGCCGCCAAACCGCATAGGCCCGATGGTTGTGGTGAATGTTTCAATGGGCGGAATCGGCTTTTTGACCAAGGGCATAAACCCCCTCAAGGTGGGCGACAGGGTGGAGGTTGATTTCAAGCTTGATGATACCAACCAGTCTCCGGTCAAAAGAAACGCCGTTGTGCGCGTGGTTGATGAAAGCTTTGTGGGCGTGCAGTTCTCCGGCCAGTCTGGCGTTTATGATGCAGCCCTGGGGTTTTACCTGAGAGGCTGAAAAACCCGTTTTATTTCATTTCCGCCCTTGCTCTCCCCCACCCCAATTCCGCCTGTTTGGGGCTGCTCCGACAGCCTGCAAAGGGCCGGATAACAGCAATTCCAACCACGAAAAGCACGAACCGCACGAAAAAAGGCGATAAGCAGCTCCGGCCTTTTCTTTCCCCTTCAACTCCAAACAAACAGGGCGGTTCCAGGGAGCCGTGACGAAGTTTTTTTCCTTTCACCCAACAGCGTACAGGGCGGGTCCAGGTGAGGCGGATGCAAGGCGCGCGAGCTGGGCAGGGGCGAAGGCATACTCCAAGTATGTCGAGTCCCCTGCACGGCGAAGCGCAACGCAGCAGCCGTCCGCCTGGGGCCGCCTCCCAATGCACAGGGCGGTTCCAGGGAAAGGATAGCAAGGCGCGCGAGCGAGAGGCGAGGGAGTGTACTCATAGTACATGACCGAGCCTTGATGCACAGTGCAACACAGCCCACGGCTTCCTGGGGCCGCCTCCCAACGCAAAGGGCGGTTCCAGGGAAAGGATAGCAAGGCGCACAAGCGAGGAATGAGGGAGTGTACAGTTGGTACATGACCGAATTCCGATGCGCAGTGCAACGCAGCTAAAAGTTTTCCTGGACCCGCCCTGTACTATTTGGCGATCATGGCCCTCATCATATCTCCCGCATTCTCCGCATGATCTGCAATGGAGCCAATCTTTTCCACCAGCATAACCAGGTGAAACACGGTGACGCCGTCTGTTATCGTGGAGAATATCTCCCGGTTCAGGAGGTCTTCCAGCTTGTCGGCCTCGTGCTCCTTTTGCCTTAACTTGCGGATTATCTCCTTAACCTTCACCCGCTGGGCCTCGGAAAAGGTTTCAAAGTAAATCTTGGCCTCCTCCACCATGACCGAGAGGTCTTCAAGGGGATCAATAACCGAGTCAATAAGGAGCATGAAGTTTTTTTGCAGATCAACAGGAATGCCCGGCTGGGGGCGGAAGGAAAGCCATTCCAGGGTGTCCTTGACAGAATCAAGAACATGATCCTGCTCGCGCAGGTATCGAAAAAGCTGGAACTTTTCCACAGGCAGGAGGGTTCCCTTGGGCAGATGCCCACGGATGCGGCGCTTTATGGCGTCAGCCTCGTTTTCAAGGGCATGGACCTGCTTTCTGAACTCCTCGAAATTGAGGCATTGCTCTGCAACAAAGCATTCTGTGGCCTGCTCAAAAGCCCAGGCGCATTCCTTGACTTTAAGGGCGTGCTCCAAAAGCCCGTCAAAAGGGGATGTTACAAAGAGCTTTGCAAAGGGGATACGCATTCAAAGCCTCCTGCGTTTAAATAAAAGGTGCAACAAACTGTGCGCCGCGTTTTTCTTGACACCCTTATAAGTCTCCTGAACCGCCCCTGGCCTGGCTTTTCTTTTTTAACCATTCAGGATTATTGCCCATATTCTAAAAAATAGCGTAAAGGATTTTAAAAATCAACAAGCTGGTGAGCGCTGCTGCCGGAACCGTGAGCACCCAGTACATGGCAATTCGCGCCACCACCATAAGGTTGACAGCCTCAAGCCCTCTTGCAAGCCCCACTCCGAGCACGCCGCCTACTGCTGCATGGGTTGTGGAAACAGGAAGCCCCATCTTGGATGCGGCAAGAACTGTGGTGGCTGCGGCAAAATCCACACAAAAGCCGCGGGTGTTGGAAAGGGTGGTTATTCTGCGGCCAATGGTGTCCATCACGCGGTATCCGGCCATTGCAACGCCTGTTGCTATACCCACGCCGCCAAAAACAAGCAGAAAGGCCGGAACCGGCACCTGGCTTCCCACAGAGCCGGTTTTCACAAGAAAATAGATGACAGCCAGCGGGCCGATGGCGTTTGCCACATCGTTTGCGCCCTGGGCCAGGGCCACATAGCAGGAGGTGCCTATCTGTATGCGGCGGAAAACCTCTTCAGCGCCCTTTGGGTGATCTGGAGAGATGAAGCGGGCCAGAAGATTGCGGCCTATTATTCCCAGCAGCACGGCCAGGGCTGTTGCGCCGATGATTGCAATGGGAGGCTCCACCTTGAAGGTGCTGCCCAGCGGCGTTTTCCACAAAAAGGATAGGGCCACCACAAAGATTGCTATGCCGATAAATACAGGGGAAAGGGTTAAGGCCCGAATAAATGAGGCTTTGTGCGAGATGACCAGAGCCACGATTATCTTGAAAAGCACATAGGCGATAATAAGTGCGAACACAGGGGAGATGACCCAGCTTGCAGCTACCTGACCCAGGCCCTTCCAGTTGATGACCGAAAAGCCGCCTGCGGAAATGCCATAGCCTATCATGGCACCCACAATGGAGTGGGTTGTGGAAACAGGCAGAGATTTCCAGGTGGCAAAGCTAACCCAGAGCGCGGCGGCAAGTATGGCGGAAAAGGCCCCCAGCATGGCCAGATCCGGGTTTTCCATGACTTCGGGGGATACAATGCCGCTGCGGATGGTTTCCGTAACATGGGCGCCAATAAAGGTCGCGCCCACAATGTTTAAGATGCCTGCAATGAAAACAGCCTGCCGCAGGGTTATGGCCTTTGCACCCACAGCCGAGGCCATGGAATTGGCCACATCATTGGCCCCTATGTTCCAGGCCATGTAAAAGCCCACCACATAACCGGCTACAAGAATGGCAAGCTCAAGGGACATGGAACCTCGGCAGTAAATGTTTGCTTTTGGTTAAATTTGCGTTAGCAAACTGTTAGCGCAATTTGCCGCTATGGGGGCCTTTTGTCAACCTGCCAGGGCGGATAAAATTGTAAGATTTTGCAATTAATGGATTATATTTTTCTCTTGGCCTTTTTTCCGGCAAATGGCAGAATGCAGGGGTGCAAAGGCATTTTTAAGCAAGGGGCCTCCTTGCGCTTTTTTTCGGGGCTTAAAAATCCCTATGTTTGGCCGATTTTGCAGGTTTTGCTTGGAGGCGGCTTTTTAATGGATAAGCCTGTTGAAATACCCATTGACGGAGTGCTGGATCTGCACAGTTTTTTGCCATCCGAGGCAGCAGCCGTGGTGGGGGATTATATTGAGGCCTGTCTGGAAAAGGGCATTTATTCTGTGCGGATAATCCACGGCAAGGGCATTGGCAATCTGCGGCGCACGGTTCATGCGGCCCTTACAAAAAATCCGGCGGTGGCCTCCTTTGAGCTGGCAGACCCCTTTGCAGGGGGCTGGGGCGCAACCCTGGTTAGTTTAAAAAGGCCGGGCAGCAGCAAAAAAGGGGCAAAAGACAAATGACTGATTCGGCCTCTGCAATCCGCCGGGCTATAGGAGAATTTGCCGGAGATTTCGGTGTTAAGGCCGATGACAAGCTGTTTGAGGCCCTTGCGGCCTATGCGGGCCTTCTTGTGGAGTGGAACACGGTTCACAACCTCACCTCTGTCACCAGCATAGAAAAGGTGGCTGTGCGCCATTTTCTTGACAGCATGGCCCTGCTTTGCGTGCTGCCCCCAGGCTTTGCCCGCATTCTGGATGCTGGAACCGGTGCAGGCTTTCCCGGCCTTGTGCTGGCCCTTTGCAGACCGGATATTTTTGTGCTTGCAGCAGATGCCACAGCCAAGAAGGTGAGCTTTTGCAAGACCGTTATCGCCCGGCTTAAAATTGAAAACGCAGGGGCCGCGCAGGCAAGGCTTGGCAGCAGGGCTGCAATAAAGGCCCTTGGCAGCGGTTTTGATGCAGTTGTGTCGCGGGCCGCCATGGATGCGCCCCTGCTTGTTAAAATCGCAAGGCCGCACCTTAAAGATGGCGGCCTTGTAATTGCCATGAAGGGCGAGAGCGTGGCTGATGACAGACAGGCCCTTTTGCAGATGGCCCAAAGCCCCGGTTTGCAGATGGGCAAAAGCCCCGGCCCGCAGATGGACAAAACCCCAGGCCCGCAGAGGCCCCAAGACCCCGGCTCTGATAAGCCCGCCATTGAAATTACGGAAAAATCCTATACCCTGCCCGGCCTTGATAAAGCCCGCTGGCTGCTTGTGGCAAAAATTGGCAAAGCAATTGGCAGCATTGCAGAGCCTTGAGGGGGGAAGTTCTGCCTGTAAGAAAAAGCACACAGCCCAGGCAAAAGGCCATTATCTTACAACTTCTTTAAATTATATATTTTCCCAACCCAACCTTGATTGATCCCAATTATTATGTGGCAGATGTTCATATCTTTCGCAACGCTGATAGCAGCTCCTCATCACAGATTGCGATTACCCCTAATGTGGCATATCTTGAAGGGTTAGACCCCAGAGCAATCTGCGCCCTAATACTCTGAAGCCTGCGAACCAGGTCGACAGATTTCTGCAAATCTGCGTATCCGGTATCCGTCAAGCCATCAATCGCAAGAGCGATTCGAGCGAGGACACCAGTATTGGTAACAAAAGCATCTATTTCTTCAATGTGCTGGTTGATTTCCGTGAGATGTTTCGGAATTTCTCTCTTCTCTATCCCAAGAATCTGCTCCACTGCTGAATTGAAAACGGCAAACAATTCATCCAGCCCGTTCGCGATCCGCAAAAGAGCTTTCTGCTTGTTGCGTCGTTCGTACTCGTCAAGCTCCATCTTTATTTGGCGAGTTGCAAGAAAATAGCTAGTTGGCAGGGATAATATCGAGACGATCAAAGCCACCAAGGAAATGATTGTTGAACTGTCCATATCTTTGCCTCCGATAACGCTTCCAAATAAAGCGAATAAGTTGTAATGGGTATTGGTATACCCTGAATTTGGATTGTTAAGCCTTGGTTGCCAATTTTTCAAAACCAAGCAGTACAGAAGGGCTAAATGATTCAAATACCCATTGCGGCAAGCTTTTACTACCGGTTCTGTATGCTTCCAATAGTTCCTTTAGATCCGATGGACTATCTATCCCAAGAATAATTTTTGCTTTATCAAAATAGGTCTTTGATGAAGATCGGGCAAAAACTTCAAAAGCGCCGTGGAAACGCTCAACATATAACAATGTATGCGGAAACCATAGAGATTCAAAATCAGACTGATGTATTTGCGCCCTCATAAATAGAACAAAATCAGCTTGCATGAGATATCTAAAGTCGATTCCAGATTGCTTACTCCTTTGTGACAACAGATCTGCATGTAATGATAATTTATTAAGTTTCAATCTATCGTTTCGATGTTTAATAGTTTCTAAATAATTTTGAAAAATACCATAGCTAACCATATTATCTAAACCATAATCAGATCTGCCTGCTACAAAGTATTGTTGAGTCAATAAATGATTAACAATCATAAATCTTTCATGTTTCAAAAGTATTGTAACTAAATATAAAAATAACTCATGAATAATGAATTTAAAGTTGTCGAAATCCCACTTCACCCACTGCTTCACATGTTCAGGCCTGTCCATATAAGGTATTAAGCTCTCAAGGAAGCGATGCAGCTTAAGAATATTATCTTCCGTTGGACAATACTGTGCTATTGAAGTAAAAACTGAAATAGCCTCATTCCGGTAAGGGATGAACTTTTCGATACTCTCGAAAACCTGATCATCAAATTCTCCATCTTTATTAGTAATTCTGAACTTTTCAAGGTTTATTGCTAAAATTGTCAAATATTCATCAAGCGCTCCAGATGCAAAAGGTTTGCTGTCTTTAATAGCAGAAACAGCTCTTTTAAACGCTGCCGTGGTTCCCAAAGAAATCCCTTCAGACTCATCGAGAAACATAGGCCGCTTTCCTATTTCGGGTCTATTATAAAGCGGCTTATCATACACCCATCTGAGTAACCTTTCAAAATTATCAGAATAATTATCTGGCTCACTTAAGTCGATATATATCCTTGAACTATAGTAAATTGGCAAAAAGGGTTTTCCTTGGTCATCCTTTTCAGAAATAATAGCTACAAACTTTTCTTGTTCCTGGTTTTCGTATACTTTTTGTGAGATTATTTCAGTCTCTGTGCCAACACCGCCAGCTCGTCCATCAGCTTTTAATGCATAGACTTCATCGCAGATTATCGCAACCTTTGTTATTTTTGGGTCTTTGACCATTTTTTCCATGAAATCTACAGCATTATGGCCTTCCCTTAAATCCCACTTGTCAAATATAACATGAACACCATTTTCTGTTAATGCAGTAGCCAAATCAATTACCCATTGTTCATGGGTTGTATTTGACCAACTGTAAGATATAAATAATTTTGGTTTTTCCATTTGAGAATTGAATCCTTAATTTGTAGAAAAAGGAATCAGACCATGATTTACAAGGGTTGCCGGGTATGTGGTTTATCCACAAAACGCCCTTGCTCCCCCCTGGCAAAAGTTCGTCAATATAACCCGCTCAAAAGCCTTACCCCAGGACTTTTGCCAAATTATTCTTGCTATTAAACATGTAGCACAAAGTTTACGGAAAGTCAATTTTGGCAGGGCCATAAGCATTTGGAAAATGGAAAACCACAAACAAGCAGGGCGGCTACAAAGAACCAGCACCCGTCATTCCGGCAGACGGGTGCTGTAGAAACCTTTGCCGCTGTTTAGCCGGAATCCATGCAGAGCGCAGTCGAAAGCTTTGGCTTATTTCAATAAGGATAATCGTTTGTTATTATTCTGGATTCCCGCCTGCGCGGGAATGACGGGTTGGAACCTGGATTCAAAGCCTATGCGCCCATGACGCTTCGTGTCTCGTCCGGGAAGAAAACCAAACAAATATGCCAACTATTTTTGCCAAATGCGGTGTCCCTGATGCGTAAAACCACTTTTGCTTTCCAGCCCTAAACTCAAGGAAAAATTTTGCAGGCGGCCTTTTTGCCTATCGATAATCCCTGAAATCAATTTTAAGCTGTTTCACCTTGTAGCCCATCTGGCGGGGGGTGATGGAGAGAAGCTCCGCGGCCTGGGCCATGTTGCCGCGGGTGCTTTTGAGTGCGTCAATTATCATGTCCCGCTCAAGGCGGCTCACGGCCTCTTCCAAAGCGAGGCGGGGCATGGTGTCCGACTCCTGGCCCGTTTGCAGGGTGGCAGGCAGGTGGTGGGAGTGAATGACCCCGCCATCGCAGAGCAGAACCGCCCGCTCTATGCAGTTTTCCAGCTCGCGCACATTGCCCGGCCAATGGTACTGCATCATGGTGTCTATGGCAGGGGTGGAAAAGCGGCGGATGTCCTTTTTGTTCTCCTTTGCATAGCGCTCCAGAAAATGGTCTGCCAGAAGCAGGATGTCGGTCTTTCTCTGGCGCAGGGCAGGCATATAAATGGGAAAGACATTGAGCCGGTAGTAGAGGTCCTCCCGAAAAGCGCCTTCTTCAACAGCCTTTTCCAGGTCCCGGTTGGTGGCTGCGATGATTCTCACATCCGCCTTTATGGTGGATGAGCCGCCCACCCTTTCAAACTCCCTTTCCTGAAGCACCCGCAAGAGGTTGGACTGGACATCAAGGGAGATGGACCCGATCTCATCAAGAAAAATCGTGCCTTTGTCTGCCTGCTCGAACTTGCCCGCCTTCTGGCGCAGGGCACCGGTGAATGCGCCTTTTTCGTGGCCAAAAAGCTCGCTCTCAATAAGGGTGGCAGGCAGGGCCGCGCAGTTGACCTTAACAAAAGGCCCCTTGGCCCTTTCGCTGTTGAAGTGGATGGCGCTTGCGGCAAGCTCCTTGCCCGTGCCGGACTCTCCCCGGATGAGAACCGTGGCCGAGCTTTTGCACACCTGGGAGATCATCTGGAAGACTTCGCGCATCTTGTTGGAGCTGCCCACAAGGTTGGATATGGAGTAGCGGTCCTTCAACTGCTCCTTAAGTCGGCGGCTTTCTTCCTGGCGGGCCTCCTTTTCCCATTGCAGGGCCTCTATGTGGGCCACAAGGCGGGAAACCATTGCAGCAATCACGGTGAGCAACTGCAAGGCACGGTCCAGGTCAAAGCCCGGATCAAAGGGCCTGTCCACGGAAAGAGCGCCAATGGCCTTGCCCCCCCGCAAAATCGGCGCGCACAAAAAGGATTCCTCCCCCTTTGCAGATGAATGCCCGCCCGTGCGGTTCAAAAAAAGCGGCTCCTTGCTGACCATTGGAACCTTGATGGGTCTGCCTGTTTCAATAACCCGGCCTGTTATGCCCTCTCCAGGCTTGTAGCGGCCCTTCTGGATTGCTCCCGGAGAAAGGCCGTAAGCTGCTTCGATGCGGATTTCGCCGCTGGATGGATTGACTATGGTGATTGCGCCACGGCTTATGCCGCCTTTGCGTGCAAGAATCAGCAACACCTCCTGAAGGGAGGGCCTCAACTGTTCGCCAGCAAGCGCGGCGGCAATTTCGTGAAGCGTTGCAAGGTCTTCCATGTGCGCAATCCCAGTTAAAGGCAAAGCCCAAATTAAACTGAAAACAGGATATTTGTAAAACAAATACTTGGGCCAGGGCCTATACAGGGTTTTTCAAGCCCCATTGCCAGGATTAAAAAGCCAAATCGTTTTCGTGAACCTTGCACGCCAAGGCAAGAACCACCCAACATACCGATTTTGATACTCTTTTTTTCATTACACCACAAACGAACGGGGCGGTTCCAGGCCTGTCATTCCGGCATCCTGCCGCAGTCGAAGCCCCGGCGCTGTTCTGCTTTGAATCCATTCCAGACGGCACCAATCGGACGGCGGGTGCCACTAACAGTCCCGGTGCCAATCCTATCCCATCTCCACCCTTGACCTTGCCCTGCCTGAAGGCTTAAAACCTTTTCATGTTCGGCGAATACGGATACGAGGAGGAGGAGGCTCTGCCCAAGACCTATGACCTGGCGCTTTTGCGGCGGCTGGCAGGTTTTGTGCGCCCCTACCTTTTGCTTGTGGCCCTGTCCCTTTTTGCGGGCATTGTCATCACTGCCGTAAACCTTGTTGTGCCCTATGTTACCAAGCTTGCCCTGGACCGGCACATTGTTGCCGAGTGGTACAGGCTTGACTTAAACAGCCCCATTGCCCAAAGGGCGGTTGAGGATTTGAAGGGCCGCTTTGAGAAGGAGGCTGCTGGTTATAGCCTTTTTGTTTCCAACAGCGAGCTTGTGCGCCTTGACCCCCGCCTTGTCAAAGACCTTAAAGAGAAGGGCGCGCTTTACCCTGCCACTTTTTACCGCATCAGCCCCGATAAAACCGCCCTTGCCCGCC
>JAGVAW010000063.1 GCA_020060085.1 Desulfobacterales bacterium
CTCTTGACACCTGACGCACCGCGTCATATTATTTGGCCAGGCAAGAAACATCGTTTTAAAAAAAACCAAGCTGCCAAACAAAACAAAAAACATAGGGAGGAAAAAACCATGTCCAAGGCCCAGGAAAATTCAACCGCAACAGAAGCAGCCGTAAAGCCCCTTCAAAAGGCAATGGAAAGCGCCAACGCCCTTTTTAACGAGTACAACGAGCGCTATGTGAAAAAGGCTGTCGAAACCGGCAGGGTGCTGGCTGTTGATGCCCGCAAAAACACCCTTGAAGCCCTTGAAGGCATGATGGGCGACAGCAAAAAGATTCTCAAAAGCATTCCAAAGGTTGAGGCCATTGCGCCCAGGCTGGCCCAGATGGAGGCTCCGGAAAACTTCTTTGTGGTGGCCACCTTTCAGAAGGCCACGGATACTGCTGCCGCAGCGGTGAAGGAATACAACGAGGTGCTCAAAAAGAGCATGGATTCGAGCCGCCAGTGGGTGGAGGAGATGACCCGGAAAACCCGCGAAAAAGGCACCGGCGTTTTTGAGACCTCCTTTAGCTCTGTTAGCACCGCGGCAAAAAAGGCGGCTGATGAGGCCAAAAATGTTGCCCAAACCCTTACCCTTAAAATCACCACCCAGACCCAGCGGGCCGCCACCTTTGTGAACACCCAGGTGGAAAAGGGAATCAGCGCTGTAACAAACGCTCTTAACCTGCCCACCCGCCAGGATATCAATAAACTCACCCGTGCCATGAGCGCCCTGACCAAAAAATTGGACGCCATGAGCCAGTAGCCCTCCTCAAAAAAAGCCGGGGCGCTTGAAAAAGCGCCCCGGTGCCTCTTCCTGCCCAACTGACTTCAAATTGGTATTCCTTTCCGACCAAAAAACTTTATTCCGGTTAAAAGCCTTGCAGCCGGGTTTTTGAGAAAAAACTTTTTCCAATTCCAAATCTGCTTGCCTTCTTTTTAAGGGGTCTTGCCAGTTTGGCGCGTGGTTGCTATGTTAATCATTCAATTTGGGCTTGGCCCGCAAAAGGTTGTTTTGTTTTTTGTGGAGGAGTTTGCTTTTCGGGCCTGTCGATAAACAGGAGGCATATTTTTCATGGGCTGGCTGCAAAAATTATTTGGCACACAAAACGAGCGGGATCTAAAAAAAATCGGGCCTTTGGTTACCCTGATAAATGAACTGGAGCCAAAGATTTCTGCCTTGAGCGATCAGGAGCTTACAGCCAGAACGCCTGCTTTCAGGCAACGGCTGGAAAAGGGCGAGCCTTTGGATTCGCTTTTGCCCGAAGCCTTTGCCGTGGTGCGGGAAGCTTCTGTCCGAACCCTGAAGATGCGCCATTTTGATGTGCAGCTCATCGGCGGAGTGGTCCTGCATCAGGGCAAAATAGCAGAAATGAAAACCGGAGAGGGAAAAACCCTTGCCGCCACCCTGCCTGTTTATCTTAACGCCCTTACAGGAAAGGGCGTTCATGTGGTCACGGTCAACGACTACCTTGCCCGCCGCGACACCCAGTGGATGGGGGCCATCTACCATTTTCTTGGTCTTACAACGGGAACCGTGCTCCACGGCCTCAATGACCAGGAGCGCAAACAGGCCTACGGCGCGGATGTAACATACGGAACCAACAACGAGTTTGGCTTTGACTACCTGCGCGACAACATGAAGTACAATGCAGACAGCTTTGTCCAGCGGGGGCATTATTTTGCCATTGTGGACGAGGTTGACTCCATACTCATTGACGAAGCCAGAACTCCGCTCATCATTTCCGGCCCCACAAATCAGAGTACCCAGCTTTACTATCAGGTGGATATCATAATCCCCAGGCTTAAAAAGGATGATGACTACACCACGGATGAAAAATCCCGCACGGTTAACCTTACAGAGCAGGGCGTGGCAAAGGCGGAGAAGATGCTTGGGGTGGAAAACCTCTTTGACCACTCCAACATCGAGATTCTTCACCATGTGAACCAGGCCCTCAAAGCCCATGTGCTTTTCAAGCGGGATGTGGATTACATTGTCCAGGATGGCGAGGTTGTCATTGTGGATGAGTTCACGGGCCGCCTCATGCCGGGCCGCCGCTACAGCGAGGGCCTGCACCAGGCCCTTGAGGCCAAGGAAAAGGTTAAAATTGAAAACGAAAACCAGACGCTGGCCTCCATCACCTTTCAGAATTACTTTCGGATGTACGAAAAGCTTGCTGGCATGACCGGCACAGCAGACACGGAAGCCATTGAATTCAAAAAGATTTACAACCTGGATGTCACGGTGGTGCCCACCCACCAGCCCATGATTCGCATTGATTATCCTGATGCCGTGTTCATGAGCAAAAAGGAAAAGTTTGATGCAGTGATAAGGGAAATCGAGCAGCTTCACAAAAAGGGCCAGCCAGTGCTTGTGGGCACAATCTCCATAGATATTAGTGAAATGCTTGCCAAAAAGCTGGCCAAAAAGGGCGTTCCCCACAATGTGCTCAATGCCAAAAACCATGCAAGGGAAGCGGAAATTGTTGCCAACGCGGGACAGAAGGGCAGCGTGACCATTTCCACCAACATGGCTGGCCGCGGTACGGACATTGTGCTGGGGGAAGGTGTGGTGGAGCTGGGCGGCCTACACATACTTGGCACCGAGCGCCATGAGAGCCGCCGCATAGACAACCAGCTCCGGGGCCGTTCGGGCCGTCAGGGAGACCCAGGCTCATCGCGCTTTTATCTTTCTTTGGAAGACGACCTGCTGCGCATTTTCGGAGGAGAGCGCATCTCCGGACTTATGGACAAGGTTGGCATGGAGGAGGGCGAGGCCATTGAGAGCCGCTTCATAAGCAAGCGCATAGAGGATGCCCAGCGCCAGGTGGAGGGCCACAACTTCGAGATAAGAAAGCAGCTTCTGGAATATGACGATGTGATGAATCAGCAGCGGGGGGTCATCTACCGTCAGCGCCGGGAAATACTCACCGAAAAATCACTTGGGCCGACCATTGTGGAGATGATTGAGGACTGCGCCCTTGTTGTTGCAGGCAATTTTGCCAATGAGAGGATAATGCCTGAAGAATGGGATCTTGCAGGTCTTTCAGATGCCTGCTTTGCCCAGTTTGGCTTTACTCTGGAGCTTGGCGGAGATATCCTGGCAAACCTTACCCCAGACGGCCTGGGCCAGATAATACTTGAGGACGCCATTTCTCATTACAGGGAAAAGGAAGCCCAGATCGGCCCGGAAAATATGCGCCAGCTTGAGCGCTTTATCATGCTCCAGGTGGTTGACAGTCTGTGGATGGATCATCTTTTGAGCATGGACCATCTGAAAGAGGGCATAGGGTTAAGGGGTTATGCCCAGCAGAATCCGCTCATTGTTTACAAAAAGGAAGGGTTTGAGCTTTTTGAGAACATGATTTCCCGCATAAAGCAGGATGTGGTCTCCCTGCTTTTCCGGGCACAGTTGACGCCTGCCGATGGCGTGCCCGACCTGGAAAAGGCTGCGCCCAAGCAGATGACCTTTTCCCACGGCGGGCCTTCAAAAAAAGCTCCTGTCATAAGAAAGACCGAAAAAGTGGGCCGGAACGACCCATGCCCCTGCGGCAGCGGCAAGAAATACAAAAAATGCTGCGGAAATTAAGGCCTGCAAGGCCACCGCATTTGGAAAAAAATGAAAACCACAAACGATAGGGGCGGTTTTAGGGTTGTCATTTAAGGCTTATGGGCGCAGTTGAAACGCCAATGACGACCTGGTCGTGGATTACCGCTTTTACAGACGAGACGGCGAGTTGGCTACTTTATCTTTTTTTCGTGCTTTTCGTGTTTTTCGTGGCTAATAATAATTGCTGTTTTCTTTTTCATTCATTAGGGCACTGCCTTTAAGGGCCTTTAAGTGTCCCGGCAAAAGACAAAAAACGGCTATTTGAACCACGAAAAACACGAAAAGCACGAAAAAAAACAGATTGCCAAAAAGCACCGGAACCATCATTTTGTTCTGAATGCAAAGCCTAAAGTGAGCAGGATGCTTAATGCTCCCTTTAAGAAAAAGCCCAACAAATACTTTTTCAAATGCGGTTGCCTTGTTAAGGCCTGCAAGGCAATTGCCAGCACAACAGAAAAAATGTTAAAGGTTTTACAAAGGGAAAATTCGTCCTTTTTGGGGCAGGCGCCCATTTTATGGCATTTCAACCTTTTTGGGTTCAGCAGTAAAGCATCGTGAAGGTTTTTATACGCCGAATAGCCCTGGCCGCAGGCATTTTGGGCCTTTTGGCATGCCTGGCCCTTGGCCTTGCAGCCCTTGCCCTGAACAGGTACGCCAACACGCCGGTTTTGGCGGATGCCCCTGCCAGTATTTTTGTTGTTGCGCGCGGCGAGAGCTTTAATGCAGCAGCAAAAAGGCTTGAGCAGGAGGGCATAATCCACAGGGCTGGCTGGTTTTCCCTTCTGGCCCGGCTAAAAAAAATGGATTTCAATATCCGGGCCGGAGAATACGCCCTGTCCGCATCCATGAGTCCAAACAGGGTTCTGGAAGTCCTGGTGGAAGGAAAGACACTTCTGCACCGGCTCACGGTTGTGGAGGGATCCACCCTGGTTCAGATATCCCAGGCTGTTGAGGCCGGATCCTGGGCAAGCGCAGCAGACTTCATGAAGGCGGCAGCTTCAAGGAAGCTTCTGGCGCTGGTGGGAGCAGAAGCGGACAACCTGGAGGGCTACCTTTTTCCTGACACATATTTTTTCCCCAGAACTCAAGGGCCAGACGGTATTGCCCTTGCCATGACAAGAAGGTTTCTGGAAGTTTTTGACGCCTCCTTCAGGGAGCGGGCCGCTCAATTGGGCATGAGTGTTCACGATGTGGTTACCCTGGCCTCCATAATAGAAAAGGAGGCTGGCGGGCCTCAAGAGTACAAAATCATCTCGTCTGTTTTTCATAACCGGCTTAAACAGGGTATGCGGCTTCAGGCAGACCCCACTGTGGTTTATGGGCTGCAACCATTTGAAGGCAGGTTAAGAAGGGTGCACCTGGAAACCCATACACCCTACAACACCTATATAATAAGGGGGCTTCCGCCAGGCCCGATATGCAGCCCCGGATTGGGCGCTCTGAATGCAGCCCTGTATCCTGATGAGACAGAGTATCTTTACTTTGTCTCCAAAAATGACAGAACCCATCATTTTTCCAAAACCCTTGCCGAGCATAACCAGGCTGTTAATCTGTATCAGCGCTCCGGGCTGGGATTAAGGCCATGAAGGCAGGGAACGGCATTAGATAAAGGTTTTTGTTGCGACCAATTGCCTCACAAAAGGAGAGACGCATGAAAAAGGGGATATGGATTGCAGCGGGCGTCCTTATTTTGGCGCTCATGGCAGCAGGGCAGGCCGGGGCCACGGAAATAGGTGTGCGTGGAATCTACTGGATTCCTGAAATTGACGGCACCATGCGCCTGGATTCAAGCATTGCACGGGGCACGGAAATGGATGTCTCTGCTGACCTGGACTATGGCAGCGATGGAATAATGGGCGTGGAGGCATTTCTTGACCTTGGCAAACACCGCTTTTCCGCTGCTTACAGTTTTGTGGAATATTCAAGCGATGTCCGCCTCAAGAGGGATGTTATTTACGGCGGGGTGCTCTTTAACAAAGGCCGCCAGGTCAACAGCCGCATGGATATAAAAATGTTCGACCTGGAATATGCCTACACATTCCTGCAAAGGGACAAGTTATGGTTTTTCCCCGGCGCTTCCCTGCGGCTTATTGGGGATCTCAAAGTGGTTGACGCAGAGCACCACCTTGCGACCAGCACCGGAACGGTGAAGGGCAGTTACAGGCCCGCCATGCCCCTTGTCGGCATGGGAGGCCGCATAGAGCTTTTTGACGAGATTCTGGCCATAGATGTTCGCGGTGTAGGCATGGCATACAGCGGCAACTGGATTATTGACAGCCAGGCGGAAATCCTTGTGACCCCGATCTCCCTTATTCAGATAAGCGCAGGATACCGCTTTATGAAGCTGGATACGGATCATTCCGACACCTATACAAGCTTTGACTTGAGCGGCCTTTATTTTACGGCAGGAGTAAGCTTCTGATGAAAAACGCCCTGCCGCGCGCTTTGTTGGAGAGAGCATCTGGCCTGCCCTTGCCCCAACTGGCAGGCCAGATGCTGGGAATCGGCTTTGACGGCCCGGAGATATCGCCTGTCATCAGAGGCTATATAAAGGAGTTCGCGCCCGGCGGCATTGTGCTTTTTGCCCAGAACCTAAAGAAGCCTGACCAGGTGCGCTCCCTTACGGGCGGCCTGCAAAAACTTGCAAGGGAGCAGGGCCTTTTGCCCTTTGCCTTGTGTGTTGACCAGGAGGGGGGTGTGGTGGCCCGGCTGAAACCCCCCTTCATTCAGTTTGAGGGCAACCCGGCCATTACGGATGAAAACCTTGCCGTTGAATTCGGCCATACCTGCGGCAGGGAGCTTAAAGAAGCAGGCTTTAATGTGAACTTTGCCCCTGTGGTGGATGTGCTGCCCCCGGAAGGGGAATCCATAATGAAAAGCCGGGCCTTTCCCGGCCCGCCGCAAGCAGTTTCAAAGCTTGGGGCCGCGGTGGTGCGCTCACTTCAGGAAACAGGCATAATGGCTGTTGCCAAGCATTTTCCGGGCATAGGCTCAACAGTGCTTGACTCCCACAAGGAGCTGCCCGTTTGCCCGGCAGGTCTTGAGCAGCTCAAAAGCTGGGATCTTGTCCCCTTTTACGGGGCCATGTCCGCAGATGCAGGCGGGGTCATGCTCTCCCACATTCTCTACCCGGCCATAGACCCGGTATGGCCTGCAAGCCTTTCTGTTGCCATTGTAAAGGACCTGCTGCGCGGCGACATGGGTTATGACGGGGTTGTTTTCACCGATGATCTGGACATGGGAGCCATTGAAGGCCGCATAAGCATTGAAACCTGCATGGAACGGCTGCTTGAAGCCGATGCGGACATGGCTTTGATTTGCCACCAGGGGCCGGACATAGCTTTGGCTCATCATACCCTTGTTAAGCTGGTGGAAAAAAGCCCGACCCTTCGCCAAAGCGCCGTCATCTCCGCAGCGCGCATAATGGCTGCCAAAAGCCGCTTCTGCTCAATTTAAGGTCTGATATGCTGCCGGGCTGCCAGGCCCGGCTTGGTGCCTTCCAATCTGCTGTTGACCCAACTTCAAGGCGGGATGCAATTTAAGCCAACAGCTTCCTGAATTCTTCAGGACATGGCAGCGAGAATCTTTTCCTTCAAGCCCTCATAATTTGTCACCACCGGAAACTGGGGAAATTCCTTTATGACATTTTCCGGCGGGCAGAAGAGTATGCCTGCATCTGCTTCCTTTAGCATGGTTATATCGTTGTAGGAGTCGCCTGTGGCGATAACCGAAAAGTTGAGGCCTTTAAGGGCCTGGGCCACCTTGCGCTTGCCGTCCTTCTGGCGCAGGATGTAGTCCATCACAGCGCCATTTTGAGCAATGACAAGGCTGTTGCAAAAAAGGGTGGGCCTGTTTAACTTTGCCATGAGCGGGTCTGCAAACTGGACAAAGGTATCGGAAACAATTATCACCTGAACCCGGCTGCGCAGCCAGTCCAGAAAATCTTTTGCACCTTCAAGGGGATTCATGTCGGCTATCACCGCCTGAATATCGGAAAGCAAAAGCCCGTGCTCCTTTAGTATTTCCAGGCGCATGGTCATAAGCTTGTCGTAATCGGGTACATCGCGGGTGGTGAGCCTCAACTTTTCAATGCCTGTTTTCTTTGCAACATTTATCCATATTTCAGGCACAAAAACCCCTTCCAGGTCTGCACAGACAATATACATTGAACAATGCTCCTGCGGCCTGACTGCCGCATTCTTGGTTGTTGTTTGCCAGCGCCCTGGGATGTGGCCGGGCTGCCAATCAATTATGACGGTTCAGGCGGTCTCGTCCTCTTCCTCAATGCGGATAAGCACGGGGTCTGCTGCAATCACGGCCAGGGCGGCTATCTCCTTTAGGGCTTTCTGGATGTTGCTTTCCTTGGCATCGTGAGTGAGCAGCACTATGGGGACAGGGCCTTCAATGTGGCGGCCCTTCTGATGCACAGAGCTTATGCTTATGCCGTTGTCTCCCAGAACACCGGCAACCTTGGAGAGTACACCGGGGCGGTCAAGGGCTGCAAGGCGGATGTAGTAGCGGGTGACCACCTCGTCCATGGGCAGGATGGGAAGCGGTGATATGTCCCTTTCCTGCCAGCCCATTATGGGAATGCGGTTGTGCGCGCCGCATAAAAGATTCCTGGCCGCATCTGCCAGATCCGAAACAACTGCGCTTGCTGTGGGCATCATGCCAGCGCCCTGGCCGTATAGCACAACCTCGCCGCAGGCATCCCCCACAAGGGTCAGGGCATTCATGGGGCCTGAAACATTGCTAAGCATATTGTACATGGGGATCATGGTGGGATGAACCCTTGCCTGAACTGCATTTCCCGTGCGCTTGGCAATGGCAAGAAGCTTCACCCGGTAGCCGAATTCCTGGGCAAAGGCAATGTCATCAGGGGTAAGATGGCTTATTCCCTCCACAAAGATGTCTTCAAGCCCCACAGGGGTGCCAAAGGCCAGGCTCACGCACAGGGCAAGCTTGTGGCGGGTGTCTCCGCCGGAAATGTCCAGAAAGGGGTCTGCCTCTGCAAAGCCTGCTTCCTGGGCCTTTTGCAGGGCATCTTCAAAGGAGAGATTTTCAAAGGTTATGCGCGAAAGTATGTAGTTGCAGGTTCCGTTCAAAATTCCGTAAAGGGCCAGAATACGATTTCCCGCAAGGGTTTCCCGCAGGGTCTTGATGACGGGCATGCACCCGCCCACCGCGGCCTCAAAAAAAAGCTCGCCTCCGCCTTTGCGGGCAGCCTCCAGGATGTCCCGGCCCCAGGTGGCAAGCAGGGCCTTGTTGGCCGTAACCACGGTTTTGCCATTGCCCAAAGCCCGCAGCATGAGGTCCTTGGCCACGCCCTGGCCACCGATAAGCTCCACAATTACCGGAATGCGCGGATCATCCACAATGGAAAGGGCATCACCGGTTTTTTGGGATGAATCAAGCTCCAGGCCTTCAAATGCCGCAGGGTTGGTGTCTGCCACCTTGGCAAGAAAAAGGGGAGCGCCCACCCTGGCCTGCACAAGCTGCCTGTTTTGCGAAAGAAGCTTAACAAGTCCCCTGCCCACCGTGCCGCAGCCCAAAAGCCCCACAGCAAGGCCCTGTTCTTTAACTTTGCCCATAAAACGCCCTCTGGCTGCCAGAAAGGTTAATTTTTCAGGTGAGTTGCAAGGGCTTTTTTGTAAAAAGCAGCCCTGCAAATAGCCTTTAATTCAATATATTACAACACCTGCTTCAAGCCCCTTATGGCCTGGGCCGTGCGGTGCTGGTTTTCGATGAGTGCAAAGCGCACAAAGTCATCTCCGTACTGGCCAAACCCCAAACCAGGGGCAACCGCAACCTTGGCTTTGTGGATGAGCATTTTGGTAAACTCAACAGACCCCATTGCCCGATAAGGCTCTGGAATTTTCGCCCACACAAACATTGTGCCCAGGGGCGGCTTGACGGACCAGCCTATGCGGTTTAGGCCATCGCACAGGGCGTCCCGCCGCTCCTTGTAGATGTTGCATATTTCCTGAACGCAGGACTGGTCTTCGCGCAGGGCGATGATTGCCGCAATCTGCACGGGCTGAAAAACCCCGTAATCAAGATAGCTTTTTATGCGCCGCAGGGCCGAGATTATTTGGGGATTGCCCACGCAGAAGCCCACGCGCCATCCGGCCATGGAATAGCTTTTGGACATGGAGAAAAACTCCACGCCCACATCTTTTGCGCCTGGAACCTGCAAAAAGCTGGGGGCCTTGTATCCGTCAAAGGTGAGATCCGCATAGGCCAGATCATGCACCACCATTATTTCATGCTCCTTGGCCCAGGCCACAATCTTTTCAAAGAATGCAATATCCACAACCTCGGTGGTGGGGTTGTGGGGAAAGCACAAAATAAGCATCTTGGGCTTGGGCCAGGTCTGGCGGGTGGCGGTCATGAGGTTTTCAAAAAAATCCTGGTCAGGCCCCATGGGTATGCCCCGAACATCGCCCCCTGCTATGATGGCGGAATAGGGATGGATGGGGTAGGTGGGGGTGGGGCTGAAAACCACATCCCCAGGCCTTATGGTGACAAGAACAAGATGGCTCAAGCCCTCTTTTACGCCAATGGTTACAATTGCCTCTTCGTTCATGTCTATATCCACATCAAAGCGGCGCTTGTACCAGTTACTGATTTCCCTGCGCAGGTTCTTTATGCCCATTGAAGCGGAATAACGGTGGTTGACGGCCTTTTTGGCAGACTCGCAGAGCTTTTCAACAATGTGGGGCGGAGTGGGCAGGTCCGGGTTGCCCATGCCAAAGTCAACAATGTCCTCACCCCTGTGCCTTGCCTCCATCTTGGCTGCGGTTGTCTGGGCAAAAACATAGGGGGGAAGGCGGTCAAGCCGCGCAAATTCCATTTTCATCGCCATTCCTCGCTTGTTGTTAAAGCTTGTATAATAAGGAAAACCCAAAAATCATTACCGCATTTGGCGCAGGCAAGTCAAAAATTTTATTTTGACTTTTTTGGCAACGCAGTCTAAATTTTCTGTTTCAAGAACCCTATTGCAGGGCTTGCCGGAGAAGCCTGCTGAAAAATGCGGGCAGCGGGTGCTTCGGGCCGGGGCAGGTTTATCGCATTTTTTATTGAAAACAGATAAGATCAGGCTGCTGCCTTTTCATGGAAATTGGGCGGCCAAAGTTTTTTTTAAGCTATAACAAGGGTTATGCTTCATCAAGGCCTTTTTTAGCCCTGGGCAGGCCAGCAGGGTTGAGCCATTTATCGAGCAGTATTAGGAAAGAGGTTGTATGAAAAAGAGCCTGTCATACGCGGACGCCGGCGTGGACATCGACAAGGCCAACCGTCTTGTGGACATTATCAAAGACATCGTCAAGACCACCCCCCGCCACGGAGTAATGGGCGACATCGGCGGTTTCGGCGGCCTTTTTTCTCTCAATACAAGCCAGTATGACCGGCCTGTGCTGGTCAGCTCCACGGATGGCGTGGGAACCAAGCTCAAGATCGCCATTATGGCTGACAAGCACGACACCGTGGGCATTGATCTTGTTGCAATGGTGGTCAACGACATTGCCGTGCAGGGGGCAAAACCCCTTTTCTTTCTGGATTACATTGCAATGGGCAAGCTCAACCTGACGGTTGCCACACAGATTTTGCAGGGCATTGCAGAAGGCTGCCGCCAGGCCAACTGCCCGCTGATCGGTGGCGAAACCGCAGAGATGCCCGGAATGTATCAGGAGAGCGACTACGACCTGGCTGGCTTTGGCGTTGGCATTGTGGACAACTTCTCCCTCATTGACGGCTCAATGGTGGGCGTGGGAAACCAGCTTGTGGGTATAGGGTCTTCCGGCCTGCACAGCAACGGCTATTCCCTGGTTCGCAAAATCTGCTTTGAGCACAACAGTTACAAGATCGACAGCTTCATTGACGAGCTTGGCACAACCCTTGGGGAGGCCCTGCTTACCCCCACGCGCATTTATTCGGAAACCATCTTAAAGACCATGCGCCAGTTTCCCATTAACGGCCTGGCCAACATAACCGGCGGCGGCCTAGTTGACAACCTGCCCCGCACCCTGCCCAAGAGCTGCAAGGCCGTCATCCGTAAAGGCTCCTGGGAAACCCAGCCCATATTCCGCTTCCTGCAAAGGGAGGGCAATGTCAGCGATGCTGAAATGCTTCGGACCTTCAACTGCGGCCTGGGCATGGTTGCTGCTGTTCCCAAGAAAACCTGCCAGGAAACAGTGGATATGCTAAACGCCCTGGGAGAAAAGGCCTGGATAATAGGCGAAGTGAAGGAAATGAAGGAAGAAGGCCCCCGCGTGGAATGGGAAGAGTGAAGAGCGATTCAAAAAAGCCATCGGGCCTGTTTGCCAGGCTTATGCACTGGATAGCCGGGGGCGGCCCTCCCCAATGCGCGTCATGAGCGCCTTCAAAGTCCGGCGTGGTGCGCCGGGAAAAAGGGGGGCGCAAAAAACCAGGCTCAAAACCCTTTAAGTAAAAGCCCCCTTTTTCTGGAATGACTTCTCTTTATGCCACATTGCTTTCCTTTGGCATCTGCCTTGCGGCCACGCCCCTGGTGAAAGCCTGCGCCCACCGGGCCGGGTGGATAGACAGGCCCAAGGCGGACCGCTGGCACAAAAAGCCCACAGCTCTTATGGGCGGAATTGCCATTTTTGCAGGGGTGGCGGTCAGCCTTTTTCTCACAACACAAATCACCCTTGCCGCCCTTTTCGCACCTCTGCACCTTTCATCCTTTGTCCCATCCTTGCCGCAGTATGCCCATTTTAGCGGCACCGTGCTTCTTTTGGGCATCTGCCTTGTTTTTGCGCTTGGCCTTGCAGATGACCTTTTGGGCATAAAGCCCCAGACCAAGCTTTTGGGCCAGATTCTTGTTGCCTCCATTGTCACCTACTATGGCTTCCGCCTCAATTGGACAAGCTCGCTCACGCTGGACACAATGCTTACCCTTGTGTGGATTGTGGGCATAACCAACGCATTGAATCTGCTGGATAACATGGATGGCCTGTGCGCAGGGGTCGCCTTTGTGGCAGCCTTTGTGCTTGGCATTCTGCTTATGGGCATTGAGCCGCATCTGGCCCTTTACTCCTTTGTGCTTTGCGGGGCTTTGGGGGCTTTTCTGGTTTTCAATTTCAACCCCGCTTCCATTTTCATGGGAGATTCCGGCAGCCTTGTAATAGGTTTTTACCTTTCCTTTCTTGCACTTGCCTATTCCGGCCTTGCCCAGCCGCCTGCCGGAGACTTTGCCCGCATGGCCGTGGTCGTGCTGGTGATGATGGTCCCGATTTTTGACACCACCCTGGTTACAACCATAAGGCTGCTTTCCGGGCGCAGGGCATCTGTGGGCGGAAAGGATCACACCAGCCACCGGCTTGTGCTCATCGGCCTTTCGGAAAAACGGGCCATGCTCTTTCTTTGCGGGGTGGGGGCTTTTTCCGGCTTGAGCGCCTGGTTTGTCTCCTCAAGCGATTCCTTTACCTCGCCTGCCGTAATTGTGCCGGTTGCAGTTTCCGTTCTGCTTTTCGGCATCTATCTGGCCCAGTTGAGGGTTTATCCTGAAAAGGAATTTGGCGTACTGCGGGACAAAACTTTCACGCCCGTGCTCATGGAGCTTACCCACAAGCGCCAGCTTCTGCTTGTGAGCCTGGATTTTTTGCTCATCGCCTTTTCCTACTACCTTTCCTATCGCCTGCGCTTTTCCGGGGGCCAGTTCGCCCTGCATTTTGGCGTTTTTCTCCAAAGCCTGCCCGCCATAATCGCCTGCAAGCTTGCAGCCTATTTTCTCATGGGCGTTTACCGGGGTATCTGGAGCTTTTTGAGCTTCAACGACATCTGGGTTTACATCAAGGCCAGCGTACTCGGCTCGCTTTTAAGCGTGGCGGTTGTGACCTACCTTTATCGCTTCGAGGATTTTTCCAAGGGCATTTTTTTCATAGACTGGATGATCGCCACAGCCTTTCTGCTTGGCACGCGCGGCTCATTCAGGCTTTTTAGGGATGTCATGGGTCGGGGGGGCATAGCAGGAGAAAAGGTCATCCTTTATGGTGCTGGCCGGGGCGGGGAAATTCTGCTGCGGGAGGTGGTAAACAACAGGAGCCTTGGCATAAAGCCCGTTGCAATGGTGGATGATGATCCCTTAAAGGCGGGCAAAAGGCTCCAGGGCCTTACCGTGCATCCGGCAGAGCAGATGCAGGCCCTTGCAGAAAAGACCGGGGCGCTTGGGATAGTTCTCACCTTTCGGAAGCCTAACCCCGGAGCAATGGAAAAGGCCAGGAAAATCTGCCTTGAACAGGGGCTTTTTTTAAGGCAGCTCTGCGTTAAGCTTGATGAGGTGGAGCTTTCCCGCAGGGCAGATGCCAAAGGCCCGGCAAAATGAGGATTCTTGGCATTGAAAGCTCCTGTGACGACACATCTGTTGCTGTGGTGGAGGACGGCAGCAAGGTGCTTTCCTGCGTGGTGGCCTCCCAGGGGGAGATTCATGCGCCCTTTGGGGGCGTTGTGCCCGAACTTGCCTCCCGCCGCCATGTTGAGGTGATTGCCGCTGTTTGCGCCCAGGCCATTGATGAGGCTGGCCTTTTGCCGAAAAACATTGATGCGGTTGCCGCCACCCAGGGGCCGGGGCTGGTGGGTTCTCTCATTGCAGGTTTTTGCTTTGCCAAGGCCTGGGCCTTTGGCAGGGGGCTGCCCTTTGTGGGGGTCAACCACCTGCTTGGCCATGTCCACAGCCTGTTTCTTGGCCCGAATCCGCCGGATTTTCCCTTTGTGGCGCTCATTGCCTCCGGCGGGCACACCAGCCTTTATCTTGTGAGCAATGCGACAACCATAAAATCCCTGGGCCATACTTTGGATGATGCAGCAGGCGAGGCCTTTGACAAGGTGGCAAAGGTCATGGGCCTTGATTACCCCGGCGGGCCGGTTATTGACAGGCTGGCAACAGATGGAAACCCTTTGGCCATTGATTTTCCTCGCTCCTGGCTTAACAGGGACGGATTTGATTTTTCCTTTTCCGGGGTAAAGACCGCAGTTGGCCGCCACATTGAAATCAGCCCGGATTTTTCCGCCAACATAAAGGACATTGCAGCATCCTTCCAGGCAGCAGTTATTGATGTGCTTGCTGAAAAGACCGTCAATGCGGCAAAATTCTGCAAGGTAAAAAAAGTGGCTGTTTGCGGCGGGGTTGCGGCAAACCAGGGCCTGCGCGCTGCCCTTGCCCAAAAGGCCGCCCAGCATGGCCTTTCCCTCCACCTGCCTCTTATCTCCCTTTGCGGCGACAATGCCGCCATGATAGCAGCAGCAGGCTTTCACCTTTTGGCAGAAGGGCAGACAAGCAGCCTGGATGCAGATGTTTTTTCCAGGGCATAAGCAAGGGGCGGATTGGCAGGCTGTTTTGAACAGCGGATTTCAACTGTGCCTGACCAAAAGCATTGCGGCTGTTACATATCTTGAGCAAAGGATTTTTTATATCCATTCAGGGGGTAAACCGCCTGAATTTACAGACTTAAAAAGAGCAGCGGTTCGGGTTTGATTTTGTAACCAATTGAAATAGTTTGATGCAGATTTTGGCCGTCTTTTGGGCTTGTAGAGAATATCCTTGTATTTCAGCGCCATATAAGCCAGATACCTCTGAAAGGTTAAGATTTTTTTCATGCGCAAGGATCTTGATCTTAAAGACCTTGAACAAAGGCTCAAAAAACGCCGGGAGCGGCTTGCAAAGGCCCGCAGGCCCATTGACCCGGTTGTCCTTGATCAGTCGCGCATCGGCAGGCTTACCCGCATGGACGCCATGCAGCAGCAGGCCATGTCCAGTGCTGCGGCCCGACTTGCCCAGATGGAGGAGTCCCGCATCAACACCGCCCTTCAAAGAATGGCAGACGGCGATTACGGCTATTGCGTGCAATGCGAGGAGGAGATTGCCCAAAAACGCCTTGAGGCAGACCCAAGCGCCCTGACCTGCATCCGCTGCGCAAGAAGCCTGGAGCAATGATGAGCCGGAAAGTCCTGGATGGAGCGGCGGGTGGCCCAAAGCAACAAGTTTCCAGTGCCACCCCGCCTTATTGTTGGGCTACGCAAACCCGGAACAAGTTTAAGGTATCCAGAAATGTCACAGGCCGGATTTTCTAGCCCAACCTACGGAATTTGCTTGTCTTTTCCCCCCTCAACCACAAGCACACAGGGCGGCTATAGGGAGCCGTGGGCAAAGCCTTGTTTTTCTTTTCAACCACCTTTCGTACAGGGCGGTTCCAGGGAAAGGATAGCAAGGCGCGCTTTCCACCCTCAACCACACACATACAGGGTGGCTCCAGGGAGCCGTGGGCAAGGCTTGCGGGGCGAGCCGGGGCGAAGGTGTACTGTGGTAGTACATCGAGACCCGGCGATGCCTCGCGTAACGCCGCCCACGGCTTCCTGGACCCGCCCTTTTTCTAGAAGGGCATGGTGACAATTATCTCCCCCCCCGGCTCCATACTCGTCTTCATCTCTGGATACCTTTTTTCAAACACCCGCAGCATGGGGCCGTTATCCCGCAGCACCGTTGCGGAAAAACCCTTGTAATCATTTGCCTTTGCAATGTCTTCCAGGGCTGCCAGCAAATAGGAGGCAAGCCCGTGGCCCTGGTAGCTCTCCCTTGTCACAAAGGCCACTTCTGCAAAGTCAGCGGTATCTGAAGGTGCGTAGGAGCCGACACAGACGATTTCCTTGTAGCCGCCCTTTGGGCCCATGCCGATTATGGTCATGCTCTTGCGGTAATCCACGGAAGCCCATTGGCGCTGTACCTCTGCGTGGGAGAAAAGGCGCTTCTGGTGAAAGAAACGGTAATAGATGGAGCTGTCTCCAAGGGAATAGAGAAACTCCCGGTAGGCCACCTCATCGCTTGGCAACA
>JAGVAW010000348.1 GCA_020060085.1 Desulfobacterales bacterium
AGGGGCGTTTTCAAAAAGGGTTTCCACATCAGGCGGGTCAATTCCAAAAAGCCCAGCCAGGCGCTCGCACACAGCCTGCCTGTCCTGGCCCGGTGCAATTTCGCCGGTGAAAATCAGATTATATTTTTTTGCTTTTTCCATGGTGCATTACTTTAAAAAGGTGTCTGTAAAACAAAGAGAAACTCCATATTTACAAAATATAAGCCCGGAGCCTGGAAAGCAAGCCCTATAAGACAGAAAAACAGAACCGGCCCTTTTGGGGCCTGCCTGAAAATTTTCCTTGCACAGTTTAAGAGCCAAGCCTTTTTACACGCATCACATTTTCCATGAAATGATCCACCTGGGCATGGATTCCCTTTTCATTTACAATGCGCGAATCGCTCAAATCATACTCCATCACAAGAAGCGGCAGGCCCCTTTCCCGGCATTTTTCCCTTAAGATCCCGTTTAAGGCCTGGGCATTTTTACAGCCTATATGCCCGGACATGATAAGCATATCAATATCAAAGTTTTCCACTGCAAAAAACATATCATTAAAATAGTTTTCCATCGGCCCGCGCGAGTGCCTGGCCATGGGGCCTGCCATGATGTGGCGGCCCAGATCCCGCAGCATGGATCTTTCCGATGAAGTGTCGATGGGGGAAAGCCGGTTAAAGGAAAGGCTGTCCATTATAAGGGAAAGGCCCCAGGTTTTTTCGGCCCAGGCCCACATGGGGGTGAGAAAGACCGGCCACACACCCCAGAGAAGGGCGCGAGCCTGCTCCTTTTCCAACGCCCCTTTTTGGGCATCATAGTTTTCTTTGGCAAGCCGGGCAATGTCCTGCATGAGAGACAGGGCTTCTTGCGTTCCTGGCCTTACCGTGAAGCACCACAGGTGATTTAGATAAACAGCTTCCGCAGCCAGGGGCGCAGGCCTTGCCCGCAGCATATCCCAAAGGTTTGATTCAGCCTCCATCATGGCGTTTCGCCTCTGGCATATGCGGGCAAGCTCGTCAAAATCCATGCGTCCGGGTGTGTGCTTCTCCAGCCAGGCAATAAGGTTTTCAAGCTGTTTTACAAAGTAATCCGCTGCCCTTTGAGTGTAAAAATTGTAGGGCACATCCAAATGGAAAACCGGCACATTGAGCTGGCGGCCAAGCACCGTGTAAGAGGCCATTCCGCCGTCACAGGGTGAGTTGGATGTAATTACAGCTCTGGGCCTGGGCAGGTCTCCTGCATGGGCAATGCCCATAATGTGGCGGGGCAGGCTGCAAATATCGGGCGGGACCCCGGCGTTATCGGCAACATCCAGATACTTTTCGGCAAGTTGTGGCTGGAGCATGGGCAGCAGGAAGCCAAGGTACTCCACAAACCAGGAGTTTAACCCCATTGCAAAAAGAATTTCCGGCGGCACAAGGTCTTCGTTTAGCACAAGCCTTTCGGGCTGCTCAAAAAGAGTATTGGCAGCCTCGGCACCGTGAAAGAAAATTGCCTTTAACAACCGGGCATTGGCCTGCCGGTAGGCTCCGGACCTGGAACCCACAAGAAGGTGATAAAGCTTTGGGGCAGAGCCAAATGACGCCAGCCAGGGATATTGTTTTGCATTGGAAAAAAGCCGGGCCGGGCCGGTGCGGGCAGCTTGGCCAATAACCTTGCCTGCAATGGCTGCAAGATTTTTCCAGTACACTGCGGTATCTTTAAGCGGCAAAGGCACTTGCAATACCTTTCCTTGCCTGGGGCAATTCAATTTCTGCAAAGCCTAAAGCTTGAGGAACTTTTTTTCAGCCAGCCTTTTTTTGAAGGCAGCCCATATTTTGGGCAGGGCAATGGCATTGGCCTTGTCTGCAATGGTTGCGGGGATAAGCCCTCCTGGGTTGGTCCAAACGCTGTAAGAGACTTTGGTCTTGCTGCCGTCCTCTAATGGCTCAAAGAGCCAGTATCCATCATTAAAAATGGCCTCAATTGGCGTTTTGAAGCCCCATTTCACATGGCCTTTTATCTGGGGGTCATCAGGGGTTTTTCTGAAAGGGCCTTTTTCAAGGGTCCATTTGGAGCGAAAGGCCCCATTAATGCCATCCGGGTCCATCTCGTCAACCAGGGCAATGGTGTAAAAGCGGTTTGCTATCATGGGCGGGTTAAGAAAGAAAAAAACATGGCTTATGGTTGTGTTCCCGTCAATCTTTTTGCTGTCAAGCAGTTTGGTGTATTGCACAAAGGGCATGAAATCCGGAAAGCTCTCATAGTCGGTTATAACGGAAAAGCAGTCTTTTGGCCTTGCGGCAAGGCTGCCTATTAAAAGGACCTTGCGTATATCGCCGTTTGGGGCGTCCTGCGTGTAGGCCCGGTAGTCGTCAGTGTGGCTGTCTTCCACCCAGCCAGGCTCTCCTGCAAAGGGATCGGGGATGTTTGCTGATACGCCAAGAAGCGCAGCCAGGGGCCATTTCATGTATCCCACCTCATTTTATAATGGTGCAGGCCGTTGCGGCCTGCAAGTTTGAATAAGCCCTGTCTTTAACTGCAGATCTTTTGGAAAATTTAACCCATTAAAACATACAACCTTTGTCTTTTCCAGCAAAATCCCTCTTTGCACCGGGCAGCGGCCTTGCCTCGGCAGGCGCAGCCCCAAAAAAGCAGGCAATAAAAAAGTGGGCAATTATGGTTTGCTTGAACAATTGGGCATTGGGGCAATTGCCGTGAAAAAAGTTTGTCTTTAATGCAGGGGATTTGCTATTCTGAAATTTAACCGCTTTAAGGTTAAAATCGGCAGCAGGGGCAAGGGGGGCTTGCAATTTCTGCGCGTCGGCTATTTTGCGAAAAGGGCCGGGGGCCTGCGGTAAAAAAAACCGGGGGGGTTTTTGCAGGCTTTTTTACTTTTTTTATAAATCCCCCAAGTATTACCCATTAAAAAGAGCCTTCATGCAGACTGCTTGTTGCGTGAGGCTCCGGCCCTGTTGGGGTTGCGCCAGAGTTATTTTAACAGGCCGTATTCTAATGCGGCCCTTACAAAACAGTTTTAAGCCAATGCCAAAAAAGGTTAAGGGGTCGCCATGTCAAAAGGCAGAATAATGGTTGTGGAAGATGAGTACATTCTTGCCCAGGGCATAATCACCCAGCTTGAAGCCCTGGGTTATGAAATAACAAGCCACAGGACTTCGGGCGAGCAGGCAGTGCAGGCCGTGGAAAAGGAGCTGCCCGATCTGGTGCTTATGGACATTGTGATGCCAGGCCTTTATGACGGCATAGAGGCAGCGGAAAAAATCCGCAAAAAAATAAGCATCCCGATAGTTTTTCTTACTGCCTATTCTGATGACGAAACCCTTGAGCGGGCCAAGGCCGCAGAGCCTTTTGGCTACCTTTTAAAGCCCTTTACCGAGCGGGAGCTTTACATAGGCATTGAAATGGCTCTCCACAAGGACAAGGCCGAAAAAGACCCCATCCGCTCATGGAACAGGGCGCCTTCTGTGGAGGACTTTGACCCGGATCTTCTCTAACGCAGGACCGGGCATTTATCATGAAACTGCCGCCTTCCCCAAATTCCATTTTTACCCGCATAAAGAACCGGCTTGTGCCCGGCGACAGCGATGACAGGCCAAGCTACGAGGAGCTTGCAGCCAGAGTTGTGCAGCTTGAGGAGGAGGCTGCCAAAAGGCGCTGGACAGCCGGGCTGGTGTGGGAAAATGAGGATATGTTCAACCGGGCATTCAGGGAAAACCCGGACGGCATTGCCATTCTGCGCAGGGATGATGCCACAATAATTGATGTGAATCCTGGCTTTACAAGGCTTTTGGACTATTCTGCCGAGCAGGTGGCAGGAAAAAGCCCTGATGATCTCAACCTGTGGGTTTCCAGCCGGGATCGCAAGAACTTCATGACCCAGCTTGGAGAAAGCGGCCAGGTTATAGGCATGGAGGCAAGGTTTAGGGACAGGGAGGGCAATGCCATTTACGGGCTTATCAGCGCCTGGCCCATTGAAATCCTTGGCGACCCCTGCATCATGACCATCACTCGCAACCTGACCGAGCGCAAGCACGCAGAGCATATACTTCGCCTTCAGCGGGATCTTGGCATAAGCCTTTCCGAGGCCAGGGATCTGAAGGAGGCGGCCAGCCGCATTTTAAAGGCCAGCTTCAATGTTTTCGGAGTGGACTGCGGGGCTGTTTATGTG
>JAGVAW010000004.1 GCA_020060085.1 Desulfobacterales bacterium
ATATTTACGGCCAGCTCATAACCCCACAGGGCCTGCCCTACACCACAACTGTTGATGTCAACTTCCCGGTGAGCAACCGCCAGGGAAATCAGGAATACCCCTCCGTTGCCTTTGACAGCGTAAACGGGCGCTTTCTTGTGGTTTTCGACAGCGCCCCTTCAGATTTTAATATGTATCCCCGGCTCATTCTGGGCCAGTTCATAAGTTCAGACGGCCAGCCATACTCCACAACAACCTGGGAAAACCTTGTCATCAGCAATGCTGTTGAGTTTGAAACTTTCAACAGGCAAGGTCAGTTCCGCCCTGCCGTGGCCTTTGAACCCAACACGGGCCGCTACCTTGTGGTGTGGGTGGATGAAAGGACAGGGGAGGAATACAACCAGAACCAGGATATTTACGGCCAGATAGTGGGCGCGGAAGGGCATCCTTATTCGACTTCCACCTGGGAAAACTTCCCCATAAGCGTTTCAAACAACAAGGTATGGAAATTCACTCCGGCCATTGCCACGGATCTTGCCAACAGCCGCTTTGCCGTGGTGTGGGATGAGGAACGGAACGGCGATTTTGATATTTACGGCCAGATTGTGAACAATGACGGCGAGTTGCTTTTCTATTCGGCGGACCAGAATGTGATGGTGGCAAAGGGCCAGCCCAACAACGAGGAGGCCGCTGCCATAGCTTATGGGCAGAGCTTTCTTGTTGCCTATGGCCAGTCGGACAGCGACTGGACATTCTTTGATGTGGGCTGGGTCCGCACCAACGACATGCTCACTACCCTTATGGGCCACTGGCCTGTGACCGAAGGCGCGGGCAGCACAGTCCACGATATTTCCGGCTACAACAACCACGCCACGGCCTACAACAACGGCTGGGGCAGCGACATTGCAGGCCAGCCGGGCCAGGCCCTTTATTTGAACGGCAGCGCCTGGGCCGAGGTTCCTAATGCCCCTGCAATAAACATGGCCGGGCCTTTCACGGTTTCCGTGTGGGTGAAGCCGGAAGACACGATGAAGGATTTTGAGCCTCGCAAAATAGTTGCCAAGAGCCAGGGGGGGGATTTTTCCTGGGCGCTGGAGCAGCATGGCAGCGAGGTTCAATTCTCCTTGTCCGACAACGGCTTTGATGTCACTAACCAGGCCATAGGCAATGGCCTTGAGCCGGACAGGTGGTCGCTGGTCACAGGTGTGTGGGACGGCCAGAATATCCGCGTTCTCATAAACGGCGTAACAGTGGGTGGGCCTGCGCCTTTTGAGGGGCCGCTCTTCCAAAGCGAAGCCCCCCTCACATTCGGCACGGGCAGCGGCTATTTCAAGGGCCTTATTGACGATGTGCGCCTGTATTCGGTTGATTTGAGCGATGAGCAGGTCGCCCAGGCAGGCGGGTTGACCGCCGAGATATACGGGTATGTGAAGGACGGTTTTTATACTTCCGTGCCCGGAGTGCAGGTGGTTGCCCAGAACCAGAACATGGAATGGCAGGCCTATGGCATTTCAGACACCATGGGCAACTATTCCATGAGGGTTTTCCCTGGCTGCTACGAGGTATGGGCACAGGGATTTAACCCTTCCGAGTATCAGGTTCCCCCCACCCAGTGCGTTTCTGCACCAGAAGGAGCCTCTGTATGGGCCGAGTTCACCCTCATGCCAGACCCCTTGAGCATTTCCGGCACAGTCACCCAGGGTGGAGAGCCTGTTGAAGGCGTAGAGGTTTTTTACCACAGCAACAACAATGAGAATACAGGCACCTGGACACAGTGGGATGGAACTTACATTCTGGAAGGCCTGCCACGGGGGACCGGGCAGGTGGGCGTGAAGCCGGAGCCTTACACGGGCCTTGCGCCGGATGCCATAGAAGTGAGCCTTACCGCATCTCTTACCAATGTTGACTTTGCCCTGGACCCGGGCGCAACCCTTGAAGGCGTTGTGCTGGATGCCTTCAATAACCCCTTGTCCGGCATTATGGTGGAGGCGTTCAACGACCGGGTGGATGTTGACCGGCAGGCTTGGACAGGCCCGGACGGGGTTTTTGTAATTGAAGGCATTGCCCCCGGCAAAACAGGGGTGGTGGCCGTGGCAGACAAGGGCCGCCTGTTGAGCGGCTCGCCGGAGAGGACAGTTTACCTTGCTTCCGGGGAGCACAAGGTTATAGCCCCCCTGGTTATGCAGCCGGGAACCATAGTTTACGGGGCAATTTTTGATCCCTATTACGCCACTCCCATAAACTGCGCCGGGGTTTTTAGCCTGGGCCTGGATTTCACGGCCTATTCCAATGTCTGCGGCGGAATGTGGGCAATGGTCATGCCGGAGGGCGAGCACCGCATCTTCCTTGAGCCGGAAGATGAGCAAGGCCTTCCCTTCCCCATGGCCGCCTGCCCTGTTGATGTTATGATCATGCAGGAGGATGTTGCCAACAGCACCACGGTTATGGCTCCGCCAATGAGTGTTCAGACCGGCGGGGGTTCATCGGTTTGGTTTAGCGTAACCGTGCCGGAAAACACCACCTGGATGGACCCCCCTGAAGGCCGCCTTCTGGCCCTTGCTTATCCTGCGGGAACCTTTGGCTATCCGATCACACCTGATGCGCTTACACGCATTGAGCCTTCAAATGGTGTTGAGATTCTCGCCCCGGATACTCCTTACCAAATAACCCCCATTTGCCCTGGGGATTATGACATCTATCTGGTCTGGGCCTTTGATGACCCTTATGGGCCGGAATCGTACACCATTCTGAATGTTGCTTCGGTTTCCGCACCGCTTTATGGGGGCGAAATTCCGGTAGATCTCTACCTGCCGGAAGTCTTTGCCCCCCAGGTTACAGGGCAGGTGCTTGACAGTTACGGCGCTCCCATTGCAGGCGCGTGGGTTCTTGTTACAGATGATGCCTACAGCTTTGCAGGCTATGCCATGACAGATAAGGCTGGCTGCTACACCTTTGTAAATATGCCTGCACCCGCCGATCCAGCCATATTTGAAGCCCAGGCCGCTGTGCCGGGCCTTGTCGGCAACCCGGTAGTTGGGTTCAACATCCAGACAGGCCAGGATGCCTTTGTGCCGGACCTGGTTTTTCAGGCCCAAAACTTTGCGGGGGTAAGCATTTACCAAACCTTTACTGTGGGCACAACGGATGATTCCTGGGACAACTGGAACACGCCCGTGCCCGGCCATGTTCACTACGGGGTTTACTGGGCTGCCCCGCCCATATCATTTGCTGAGATTTTATCTCCATCAGTGATTTTCACCCCCGGCTTTGCCGTGGAAAATGTTTTTGGGCGTTTGCAGATCAATGCCGAGGGCTTCACAGAAGAAGAGCTTTTTGCGCCGGACTGGGCGGACAACCTCAACACGGAACTGGCCCAGTACCATTGGATGAATCTGCCCGACTGGGACAGCCCCGAGAAAAAGGCTGGCTTCTTTGCCGTTGATTCCACCCAAACCGCCCTTGCAGTGCCCTTTACAATAACCCGCACGGTTACCAATGCCCCCCAGGCAGGCCAGTACACCCGTTGGATCAACCTGGAGGTGGAGGTTCATGAACCCGGAATAGATAAGCTTCATCTGGACATATTCGACCTGCCCGCGCCCATTGCAGAGGCCATGTTTGATCCGGGCGAGCCGGGAAGGGACGGGGAAGGCCAGCCCGTTGACAACGAGTATTACAATTTTGACGGCAACTTTGTCCGCCACACCATAAATTCCCCCAATATGGGCGAGGTTTATCAGTATTCCAAGCTCATTATCATAAACCCTGTCAACAACCAAAACCCGGTTGATTACATGTCCAGAACCAGGGTTCGGGCCGAGTATGACCCGGAGCCTGCCCAGCATTTGGTAAACGGCGGCACACTTACAATAGATGAGCCGGGAAATTCAGGAATTGTGATCACGCCGGCCAATCCGGTTGAGTGGATGAGTCCCCTCATCACAAAGACCCTTATAATGGAGGTTGTGCAGGACGCCTTTGTGAGCGAGCAGAACGCGCAAAGGCCCATCATAACAAGCCCTCTGCCCCAGGGCATAAACCACCCTGCGGATGTTCCGATTGTGATTGAGTTCTCCAAGTCCATGCACCCGGAAAGCCTGTTTTTCAGGGCCTGGGATCAGTGGGGCAATGTGGTTTTTGATTCAACCCGCGGCCCCTTCAATGCAGACATTACTTGGGACAGCGCAGCGCTTGCCAACGACAGGGTTACCATAGACTTCTGGGAAGACCCTGCCCCTGGCCGGGCCTATACTGTTGCCGTTCAGGCAAGGGACAGCGCGGGATATGCCCTGGGCCCAGTTTCCTCATCATGGAGTTTTGCCACAGCGCCCCAGGCAGGGGACAACACGGCCCCGGTTGTCATGTCAAACCTGCCCTATGACGGGGCGCAGGGCGTACCGGCTGCGGCTCCGCGGGCTTTTCAAAGCGCGTGGATAATGGCTGTTTTTTCCGAGGCTGTGCGGCCTGACACCCTTGATGGAATCGAGCTGCTGCTTCTGGATGGCCTCGGCGGAAACCCGGTGGGCGAGCCGGTTGCCTGCAACCGCCAGTGGAGCGGCTCCCGCGTGGCCCTGCTGCCCCATGCGCCCTTGAATTACCAGTCATGGTACAGGGTTGTGGTTCCCACCAGCGTTACGGACCTTTCGGGCAACCCCCTTGCCGATTCCCTTTCCTGGGAGTTTAAAACAGGAAGCGCCCCGGAAGTTGGCTTTGAGCTTGCCTTTGAACTGGATGGGGCAGACCGCGTGGATCGCAAGAACCCGGCGCTGGTATTCACCTCCAGCCGGGATATTGACCCGGCCACCCTTGTGCCGGGCAATGTGACCATAAGGGATGTAGCCCAGGATGACATAACGGGCTTTTTCGACATAAGCTACCTTTCCCCCACCCGCGGCATAAGGCTCACCCCCAAGCCGGAATACGCCTATGCTGCTCTTGAGCCGGGCGAGACCTACACGGTTCGCTTCAGCGCGGATGTAAAAGACACTTACGGCGTTTCTCCTGCCGATGCCCCGAAGGAGTTTTCGTTCACCACAGCCCTGCCTCACGCAAACATGAGGCCGCAAATCTGGTCATTGGGCGATATGCCGTTCCCCCTGCCGCCCTATCCTTATATAATGACAACGCCGGAAATCCTCTATTACGACATGGCCACCTACACCAGCGACCCCGATGTGTTCTGGCCCGGCGAAACCCTTGAGGCAACAGGCCAGATGGGTGTTGATACCTTTGACTTTGATGACGCCAGCGGAATGGGATGGTTTTTCATCTACCAGACCGTGCCCATGCCCCCTGGCGAAGGTGCGGCCCCCGGAGAGTACGATTTTGCCTTCACGCTTACAGATTCCGTGGGCAGCCAGGCAACTGCAAGCCATCCGGTGATCATTTTCAATGGCACTCCCCAGCTTGTGGAGCCGCAAGACGGAGCTTTTTCCGCCTGGCCGCCGACAGTAGGCTGGCAGCCCCATGCGGATGCCAGGGCCTATATTGTGGAGGTCTGCACGGATGAAACCTGCGAACAGGTCATCGGCTCCTTTTTGCTGCCCGATGACCAAAGGGTTGACGATTATAGCCTAACCCTGCCCGAAGACCTGCCTTATCCCAACGGCGACATGGCTTGGTGGCAGGTTATAGCTGTGGCCAATGTGGATGATTCAAACGCCCCCTGGGGCGGGGCTGTTTCGCCCGTTCGCCAAGTGCTCGCGGATGTTTTGGGGCCGATGATGGCACCCATCGAACCCTTTGACGGGCAGGAAAATGTTGAGCCGGGCGTGGCTATAAATGTCATGCTCACAGACTATAACAGCGGAATTGATCTTTCCTCCATCCAGATGTTTGTCAACAGCCTGCTTGTTCCCGGTGTGGAGCTGTTTATTGACGACACGGACCCCTTCCATGTGACCGTTACCTGGGAGCATCCCAACCTGTCATTTACAGCAGGAATGCTCTACACCGTACGCATGGTCTGCCAGGACATGGCGGGCAACCCCTTGCAGCAGCCGGATTCCTTCTACTTTACCGTGCGCGAAAACACGGTGCTGGAAGTGCCCTTTGCTTTCGGAACAATACAGGAAGCGGCTGATTCGGCAACCGCAGGCGATACCATCCTTATAGATCAGGGCGATTACTGGCAGGATACAATTCTTGGCCCGCAGCACAACGAAATAGTCATCCAGGGTTCCGGTGTGCGCGAGACGGTTGTGCGCGGAACAGGTGCAGCGGCAAGCGTGTTCATCCTGCAAGGCGCTTCCAATGTCACCATAAGCGACCTGACCATTGAAGGCGGAGCAGGAAGTGGTGTCTTAATTGCCGAGATTGATGGCTTTGCAGCCGTAAACAACACTGTGGAGCGTGCGATAATCCGCAGCAACACCCTTGGCGTGGCTATAGAGGCTGGCGGCAAAAACTTTGTCATAAACTGCCTGATTGCGCAAAATGTTCTCGGCGTTACCGTAAAACGCTCAACCGTGGCCGGGGCGCAGGACCCAACCCCCTGGCTTGTCAGCAATACCATTGTGGAAAACACGGCAGACGGCATTTATATTGAAGACGCATCTCCGACAATTTACTACAACATTGTGGCTCACAACGCAGGCTTTGGCATTGCCGATTACTCCAATTCGCCTGTTCTGGGCTACAACAACCTCTTTAACAACACCTTTGGCAATTACTTCGGCGTTGCCCCCGGAGCCGGGGACATCTCGGTTGACCCCCTCTATCCGGGCGGTGCAGCGCCCCAGCCCTGGCCCTGGCTGCCGGGGGCTGCCTCTCAGGTTATAGATGCGCTTCCTGTTGCCCCCCCAGGCGGCGGGCTGCCGGAATATCCTTTGGAAGATCTTCGTGGCATGCTCCGTCCCCAGGGCGCCTCTCCGGATATGGGCTGCTATGAAAACTCATACGAACCCACACCGCCTTATCCTGTGGAGGATGTGGGTGGTGAATATGTTGCAATGGAAGGCCGTCCCATTTCAGTGGCCTTTTCTTCTGTTAGCGAGTATCCCGGCGGCCTGACATTCGGCTTTGCCCAGGAGCCGCCCGCAGGCGTGAGCTTTGTGCAGCCCATGCCAGGTCAGTCTCCGGGCTATCTCACCTGGACTCCTGCTGCGGGCCATGCTCACGGGGCCTATGAGCTTTCTCCCCAGGTTTCCATGGATGGCATTGTGGTTGTGGGCCAGCCGGTCACCATTTCGGTTGTCCCGGCCTTAAAGCTTGAGCCTAACCGGGGCAGGGTACTCATCCTGGGCGCAGGCCAGGACAGGGAGACAACCCCCATTGCCTGCATGGTTTCAGGCGGCACGCCCCCTTACAGCGTAACACTGCTAAATGGGGACGGAACCGTTGCCCAGATTGACGGGCTTGTGGAGGGCGAAACCCAAGGCCCCTTCACCCTGCTGCCCTTGAGCGCCCTTCCGGCAGAGGAAAACCCGGTTTACATCAAGATAAGCGATTCCACCATTATCCCCGGATTCCAGGCTGCGCCAAAATCCTTTGAGCTGGTATCCGGCGCTTTTGGCGTGAACCAGGTTTATCTCACCTACATGGCCGATCTTTTCATCAACCCCTTGCAGGATGAGACCATTGTTGTTGAGGACGGCCTTCTCACTGGCATGACCATAGACATTCCGGCAGGCTCCCTTGCCCAGGGAATAACCATAACCGTTTATGAAGTCCAGGACGGCGCTCCCCACATTGGCGGAGCAAGCCCGGCGGTGGTGAATTTCTCGCCGGACGGCACGGAGTTCGCTCTGCCCGTGAGCGTGCTATTCCCCATACCGCCGGAATTCGAGTACGGGGCCGGCCGCACCATAAACGACCTTGTGGCCCTTTACTTTGATGTGGAGCTTGGCCGCTGGCAGTTTGTGCCCATTGTGGTTGTGGATGCGCCCAACCAGACCGTGACCTTTGAAACCAACCATTTCTCCCTTTACACCCTGGTATTGCCGGAGTTTGTGGGAAAAACCTTTGATCCGGGAACCCAGGTCGCCGACTACCGCATGGTCTGCTTCCCGGTCAACCCGGCTGCAAGCGATTCCGTGCGCGGCCTTCTGGCAGACCCGGCCAACTTCGGGGCTTACGATGACCGCTATTGGCGGCTCTTTGCCTTTGACCCGGCAGCCTTTGCCACGGGCGATCCCAACCACTATTATGTGGAGGCCACTGCCATTGACTTTGACCAGCGCTTCCCCCTGTCGCCCGCCCAGGCTTTTTGGGCAATTTCCCGCAACGGCGGGCCTGTTTCCATACCCGGCCTCACGGCGGATAATGCCGCGGATTTCCAGACCACCCTTGTTCCCGGCTGGAACATGATAGGAAACCCCTATTCAGACAAGTTTGTGGACTTTTCAAAGGTGAAAACCTTTGACGGCGAGCAGTGGTATCTGCAAAGCAGTGTAGGCGAGATAAACAACCCGCTGCGCAATGAAACCCTTTACGGGTTTGATGGCACAGGCGACTACAAGGCAGAAATGCTAATGACCCCCAACACGGCCTACTGGGTGTATAACAACGCAAGTGCGCCCGTTACCCTTAAAATCCCTGTGGATGCCCTGACTGCCCAGGCTGGGGAAAAGACCCAAAAAACCTGGTTTGCAAGGCTTCTTGAAAGGGGCGGCAGGCTTATTTCCGGTGCAATGGCAGATGCTGTTGTCAGGCAGCCGCCTTTGCCCCCTGGTTCTGGCGGCTCCAACCTCGGAACCCATGCAGACAGCATAGGCGTGCACACTTCGGCAGCTTCGGGCGGCGGCTTCTGCTTTGTAAGGGCTGCGTCAGAAAACAGCGCAACAGGCCTCCTGCCGCTGGCAATGGCAGCCTTTGCTCTGGCGCTGCTTGCTGTTGCAGGCACCTGGACTGCATTGAGGAAAAAGGCAGGCAAATAGAAAAATTCGGGGGGGGCTTTGGGCAGATTGCGGCGCAAGGCTCCCCCCAACTGCTTTTTGTAGGTTTGCGCCTGTCGCCGCTTTTTTTGCGTGCCAAATTCAATAAAAATTTCCCCGCACAAACCCAGTTAAAATAAAATTCCTGCATTTATGGCGCAAAAATTTGCAGGCCTTCCCCCATTGTGATATACTACTAAAAATGTAGGAAAACTGTTTTTCGGTTTTTTGCTTTTATCCCGTATCTGCGAGGCAGCATGAAGGGCAAGGTTCTTGTCATTGATGATGAGGAGGATATCCGCGTTTACCTTTCAACCCTTTTGGAGGATCAGGGCTACAAGGCGCGGGTTTTGCAGGATGATGAATCCCTTGCCGCTGTTGCAAAGGAATTTGGGCCTGACTGCATAATCCTGGATATTATGATGCCAGTGCGCTCGGGCGTTTCCCTTTACCGGGAATTGAAGGCTGTCCCGGATTTGAAATCCATTCCGGTGATCATCCTTTCTGGAATGCAGTCAGCAAAAAACTTCATGACAGATGTGATCTCCCATCACGGAGAAGGCCAGGCGGTCCCGGAGCCTGAAGGCTTTCTGGAAAAGCCCCTGTCTGTGCCGGATTTGATGGGCATGATCGAAAATCTTGTAAAAACCCCTTAAACGGCCAAGCAAAAAAGGCGATTCATGGAAGAACTTTCCCGCTGGACCGACAATGCTCTTTTTGATGCAATGCCTATGGGCATTGCCGTCATTGACCGCGATTTCAACATAGTGAGCGCCAACAAGGCATTTGAGCGGATGTTCGGCGAATGGAGGCATCGCAAGTGCTTTGCCGTTTACAAGAGCCGTCAAACCGTCTGCCAGGAATGCAGAGGCTCCGAGGCCTTTGCAGACGGCCTTCCCCGCGTCAACCAGGAGGAGGGCTACAACCGGCACGGGCGGCTTACCCGCTATGTCAAGCACACCATACCCGTGCGCGGCAAATCCGGGGAGGTCGGCTTTCTGCTGGAAATATCAACGGATGTGACCGAGAGCGAGCTTCTGAAAAGGGAATATCAGCTTCTGTTTGACGAGGTTCCCTGCAACATTTCCATACTGGACTCAAACCTTAAGATAATAAAGACCAACAAGCGCATGAGGGAGAACTTCGGCCCTCTTGAAGGCCAGTTCTGCTACGAATCCCTGAAGGGAAAAAGCCATGAATGCGGCCAATGCCCGGCCAGGCTAACCTTCAAGGACGGCCAGATGCACACCGCGCCATCCCAGGTGCTGGACATAAAGGGCAGAAAGGTGGACTTTCAGGTCACCACCGTGCCCCTGGGGGTGACAGCCGATTCCTTTGACTATGTCATGGAAATGGCCGTTGATGTCACCGAGACCTTGCGGCTCCAGGAGGAGCTGAAAGTCGCCTACACCTTCATGGAGACAATGGTTGCAGCCAGCATAGACGGCATTGTCACAATGGATGATGCCTTTGAGGTGACGGTTGTCAACCCCGCGGCCCGCAGAATTCTGGAAGCGCCATCAGGCCAACACATAACCCGCGAGCAGATGGCAGGCGTGCTGCCCGAAGGCTTTTTTGCAAGGGTTGCAACAGCTATCGGCCCGGTATATGAGCCGGATACCTACATTACAACCTTTTGCGGCAAAAAACTGCCTGCCCGGATTGTGGGCATGAGGCTCATGCTGGAAGACAAGCCCCTGGGCATGGCCTTTTCCTTTCAGGATCTCACGGAGATGAAGACCCTTGAAAAGGAAAAGCTTGTGGCCGAGAGGCTTGCGGCTGTGGGCCAGACTGTTGCCGGGCTGGCGCACGGCATAAAAAACCTCATCACCGGGCTTGAAGGCGGAATGTACATGCTCAAATCCGGCGTGGAAAAGGGTGCTGCCGAGCGCATGGTCACGGGCATGGACATGCTGGAAAGAAACCTTGTGCGCATTGCGCTTTTTGTGCGCCAGTTTCTTTCCTTTTCCAAGGGCAGGCAAATAAAGGTTGCGCCCATTGATCCGGCCCGCGTGGCAGATGAGGTGGTGGAGCTTTATGCAGCCAGGGCAAAGGAGCACAACATAACGCTGATTCACGAAAAAAAGGAGCCGGTGGGCCTTGCAGATCTGGATTTTGAGGGAATGCACGAGGCCCTTACCAACCTTGTGGGCAATGCCATAGATGCCTGCCGCATGAGTGAGAACCCTGTCAACAGGGTTGTTGTGCGCACAATGGATTTGGATAATGCAATAATCTACGAGGTGGAGGATGACGGCCTGGGCATGGATTACGAGGTGAAGCAGAAGGTCTTTACCAACTTTTTCACCACCAAAGGCACGGGCGGCACGGGCCTTGGGCTTCTTACCACCAAAAAAATCATTCAGGAGCATGGCGGGCGCATAACAATGGAATCCGAGCCGGGCAAAGGCTCCGTGTTCAAGGTCATTCTGCCTCGTAACCGCCTGCCCAAATCCCCTGCAAATAATCAGGAGGGGCAGCCGGACTGATAGTAAGGGAGGTGCCCTTGCAGCCTTTTTTGCAAAAAACGCCGCTCATCCTTTTTTTGAATGATGGTGGCAACAACCTGGCGCTCATGGCCCAGGGCCTTGCCCAAAAGCTTTTTACCCGCCCGGTGGAGGTCATTGCCGCGTCCATGTCCCCTGCCCAGCTCAACCCTGTTGCTGCAAAGGTGAGCAGGCAAAGGGGCGCGGATATCAGCAGCCTGCCAATACTCACACTTCTTGATGTGGAGCCTTTCAGTTTTGACATAACCGTTACCCTGGGCGACTTTGACCAGGGCTGCCGCCCCAATCTGCCGGGTATGCCGCCAAATTTTCACTGGAGCCTGCCGGACCCGCCGCCCGAAACCCCGCCAAAGGAAAGGGAAAAAGCTTTAAGTCTTGCAGCGGACATTCTGGAAGAAAAGTTAAAAACCCTTGAGCAGAGCCAGCTTTTGAAGGCCCTTTTCATGGCCCGCAAAAACCTTGAAATGGTGCTGGATTCCCTTTCGGACGGCGTTCTTGCCCACACAGCCAGCCGCCGCATTTTTTACTTCAATGCTGCGGCAGAGCGCATAACCGGCTACAAGAGAAAGGACATTCTGGGCCAGGACTGCCACGAGGTCTTTCCGGGCCGCTTCTGCGGGGGGGACTGCGAGTTCTGTGACTCAAGGCAGCCAAGGGAGGAAAATCGCCGTCACACAACCAAGAAAACCGTTTTCACCCGCATGGATGGAAGCAAGCGGCTGCTTTCCATGTCCATAATGCCCCTTGCCGATGAGGTCGGCCAGAATGTGGGCGCACTCTTGAGCTTCAAGGATGATACGGAGCTTGTGGCGCTGAAGAGCAGGCTTCTCCATCATCATCGGCTGGGGGGCCTTGTGGGCAAGGACCCCAAGATGCTTGACCTGTTTGAGCAGATAAGGGATGTGGCCCCGGTCAACTCCACGGTCCTTATTTTAGGCGAATCAGGAACAGGCAAGGAGCTTGTGGCAAACGCCATCCACGACCTCTCCCCGCGGGCGGACAAGCCCTTTGTGGTGGTCAACTGCGGCGCGTTGCCCCAGGGGATTTTGGAAAGCGAGCTTTTCGGTCATGTGAAGGGGGCATTTTCCGGGGCTGTTGCCGACAAAAAGGGCCGCTTTGAGCTTGCCCACCAGGGAACCATATTTCTTGACGAGGTGGGCGAGCTGCCGCCGGATGTCCAGGTGAAGCTTCTGCGGGTTCTTCAGGTTCAGACCTTTGAAAGGGTGGGGGGCGAGCGGCCCATAAGGGTGGATGTCCGGGTGGTCTCCGCCACAAACCAGAATCTCAAAAAGATGATGGATCAGGGCAAATTCCGCAGGGACCTTTTTTATCGGCTCTGTGTGGTGCCAATCCATGTTCCGGCCCTCAAGGAAAGGCGGCTGGACATTCCCGTGCTGGTGGAGCATTTTCTGGAGCTGGTGGCCCGCGAGCATGGCAGGCCCCCTTTAAGCCCCTCCCCCCAGGTTCTGGATCTGCTGGTGCGCTACGACTGGCCGGGCAATGTGCGCGAGCTTGCCAATGCCATAGAGTTTGCCTATGTAAAATGCCGAAGCAGCATTATTGAGCCGGAGCATTTGCCCCCTGAAATCCGCGGGTTTGGCGACAAGGCCCTTGCCCGTCCCCCGGCTGCCGGCCGTCTCACCGCAAAGGACATTATGGAGGCCACAGCCCAGGCCAGGGGCAACCGCAAAAAGGCTGCCCAACTTCTGGGGGTAGGGCGGGCCACCCTCTACCGCTATCTGGAGCAGTTCAACATAAAATAGCCCCGCCTTCTGTCTCATTGTGTCTCATGGTCTGTCCCATCCAAGAGACACAACATATAACATCCTGCTATAATTGAAATAAAATCCATTAACCACTTTTGCAGGCAGTTGTCCGCCCCTCTGTGTCTCACAAGGCTCTCCTCCTTGTCTCACAGTTTCCTTAAAAATAAATCCAGCATTAACAATATGTTATATCCGTATCCCGCCTTTGGCACACCCATTGCTAAAGATAAGGCAGGCAGGGCCGACTTTCCCCCAGGGAAGCGGTTTCCAACCCTTTCATAATGCTGTGAAAACGGACAAGACGGAGCTTCTTACCATGTCGGACGATACCTTAAACAAGGTGGTTGACCTTTGCTACGCCATGCTGGAGCTGGCGGACAGGGGCGACAGTGTCCGCGAGGACGCTTCTTCGGGCCTGGTTTACGGGGCCTTGAGGGATGCTGCCTACAAGGTGAGGAAACTTGCCGAAAAGGAGATAGAGCGCCGGCAGGCAGCCAAAGGCCGGATAAAGGAAAACACACCCAACCCCTAAAAGTCATGCGAGGCGATTTTATGAGCAAAAAGCGCATTCTTGTGGTGGATGACGAGCCGGATGTGATGACCTACCTGAAAACCCTTTTTGAGGACAACGGGTATGAGACACTTTCGGCCAAAAACGGAAATGAAGCTTTGGAGCAGGCCAGGAGCCAGTCTCCGGATCTTATAACTCTGGACATGGCCATGCCCGACAAGACGGGTGTAAGGGCCTACCGCTCCTTGAAGGGGGAGGATGCCACAAAGGCTATTCCTGTAATCATTGTAACCGGCGTTGGCGAGGAGATGCACACCTTTTTGTCCAAGATGAAAGGCTTTGTAAAGCCCGAAGGCTTCATGGCCAAGCCCATTGACCCGGAAAAGCTTCTGGTGATGGCCGACGAAATCTTAAATTCCTAAAAAAACAAGCCGCTTGCCGGGGTTTTTTTGCCTCTGCGCGCGTCCTTAAGGAGACTGCCAATGACCGCTTTACTGTATGTGTTTGCGTGGCTTGCCCTTGCGATTTTTGTCGCAGGCGTGGCGGTTCGCGTTAAAAACTATCTTCAAAAACCCATTCATGTCCGTTGGGAGCTTTATCCCGTACCCCACGACTCCCATGCAGCCCACGGGGGCAGCTATCTTGAGGAGCTTGACTGGTGGGACAAGCCCATCAAAAAATCGCATTTGGGAACCTTGAAGGTCATGGTCCCGGAAATTCTGCTGCTCAAAGCCGTGTGGGAGCACAACCGCCCTCTGTGGTGGTGCACTTACCCCTTTCACCTGGGGCTTTACTGCATAGGAGCCTTTGTCGGCCTTCTGATTGTGAGTGCGGTGGCCGTTGTCTTCGGGGCAGACCTCTCCACAGGCGCAGGTTCACCCCTTGTTGCGCTCATGGGCCTTTTGGGGCCGCTGGGCTTTATCCTCACCCTTGCGGGCTGTGCTCTCCTGTTCCATAGAAGGTTCACCGACCCCTCCTTGAGGGAGTATTCCTCCCCTGCACACTTCTTCAACCTGGCGCTTTTCGGCGTCTTGATGCTCATCTGCATTTCCACCTGGCTTTTTGCAGATCCGGGCTTTGCCAAGGCCAGGGCCTTCACCCACAGCCTGTTCACCTTCAAAGCTTTAGATATGGGCAGCGGGCTTTTCAACCTCCAGGTAATTTTCGGACTTCTTGTGATGGCCTACATTCCCTGGACCCACATGAGCCACTTTTTCATGAAGTATTTTCTTTACCATGACATCCGCTGGGGGGATGACCCCAACATTGCAAGGCCTGACATGGACAAGAAAATCGGAGTGGTTCTCAATTACCCCGTTTCCTGGGCTGCGTCCCACATAGACGGCCAGGGCAAGAAAACCTGGGCAGAGGTCGCCACCCATAACCCAATGGCCGAGCCGAAAAAAGGAGAGTAACAGCAATGGAAAAAATACGGCCCAGCATCTCGGATATAGGATCAGACACCCCCACCTTCCACAACCTTGACCCCAAAAGGATAATGGACCTGGGCGCAGGTTTTGAGGAAGGCCCCTGGCAGCTTCTTGCCGATGAGGTGAAGGAAAAATACGCCGCCATTCTGGATGACACCTGCATCCTGCCCATTCCGCGGCCCAAAACAACAGAGGAGGAGGAGCGCCTGGTAAACCTCTTTATCCAGGGCATGAGAAAGCTCTTCACAAAGGAAAACAACTGGACCTTTTTGGCCCAGCTCGATACCACAATGGAGCATTGCGCCAAGTGCCACACCTGCTCGGAGGCCTGCCACCTTTACGAGGCTTCGGGCCAGGATGCCATGTACCGGCCCAACTTCCGCACGGAAATCTTCAGGCGCATATACAAAAAGTATGTAAAGAAGGAGCCTTTTTCCAGTTGGCGGCACGGGGATGTTGATCTCACCTGGCAGACGGTTGCCCGCCTGGGCGAGCTTGCTTACCGCTGCAATGTTTGCCGCCGCTGCGCCCAGACCTGCCCCTTGGGTGTGGACAATGCTCTTGTGGCAAGGGAAATCCGCAAAATATTCAGCCAGGAGATGGGCATAACCTGCCCGGAGCTTCACGACAAAGGCTCCATGCTCCAGCTCAAGACAGGCTCATCCACCCAGATGACCGCTGCTGTTGTCCGGGACAACATGGACTTTATTGACGAGGACTTTTCCGAGGAAACCGGCTATTCCTTCAAAACCCCCTGGGATGTTGAGGGCGCGGACATCCTTCTCATCC
>JAGVAW010000189.1 GCA_020060085.1 Desulfobacterales bacterium
CCCCCTCCCCCAAAAACTTTTAGATAATGGCTATAATAACAATGGTTTGTCTTTGAAAGGAAAGAAGCAAAATTGCAAAATCTAAAATAAGTTTTTTCAATCAACTCTGTTGTTTTCTTTCCGGGCCAAATGGTTTTGTGAGCACAAAGAGGGCAGGCAGCAGAAAGAAGTCGGCCAAAAGGGCAATGCTTATGGCTCCGGCCACAAGCAGGCCAAAATGCACAAGGCTGTCCATAACCGAAAAAACCGTCACCGAAAAGCCCATAACCAGCACTGCGGTTGTTATAAACAAAGCCCTGCCCACATCTCGCAGGGTAGCGTGAAGAGCCTTTTGGTAATTGCCGTATATATCAAACTCGTGCCGGAAGCGGGTAACTGTATGAACACAGTCATCCACCGCAATGCCTATGGCAACACAGGCTATTAGAAGCTTCACATAGTCTAAACTTATGCCTGCCCATCCCATTGCGCCAAGCACAACCACAATGGGCGCAAGGTTGGGAATCATGGAGATAATTCCCGTGCGGACTGACTGAAAAACTATACACATCATGATGGTGATAACCACAAAGGCCAGGGCAAAGCCTCTTATCTGGCTTTGGACAATGTAATCTAAAAGCTGCACCCAGAGGGCACCCATGCCGGTTATGGATATATCCATCCCCGGCGGCGGGTTTTGGGCCAGCCATACATCCAGTTGCTCTATGGCCTTTTTAAAGTAGCTTGTTTCCATAAGTTTGCAGCGCACCTCCATGTTGGCCCTGGTCTGGTCCGGCGTGATAAAGGTGGCAATTTCATCGCCCCCGGACATTTCATAAAGTAGGATATACTGGGCTGCCAGGGCGCGGGAATCCGGAAGCGCATACCAGTCATCATCCTCGTCATGAAAGGAGCGGTTTATGTCCTTTAGAAGATCCGTAACAGAGTTGACCTTGACCACAACGGAATCTTGTTTCTCAACCTCGCCTGCAAACCTGTCAATATAGGCAAGCAGTTGGGGCTCGATAATGCCACCCGGCTCATGAGCATCAAAGATGTAGCTGAAGCTTCCTGCTCCTCCCATGACATTGTCCGTATGCTCGGTGACAATGCGGATGGGCAATTCTTCTGAAAACTCGTTCAAAAAGTTGGAATCAACCTTCAGGCGAGTCATGCCCGCCAGTCCAAAAACAAAGAGGATTGCCCACAGACCCACCAGCAGCCAGGGTCTTCTTACATTGATGCTGGCTATCCATGCGGCAGCGCTCAAAAAAACCTTGCCGCCCCTGGCCTTTTTTATTCCCTGTTTAATGTCCCTTTTTGAAGGCTCGCTTTTGCCAAACGAAAGAAATACCACAAGAAGGGTCATTGTGAGCAGAAAGGCGCAGGCAACGCCCACAGCGCTGTAAACCGCAAAATGGCTGATTGCCTTTATGGGCGAAATGCTCATAGAGGCAAAACCGGCCATGGTTGTTATGCTGGTAAAAAGGCAGGGCAGGCCCACAAGATACATGGCGCGGGCAAGGGCCGCTCGGCGCTCGCCGGTTTGCAGGTGGAACACCTTGAATTCGGAGTAAAAATGCACTGCATCAGCCACCCCCACCGCCACCATGAGTGCAGGGAGTATGGTGAACATAAGGTCAAAGTTCCAGCCCATAAGCCCCACAAAACCCGTGACCATGAGAATTGCCAGAAACACAACTGCCAGAGGACCGATGACCCCCATTGGCCGGAAAAAGAACAGCACAAGGGCTGCACCTATTATCAGAAAAGCGATTATGCCAAGCTTTGCGCTTTCGGATTGGGCAATGACATTGTAATTGGCATTAAGGGCCACATCCGCAGTGTGGTAAAAAACAAGGTCATCGTACTGTGGGCGGGCAAGTATTTCCTCTATTTTGTTGAAGGTGGCCTGGGGGTAAAGGTTATTCAGGGAATAGCCCTTGTCAGGATCAACTTTGAGCATTTCCGGCGGGTCAATGCTGGCAAGCACCATCTCCAGAATTATTGCCCCGTAATTACCGTCCCTGCTCACAAGGGCATTGACAAGCAATGGTTTTGAAAAGAATTTCTCCCTGAAGTCCAGAAGCTCGTCCTGGGTTAGGGGAAGCAGGTCTTCAATTTTGTGAATGATCAGCTCTCCTGGAGCGCCCTCAATAAGCTCAGCATTGGCAGGAGAAAGTGCCCTGTCCACAAAAGGAACCTCCCGCTCCAAGACACTTGTCAGACCTGCTATACGCTCCATCACCGAAACATCAAAGGGGCCGTGCTCATGTTTGGGGGCTGCATACAGAATGTAGGCAATCTCATCCGAGCCAAAATCCTCACGAAACTGCAAAAAAGCCTGGTAAAGGGGGTCCTCCCGGTCAAAATAGGCCTCAAAGCTGTTGTCGAACCGCACACCAGCGGCAAAAACTGCGGCAATTACTATCACTGCCAAACAAAATCCTAGAACCAGAAGGCGGTTGTCATGGCAACGAAGAGCGACTCCCTCAAAAAACCTGCTGACCATTTCCACAAAAGAGCGGTGACCACCACTGTTACTCACGGCATATTCCTTTTAATATAGAGATGTTACCACAAGTAAATATTTTAATTTCAGGCAGGTTAGCACAAGGGCTGCTGCTGCTCAACCTGTTTGGCGCACACTTTAAGTCTTCTGCATTGAATTGTCAGGGCTAACGATTAAGGTTACAAATTGCCAGGGGCTGCAATTGGTCCGGCTGGAGTTGTTGAGACATGAGACCTATAACTCATTGAATGCCAAAAGAAATAAAGGCAGTTTCTCCGGCATAAGATGGGCAATTTGGGTTTTTGCCTTAAAAAAGCAAACTAAATCTTGTAATCTTTGTGTTTAAGTAGTAATCCAAAGTCCGGTAAAACGGCTTTGGCAATTTTTGCCAGGTTTCCTTGCGGCAGAAGGGGCTTAAAGACAGGTGACAGGCGGTTGTTCAACATTTATAGGAAGTTTTGCTGTAGGGCTGGAGAACTCTGGGATTGACGCCTTGCGTTATCTGCTGCAGATCAACTCTGGCTCTCAAGGGTACTTTTTGCGCTGGAAACGGCCCAAAAACACCACAAAATATCCGACCTGTATTGACCTGCAAGCCCTCTGCTGGTCAGGATAATGCTTTTCGCTCAAGGGCAGGCGCCATGGATATAAAAAGTTATCAGACCATAAGACGCGCCATTTTTACCATCATCATCCTTGTATCGCTTACCCCTCTTTTGACCCTCATTTCCGTAACAGCTTTCGGATTTCACACGGCATACCGCTCCAAGGTGATGGCATACCTTGATCAGCTTGTTGAAAAACACGCCCTGAATATCGACACATTTCTTTTTGAAAAGCTTGCAAACATAAGGGTTCTGGCCCTTTCCCACAGTATGGAAGAGCTTGCAAACGAGGAGCTACTCAATCATCTGCTTGCAAATCTTCAGGAAGGGCACAACGATGTTTTTGTGGATCTTGGTTTTGTAAATGAGCAGGGTGTCCAGATTGCCTATGCAGGACCTTTTAAGCTTGGGCGGGCCGATTATTCCGATGCCCGGTGGTTTAAGGAAGCTCTCCAGAACCGTGTTTATATTTCCGATGTTTTTATGGGGTTAAGGGGTTTGCCCCATTTTATTGTGGCAGTTAAAAAGCGAGTGGGGGATGAGCGCTACATTCTGCGCAGCACCATTGATTTCGGGGCCTTCAACCGTCTAGTGGAAAATACCCGAATGGGCAAAACCGGCTTCGCCTTTATCATCAACAGGGAAACCGAACTGCAAACCCACTCAAGAGAAGACATTTCCGCGTTTATTCCCATGCTGGAAAAAAGGCTGTGGGGCCAAGAGCCGGACAAACTACCCCCCCGCAATAATGATGAGGATTCATGGACTTCCTTCGCCGTCCAGAGGGCGCTTGCTGAAAGGCCTGTTTATCATTTCACCGGCAAAAACGCTGTCACGAATAAGGCCGCCATCTTTGTAAACACCTTTTTAAAGGACAATGAGTGGGCGCTTGTCTATGTCCAGGACAAGGCCGATGCCTTTGCCAGCCTTTATGCGGCCCGCAACTTGAGCCTGCTGGTTCTGCTCATCGGAGGCATTGCCATTGTGATCATGGCCTCCATCCTGTCCAAACGGATTAGCGACCGAATCCGGACCATGGACCTGGAAAAACAGATGATGAACGAAAAGGTGATTGAAGCCGGCAAGCTGGCATCCGTTGGGGAGCTTGCAGCGGGAATTGCCCACGAAATTAATAATCCTGTGGCCATAATGGTTGAAGAATCGGGCTGGATTGGGGATCTCCTTGAAGAAGATGAGTTCAAAAGCACCGAAAATCTTGCTGAAATACGGCGCGCATTGACACAAATTCAGACCCAGGGATCCCGTTGCAAGGCAATAACCCACAAGCTGCTCTCCTTTGCCCGGAAGACCGACCCAATGGAGCGGGATGTGGACATCAACAGCCTCATAACGGAGGTGGTTGAAATGTCCCGGCAACAGGCCCGTTACGCCAATGTGCGCATCAACACCAATCTTTCCGATAATCTTTCCCCGGTCACGGTTTCGCCTTCAGAAATGCAGCAGGTGCTGCTAAATCTCATCAATAACGCCCTGGATGCAATGGATAAAAAAGAGGGGGGCCTGTTGAGCATATCTACCCGCATGGAAGAAGGATTTGTAAAGGTGGATGTCTCGGACACGGGTTCAGGCATTCCTGATGCCAATCTCAAACGGATTTTCGACCCCTTTTTCACCACCAAGCCTGTGGGCAAAGGTACTGGGCTGGGGCTTTCCATTGTTCATGGCATAATGGAGAAGATGGGCGGTAAAATAACAGTAAACAGCGCAGTAGGTGTGGGCACAACCTTCCATCTTTATCTGCCTGTAACCCCACCAAAGGCAGAAGATGGGAAACCATAAATTCGATTTGATGGAGCAAGATTCCTGTTTGATGCAGAATGTTATTTCAGTCCTGGGAGGGGACCTGCAATGAACCATATCAAAATACTTCTGGTGGATGACGAAGAAGGCTTCGTTCAGACCATGCAAAAACGGCTGGCAAAAAGAAACTTGAATACAGATGCAGCATATTCCGGAGGAGAAGCCCTGAGTGTTCTTCAAAAAGCGCCTGCTGATGTGGTTATTCTGGATGTGAAGATGCCAGGCTTGGATGGTATTGAAACCCTGCGGGAAATAAAGAAGATTTACCCCCTCACCGAGGTCATCATGCTCACGGGCCATGCCACGGTGCAGTCTGCCATTGAGGGGATGAAGCTTGGGGCCTTTGATTATCTGATGAAGCCCTGCGATTTGGAGGAACTGGTTCAGAAGGTTAGGGATGCGGCGGGCAAAAAAGATGCCCATGAGCAGAAAATCATCGAGGCGCGGGCCAGAAACATAGCCCTGCGCCGGGGCGACTGAAAACCAATATGGAAGATTCGGCCAGGCCCGAAAACAAAATCCGCGTTTTATTGGTGGATGATGAAGAGGGCTTTGTGAATGTGGTGAAAAAACGCATGAACCGGAGGGGCATGGATGTAACAACCGTCACTTCGGGAGGTGAAGCTGTTGCAGTGCTGCGGAAAAATGATTTTGACTGTGCTGTTGTGGATCTCAAGATGGAGGACATGGACGGCATAGAGGTTTTAAAGATTTTCAAAAAAATGGTCCCGGAAATGCCGGTGCTCATACTCACCGGGCATGGCTCGGAAAAAGCCGCCCGACAGGGGCTTACCCACGGGGCCTTTGACTACCTGACCAAACCTTGTGAGCTTCCCGATCTTTTGGAAAAAATCCGGGAGGCTATGGCGCAGACGGCCCGGTAGCCGGCGTCGGTGCGGATTGCAACTATTAGCTGCGGAGAAAATCAATGCTGTTCAAAAATAAATTCTTTTTGCTTTTTTTGGCTTTTTTGATCGGTCTTGTAGTTTTTCTGTTACCCCGACCCGAAGGCAGACAGTTTGAAATAAAGGGGGACCCAACCCAGAAACTGGCTGCTGCGGTGGCAGACAAATTCACTCTTGTGGAGGAGGCCACAGAAAAAAAAGGATACATTCTTGAGGTAAAAGACGGGGCCGAGGTAAGCAAGCCAGGCATTCTGCTTACCAAAACAGTAAAAGAGATGGGCCTAAAAGAAAAGGTGAGCGTTGACTACATGGACGGCCTTTCTCCCAAGGGCAAACGCTTTCTGGTGGTTCTGGCCGTGCTCATCTTCCTTTTTGTGTTAGAGCCAATACCCCTTGAAATTACAGCCATCTGCATAGGTGTTTCCCTGGCTGGCCTTGGCATTGTGGAGCTGCGGGATGCCTGGGCTCCCTATATGCACCCGGTGGTTGTCTTTATAATGTGCTGCCTCATCTTTGCCATTGCGATGCAAAAGGCGGGCATCACAAACCGTCTGGGCCGCTTTGTGGTGAAAAAGGCGGGAACATCGGTGGTGCGATTCACCTTCTTCATCTCCATAGCCTTGGGCTGGGCTTCAGGACTAATGCACGATGCAGCAGCCGTGGCCGTTGGCCTTGTAACCATGATTCCCCTAATGAAGGCTGCAGGCATAAAGCCTTTGAGCAAGACCGGCGTTTTTATGACCATCTCCTTGCCCTTTGCCTGCTCTGCGGGCGGCATGGGAACCCTGGTGGGAGGCGGTCGCAACATGGTGGCTGCCGCCTTTCTCTACGAGTTCACGGGCATTGAGCTCACCTTCTTTGACTGGATAAAGTTTGCTCTGCCCGCTGCCATTATCACCGTACCCCTGTCGGTTTTCGTGGTGTGGCTGGTTTTCAGGCCTGATCCTACAATCAAACTGCCCGCCTTTGACGAGGAAGCCGGTCCCTGGTCCAGCCAGGAGAAGTGGACGGCAGGCATTATCGGCGTGACCTTCCTTTTCTGGCTCACAAAGGGCTTTCATGGCCTGGATTACTCCATTACCGGCATGATAGGCGTTACAGCCCTGGTGCTTGCCAACATTCTCAAGTGGGATGACATCCACGAGCATCTGGAGTGGGGTACCGCACTTTTCATCTTTGGTGGCGGCATATCGCTGGGTCTAGGCATGGGCCATTCGGGCGCAGCCACCTACTTTGCCAACCTGTTCTTCCCTCTTATTCAGGGCGGCGGCTGGCTTGTGCTCTTTATCGGCGTGGGCTTTTTCGGTGCAATTGTCACAAACGCAATGGCCAATGTGGCTGCCGCAGCCCTCATTCTGCCCATCGTCATTCCAATGGCAATCCTTGAGGGCGTTGACCCTCGTGTGATGGCTCTGTGTTTAGGCATGGCAACATCTTTTGCCATGCTTCTGGTTATTGGCTGTCCACCCAATGCCATTGCTTACAGTTACCGCTACTTCAAGTCATCAGACCTTACAAAAGTCGGGCTTGTAGCCACCCCAGTTCTGCTTGCCGCCTTGGTTCTTGTGGCAGGCGTGTGGTGGAAAATCCTGGGTCTTGTATAAAGATCTGACAGGAAACATTTATGGATGATGAAAGCAAAATCCGTGTCCTGCTTGTGGATGACGAGGCTGATTTTCGGCGGCCCCTTGCCAAAAGGCTTATCCACAGAGGCATGGAGGTCTTTGAGGCAGGAGGGGGCGAAGAAGCCCTTTCCTCCCTCAAGGAGCTTCCCGTAAATGTTGTGGTTCTGGATGTAAAAATGCCAGGCATGGATGGCATTCAAACTCTGGAGGCTATCCGACAGACAGATGCCCCGGTTGAGGTCATCCTGCTTACCGGCCATGCAGCAATGGAGGACGGGCTTGCGGGAATCAAGGCAGGAGCATTTGATTATCTTACAAAACCCGTCAATTTGGAGCATCTTGCCCAGAAAATACGCCATGCAGCAGACAAGATAGCCGCCCGGAAAGCCAAAGCGCGGGAGCAGGAGTTCAGGGAGCGCATGGAGCAGCAGATGGCTGCCACCGAGCGCCTTGCAGCCCTTGGGACCCTGGCAGCCGGGGTGGCTCATGAAATCAACAACCCTTTAGCCATTATCGGCGAGGCTGCCGGATTTGCCCTGATGCTCATGGAAAAACCGGAGGCAAAGCAACTGCCTTTTTACAACAGCCTGATGAACGCATTAAACAAGATAGAGCAGAATGTTAAAAGGGGCCGCACCATCACGCACCAGCTTTTGAGCTTTGCCAGGGGCGGGGATGATGCTGTCGTGCTCAAGGAAACAGACATTGTGGACCTGATACATGATGTCATTGCAATGGTTAATAGAGAAGCCAAAGGCAAGGATGTAACCTTTGAGGTGGAAAGCACGGCAAACAAGGTTTACGCCTGGACCAATCCGGATGGAATACGCCAGGTTTTCATGAACCTTCTCACCAACGCCCTTTTTGCCAGCGAACGCGGGCAAAAGATTGTCGCCAGCGTTGAAGACGGCGAGAACATAATCAGGGTTGAGATTGCAGACTCTGGATGCGGCATTGCCAAAGAAAATCTGGACAGAATTTTTGAGCCTTTTTTCACCACAAAGCCGCCGGGATCAGGAACAGGCCTGGGGCTTTTCATGAGCCGTGGAATAATTGACCGACTTGGAGGAAGCATTGAAGTTAAAAGTAAGATCGGCTGCGGCTCCACATTCACGATATATATTCCAAAGGTAAGCAAGAATGCGGTTGTCCGCGAGCCGGACAAGCATTGGCTTGAAGCAGCAAAAGAAATCGAAAGGAGCAATTCCCATGGTTCGGGTGCCCGTTAATGTACTTGTTGTTGACGATGAAAAAGACTTTGTTGAAATGTTCTCCCTGCGCCTTTCCGAGTTTGGTGAAAGGGTTACCGGAGTTTACAGCGGCCAGGAAGCCCTGGAAGCCCTGAAAAAGGACGAATATATTGATGTTGTGATTCTGGACATAAAAATGCCCGGAATGGACGGCGTTGAAACCCTGCGGGAAATAAAAAGGCACCATCCCCTTGTGGAGGTGATAATGCTCACAGGGCATGGAACTGTTGATACCGCTGTAAAGGGCATGAAGCTGGGTGCTTTTGATTATCTTAACAAGCCCGCAGACTTCAAGGAGATGAAGGAAAAGCTTGAAGCAGCACGGGACCGCAAGGCCCAGCACGAGGAGCGCATCCGCCAGGCAGAGGCCAGATCCCTCATGCGCCGTGGCGGCGAGCTTTATTGACAATCCTGCTTTAACTCACTTGCTTTTTGCGGGGAGAATCGTTTTTTCAAAAACGATTCTCCCCGCACCCATCCTCAATAAACTTTAAATATATTCATTTTGTTATACAACAAAGCGGGATGCCGCCAAAAAATGGGGTTTGTGCAAAAGCGTCAAGCCCTTTCCGGCTAGCACTCCTTGCAGCGGTGCCATCCATCTTAAAGGCATATAATTATATGTTATCATAATCTAAAATTTTTGAGATGGGGGGTTTGGGGGAAGCCCTTTTTACAAAAAGGGCTTCCCCCAAAATTTCTTTTAATTTTCTTTAAACAGGCCAGCAGCAAAAAATTCAGAGCTTTCTCACAAGACCCACCATTACGCCTAAAATACGCAGGGACAGGGCCTGTTCCCCTTTAAACTCAAAGGGCTGGTAGATCGGGTTGGCAGGCACAAGCCTCACCATATCCGCCTTTTTCTCAAAGTATTTCAGGGTA
>JAGVAW010000013.1 GCA_020060085.1 Desulfobacterales bacterium
AGCGCGGGAGTGTACAAATGGTACATGACCAAGCTTCAAAACGAAGTGCAACACAGCAGCAGCCTGCCTGGGAGCGCCCTAATACAAAAGCTCGTAGGTCGGGCTAGTAAATCCGGCCTGTGACATTTCCATAAGGCCCTTGGCCTTGTCCCGGATTTGCGTAGCCCGACAATAAAGCCGTTCTTCCGATTGGTTGCTTGTTATTTTTAATGCAATTTATTCAAGGAACAACTTGTTGTTATTAAGGCTCTGTTTGCTGCTGGTGTGTCTGGTGGCTTTGGCTCTTGTGCTAACGCACACTGGCGGTTCCAGGGAATTTGCTTTTGCTTTTCCCCTTCACCCACAAGCATATGGGGCGGTTCCAGGGAGCCGTGGGCAAGGCGCACAAGCGAGGAATGAGGGAACATACTTTTTGTATGTGACCGAAATTCCGATGCGCAGTGCAACACAGCCCACGGCTTCCTGGGGCCGCCCAATAACTTTCTACCAGCCGAGGGTAAGATATTCCTGCATAGAATTTGCCGCCTGCCTACCTGCGCCCATGGCCTGTATGACTGTTGCCATGCCTGTCACAATGTCGCCTCCGGCCCACACACCGCGCATGGAGGTCTTGCCCGTATCGGGCTGGCCGATGATGTAGCCCCACTTGTTAAGGGCAAGCTCCGGGGTGGTGGAGGTGAGAAGCGGGTTTGCCCCTGCACCCACGGATATGACCGCCATGTCTGTTTCCATGACAAATTCCGAGCCTTTTATGGGCACGGGCCTGCGGCGGCCCGATGCATCCGGCTCGCCAAGCTCCATCTTGAGGCATTCCATTGCCGTGAGATGGCCCTTGTCGTTGCCGATGAAGCGCACGGGGTTTGTGAGCAGAAACATCTGCACTCCCTCTTGCTCGGCATGGTGGATTTCCTCAACACGGGCGGGCATTTCCTCCCTTGAGCGGCGATAGACGATTTTCACCGAATCCGCGCCCATGCGGACGGCTGTTCTGGCTGCGTCCATGGCCACATTTCCTGCGCCTATGACCACCACATTTTTGGGGCGGATAAGCGGTGTGTCGTACTTGGGAAAGAGGTAGGCCTTCATGAGATTGGACCGGGTGAGGTACTCATTGGCAGAATAAACGCCGATGAGGTTTTCGCCGGGAACCTTGAGGAAGGTGGGCAGACCCGCGCCCACGGCCACAAAAATTGCGTCATAGCCTTCCGCAAAAAGCTCTTGCAGGCTGGCAAGCTTGCCCACAACAAAGTTGTATTCAAAGCGGACACCCAGGCGCTCAAGGTAGTTGGTTTCCGCAAACAGGATTTCTTTGGGCAGCCGGAATTCGGGGATTCCGTAGAGCAGAACGCCGCCTGGCTTGTGGAAGGCCTCGAAAACCGTGACCTCGTGGCCTTTGAGGATGAGATCCCCTGCAACTGTGAGGCCTGCCGGCCCGGCTCCCACAACAGCCACCTTTTTGCCTGTGGGGGCTGCCTTTTGGGGCAGCTTGACCTCGCCTTCATTGCGCTCCCAGTCTGCAAGGAAGCGCTCAAGGCGGCCAATTGCAACAGGGTCCCCCTTTTTGCCCAGCACGCATTGTCCTTCGCATTGGGCTTCCTGGGGGCAGACCCGCCCGCAAACAGCAGGCAGGGCGTTGGTTTCCTTTATTTTTGCGATGCCGCCTGCAAGATCATCCTTGGCAATAAGGTCAATAAAGCCGGGGATATCTATGCCCACCGGGCAGCCCTTAACGCAGGCCGGGTTCTTGCACTGTATGCAGCGGCTTGCTTCAAGCTTGGCCGTTTCCTTCGGGTAGCCCAGCGGAACTTCCAGAAAGTTGCTGCGGCGAATTTCCGGGGCTTGCTCCGGCATGGGCTGACGGGGGACTTTTTTGGCTTTTTCCGTCATTGTATCCTCCTATTTGGCGCTGGCACAGGAGCATTTGTGCTCAAAAAGCTCCATTGATTCGCGCTCCTGGGGCACATAGCTGTTAAGGCGCATGACCAGTTCGTCATAGTCAACCGCGTGCCCGTCAAATTCCGGGCCGTCAACACAGGCAAACTGGGTCTTTCCGCCGACCGAAACCCGGCAGCAGCCGCACATCCCTGTTCCATCAAGCATTATTGCATTGAGGCTCACCAGGGTTTTTACTCCGTATTTGCGGGTGAGGTTGGCCACGGCCTTCATCATGGGAACAGGCCCTATGCCAACAACAAGGTCAACCTTTTCGCTGTCCAGGATTCCCTTGAGCAGATCCGTCCCAAAGCCGTGGTATCCGCAGGTGCCATCATCGGTGCAAAGGTTGAACTCGGTGGAAGCCTTTGCCATTTCGTCTTCAAGGATAAGCAGATCCTTTGTGCGGGACCCGCAGATGGCGATGACCTTGTTGCCTGCCTCCTTGAAGGCCCGCGTTATGGGGTGCAGCACGGCAACGCCCGTGCCGCCGCCAACGCACACAACCGTGCCCACCTTTTCAATGTGGGTGGGTTTGCCCAACGGCCCGGCAACATCCAGAAAAGAATCTCCCACCTCAAGGGTTTTCATAAGCGCCGTGCTTTTGCCCACCACCTGATAAATAATTGTGATGGTTCCCTTTTCCGGGTCCGTGTCGGCCATTGTCAAGGGAATCCGCTCTCCGGTTTCATTAACGCGCAGAATCACAAACTGGCCGGGCATGGCCTTTTTTGCGATGCGGGGCGCGGAAATGACATTTTCAACAACGGTTCCCTGGGCCATTTCACGCTTGGATAAAATGGTGAACATGGAGCCCTCCTGCTTTTTGGGATAAACGAAAGGCGGACCGGAGTGCATCCGTCCGCCTGGTATATGAGCTGTTTAAGGCAACCCGTAAAGCCGCACGGCAAATGGCGCGGCTTTACGGGCCGGATGTTTTCAGATTTATACCATTCCGCTGAAACCTGCAAAGGCCAGAGCCATTACTCCAGCGGTGATGAGGCCGATGGATGTGTCCTGGAGCGGTTTGGGAACCCTGGCGAGCATAATGCGCTCCCGAAGACCTGCAAAAAGGACAAGGGCAAGCCCGAAACCAACTGCATAGGCAAAGGAAGCCACGGTGGCCATCAAAAATGAGAGGTCATCATCAACATTGAAGACCGTTGCGCCCAGAACTGCGCAGTTGGTGGTGATAAGGGGCAGAAAGATGCCAAGGCCTGCATACAGCGTGGGGATGGATTTTTTGAGGAACATCTCCACAAACTGAACAAGGGAGGCGATGATAAGGATAAAGGCGATGGTGCGCAGATAGCCCAGATCAAGAGGAACAAGCACCTTGTGCCAGATGAGCCAGGTAATTACGCCGGCCACAACCATGACAAAGATGACTGCCATCCCCATACCAACGGCTGTCTCCATTTTTTTGGATGTACCCAGAAAAGGACAGTTGCCCAAGAATTTGGCAAGAAGGATGTTGTTTACCAGTATGCAGCTTATTATGAGTGTAAGGTATTCCATATCCTGTTGTCTCCCGTATGGGCCGTTTTATTTTTGCGGAACCAGGTTCATCAGGCACAGCATAAGCCCCAGGCCTACAAATGCGCCCGGTGCTTTCACCATAAATTCAAAGGCCGGATACCAGCTTGTGTCAAGAAGGGTGACCAGGGGGCCAAAGGGTATGCTCACATGGCCTGTTCCCAGTATCTCCCGCACAGCGCCAAGAGCCGAAAGGCTCAAGGTGAAGCCGATGCCAATGCCAAGGCCGTCTGCAAGGGATGGAATTACCTTGTTCTTGGAGGCAAATGCCTCGGCCCGGCCAAGCACAATGCAGTTGACCACTATAAGGGGGATGAATACGCCCAGCGTTATGAAAAGCTGGTAGGCGTAAGCCTGCATGAGAAGTTCCACCAGGCAGACAAAGGTGGCGATGACCACAATGAAGCAGGCAATGCGCACCTTGCTGGGGATGATATTTCTCAACATGGAGACCAGCACATTGGAGCACACCAGAACAAAGGTGGTGGCAAGCCCCATGCCAAAGCCGTTTTCCATTGTGGTGGTAACGCCCAGCACCGGACACAGCCCCAACACCAGCCGGAAGGGGGGTATCTCCTTCCAGAGGCCCTTGGTGAATTCCTGAGTGATTGTTTTGGCCATGGGTTATAACTCCTAGCTTGTCTGTTGCCTTGCTTTGTCTTTTATTTGGGGGGCAAGCTTTTCGTAAAGCTCACCAGCCCTGGTTACCGCCGCAGAAACACCCATAGAGGTGACAGTGGCCCCTGCAAGGGCGTCAACATCGCCTCCATCGGCCTTGACCTTGAAAACCTGAACCATGTTCTTGTCGGCAAACTGTCTTGCGAATTTGGGGTCTGTCTGCGCCCTGGAGCCAAGCCCCGGTGTTTCCGTGTGGGTGGTCACGCCGATGGCGAAAATCTTGTCTGTGGCAATGTTTACACCCACCATGACCCCTATGGGGCCGCCGTAACCCGATCCAAAAGTTTCAAAGACCACTATGTTGCTGCCGTCAGGCATTTTGCCCACAAAAAAGTCCGTATCATCAATGTCAAAGCGGTCGTTAAGCGGGTCATTGGTTGCGCCTGCAAGCATCTTGTTCAAAGCCGGGCCTTGGACGAACTTGAGCACCTGGGCCTCTATCTGTGCAGCCGTTCCCTGCTTCACGGCAGCCAGCAGCCCCCCGGAAACCGAGGCAAGAATGGTTATCACCAATATCATTTTTATCATTTCACGCATTTCTCACCACCTTTCCCAAGGCCTTGGGACGGATTGCGTCAATGAGCGGATTGGCCACATTCATCAGCAGAATGGCAAGGACAACGCCATCCACATACACGCCTATATTACGGATGAGCACCGTGAGAATGCCTGCTCCGGCCCCGTATATGAGCATGGGAATGAAGTTGACAGGAGAAGATGAGTCCTCTGTGGCCAGGAAGAACGCGCCGATAAGGGTGTATCCGCTCAAAAGGTGTATTGCCGGGCCTGCATAGGCAGATGAGTCGGATGCGTTGAAAAGCCAAGCTGTTACCAGCACGCCCACCAGAAAGGAAAAGGATATTTCCCAGCGGATGAAGCCCCTGACAATGAGATAAAGCCCGCCTGCGATAAGGCCTAGGCCAAAGGTTGCGCCTATACCGCCGGACTGTTTGCCCATTAGCAGATCGGCCACGGAAAAATGTGTAACCGCGCCAGGCCCGAAAGCTTTGAGCTGGGCCAGGGGATATGCCATTGCAAAGCCTGTGTCGTAGGCCTGGAGCATATAGTTGTAGTTGAACATAAGCGGCCACGAAACGCCCAGCACGGCCAGGGCCAGTATGACTGGGCTGAAAGGGTTGCCCCCCAGGCCGCCGTAGATGACCATGCCCAGCACAACAGCAACAAAGGTGGCCACTATGACCATCCAGAAAGGTGCGCTTGCAGGCAGTATCATGCCCAGCAGCATACCTGTAAGAGCTGCACTTCCATTGCCTATGGACGGGGGGCGCCTCATGATCTTGTTAAGAACAAGCTCCCAGGCCATTGCAGTGCCTATGCAAAGAGACAAAACACCAAGGGCGTGCCCTCCGAAAATCCAAAGCCCCATGAGGGCCGCAGGCAGGGCTGCAAGCATGGTGTTGTAATTTCTGGCTGCTATGCTCCGGCCATCGTGCCAGAAGGGAGCATGGGAAACCACAAGTTTCTTTTCGCCATTCATTTTTGTTATGCCTCCGCGCCCAATCGTGCCAGTTCGTGCTTGCCAAGCGTTATGTACTGGAAGATGGGAATCTTGGCAGTGCAGACAAAGCTGCAAAGGCCGCATTCAACACAGCTTAAAAGATCGTAGCGCGCTGCCGCTTCCTCGTACTGGGCGTTTTCCAAAAAGCGCGCCAGCATATTCACCTGAATTCTGGCAGGGCAGGCCCGAACGCATTCTCCGCAGTTTATGCAAGAGTTGTCCGCAATTTCGGGAAGGTCATCAGCGCCCTGAACCAAAATTGCGTCCGTGTCAGGCTCAACGGGCATTTTTAAGGAGTAAACAGCCTTGCCCCGCATGGGTCCGCCCAGAACAACACGATCCGAATTGTTGACAGTCACATTGCCAATCTTAAGCACATCGGCAACCGGGGTTCCTATGCGGACCCGGAAATTGAGGGGCTTGGCCGAAGCATCCTTGCCAATTAGGGTGACCATCTTTTCATCAGGAACCCTGCCTGTTGCAAAGGCTTCGCCCACAACTGCAGCGGATTCGGCAGGAACAACCAGAAAACCCACATCTTCGGGAAAGCCGCCTGCAGGCACAGTCACCGAAAAGAGCGAATGAAGCACAAGCCTGTCAATTCCCGCAGGGTAGGGGGCATTTAAGACCTTGACCTCGCAGCCGCATCCCTCCGCGCTTTTGGCAAGGCCGGGAGGAACCACGATAAAGGCCTTTTGCGCGCCGGTCATCTTTTTAAGGGCTTCAACACCCTTTTTTATGGAGGGGGCCTTTTCGGAAACCACCTGGCCAACTGCCGTGGCAAGCAGATCTCTTTCAACGCCCATAACCAGAAGGGTGTTTATTTTGCTGTTGGCCGCGCGGACAAGGGAAAGGCCGCCCGCACAGTTTTCCAGATATTTCAACCCTGCCTCCAGGGTGGGCGTGCTTCCAGGGCCCTGCCCCCAGGCATCGCCCTTTGCCTCCACCGTTATTGCGGTCATCTTTTGGCCCCTTGCGCCTGTATATGGCTCAATGGAGCTTATGACCCCCGACACGGATGAAAGGGCATAAGATTTGAAATCAGCAAAGGGGGCAATGGGCTCGCCGCGCTTGACCTCGCCGCCTTCCTTTATGACCAGTTCCGCACGGTCTTTGTAGGGCTGATCCACAAAAAAGGTTGCCTTTGCAGGTTGTGGAACCTGCAAGACGGATCCGGCACCCTTGTCGGCCACCGGACTGTAAGGCAGCTTGGGTCTTCCCTGTCCGATAAAAGCTCTGCGTATCATCGGAAAATCCTTTTATGGCTTCGCCGCTTTTAAAGCGGCATTATTCTGGCCTGTCATTTTCGGCGCAAAGCCTTACATGACATGGCACATGGAACAGTCAACAGGGCCTCCCATGTCTTCATGGCATCCCATGCACTGCTGGTGAAAGGCCTCATCCCGCTTGCTTGCGTAGCCGTCTTCCCGCTCGGTGTGGCAGGTGCCGCAGTCCCAGATAACCCTGTCTTTTGGAAGGGTTTCAAAGTGGCATTCCGTGCAGGACATGGCAAGATCTTCGTAGTGCAGCCTGTGCAGGGAGGGGTCAAAATCCTCTTCGCTGTAATAGTCGGGATCATGACAGTCTGCACAAGATAGTGAAGTGGTGGCGTCCATGTCTTCTATGTGGTGGCAATCTCTGCACGAAAGCCCGTAGGCAGAAGGGTCGGCGTGCTCCTTATGGTCAAAGAACACATTGCCTGCCGCTTCGGAAAGAAGCATGAGGCGAACGGGCGTTTCGGGTTTTGAGATCGGAAGAGCAC
>JAGVAW010000012.1 GCA_020060085.1 Desulfobacterales bacterium
GCTCCAGGAAGCGGTTGATGTTCTCTTTGATAATGGTCGCCAGGGCAAGGTCGTAACAGGCACAAACAAAAGGCCTTTAAAGTCCCTTTCCGACACATTGAAGGGCAAGCAGGGCCGCTTTAGGCAGAACCTTCTTGGCAAGCGCGTGGATTATTCGGGCCGTACGGTCATCACCATAGGCCCCAACCTGCGTCTGCATCAGTGCGGCCTGCCCAAGAAGATGGCCCTGGAGCTTTTCAAACCCTTTGTCTATCACCGCCTTGAGGCCAAAGGCCTCGTCTCCACGGTGAAGAGCGCCAAAAAGCTTGTGGAAAGGGAAAGCCCGGAAGTGTGGGATACCCTGGACGAAGTGGTGCGCGAATACCCTGTCATGTTAAACCGCGCGCCCACCTTGCACAGGCTTGGCATACAGGCATTTGAACCAACGCTCATCGAGGGCAAGGCAATACAGCTTCATCCTCTGGTCTGCACCGCCTTTAACGCAGACTTTGACGGTGACCAGATGGCCGTTCATGTGCCCCTTTCCCTGGAAGCCCAGATAGAGGCACGGACCCTGATGCTGTCCTCCAACAACATCCTGTCTCCGGCCAACGGCGCACCCATCATCGTGCCCACCCAGGACATAGTCCTGGGCATCTATCACATGACCCGCTCAGAGGACAATGTTAAGGGTTCGGGCAAGCTTTTTGCCAATCCTGCAGAGGTCCGTATAGCCTATGACGCAGGAGCCGTGAATCTGCACGCCAAAATAAAGCTGCGCCTGGACGGCGAGCGGGTGGACACCACCGTTGGACGCGTTCTCCTGTGGGAGATTCTGCCAAAAGGCCTTCTGTTGCGCCTTGTTCATCTGGAAACAGAGGACGAAAAGGACGCAAAGGCTGTGGCCGATGCCATAGCCGCAAATCCTGATGCGGATTTTGTCGGGCTTGTGAAGCAGTATTCAACAGGGCGGGACAAGAGCCTGGGCGGAGATCTGGGGCTTTTGCGCCATGAAGAGGTGGAGTCTGTTTTCCGGCTGGGCAAAAAAGGCGTCAAGCTCATTATAGATGCCTTGCCGGGCCAAGTGATAGGCCCCATTCAGGTTAAAAACAAGCATCACTTCTTCAAGATAAAGGAAAAACGCCGTGAGCCTGCCTTTTCCGTTGCCAACCAGGTCATGAACAAGAAAGCCCTGCGAGACCTGGTGGATGCCATCTACCGCTCCCTTGGGGCCAAGACCACGGTAATCCTCTCCGACCGGCTGAAGGACATGGGCTACCGTTACGCCACAGCCGCGGGCCTTTCCATCTGCATCAATGACATGAAGATTCCCGCCAGGAAATGGGAAATTCTTGCCCAGGCCCAAACCAAGGTGGAGGAAATCGCCAACCAGTATGCTGACGGCCTCATCACCCAGGGCGAGAAATACAACAAGGTGGTTGACATCTGGTCCAAGGCCACAGACGAAGTGGCAAATGAGATGATGGATGATATGCGCCGCCTGCCTGCCCCTGATGGCGGACAGGAGGCTCAATCCAAAGACGACGCTTCTGCAAGTGAATCCTTTAACCCAATCTATATGATGGCCGACTCCGGTGCACGCGGCTCCCGCGATCAGATGCGCCAGCTTGCAGGTATGCGCGGTCTCATGGCCAAGCCATCGGGCGAAATCATCGAGACCCCCATCACCGCCAACTTCCGTGAAGGCCTCACCGTGCTCCAGTACTTCATCTCAACTCACGGCGCACGCAAGGGTCTGGCAGATACGGCCCTCAAAACAGCAAACTCCGGTTATCTAACCCGGCGTCTGGTGGATGTGGCCCAGGACTGCGTTGTTTCCGAGCCTGACTGCGGCACCCTCATCGGTGTTGAGGTTGAGCCGTTGATCGAAGGCGGCGAAATCATCCAGCGCTTGAGCGAGCGTATTCTGGGTCGTACTGCGGCAGAGGATATAAAAAGCCCTCTCACAGGCGAAATCATCGTTAAAATGGGCGATGAAATAGATGAAGCCGCCACCGAGCGCGTTGAAGGCACAGGCGTTACCAAGACCCGCATCCGCTCGGTGCTTACCTGCAAAACCCGCTACGGGGTTTGCGCCAAGTGTTATGGCCGCGATCTTTCCCACGGCAAGGCCGTGGAAATGGGCCAGGCGGTTGGTATCCTGGCGGCTCAAAGCATCGGCGAACCAGGAACCCAGCTCACAATGCGTACCTTCCACATAGGCGGCACGGCAAGCAGCCGCGTGGAGCAGGCAGACATCCGGGCGCGCGTGCCGGGCCGTGTCAACTATGTTGACCTTAATGTGGTGGAAAACGCTACGGGTGAATTTGTTGTCATGAACCGCCGTGGAGGAGAATTCATCATTGAAAGCCTCTCCGGCGAGGAACGCGAGCGCTGCCCGGTCATCTACGGTGCCCACATAAAAGTCAAGGACGGCGCAATGGTTCAGGAAGGGGATCTGCTGGCCCAGTGGGACCCCTTCACCACGCCCATGCTCACAGAGGTGGCGGGCCGCGTCAAGTACGGCGACATTCAGCTTGGCAAGACCATGCAGGACAAGCTGGACCCTGTCACGGGCAAGAACAGCCGCACAATCATAGAATACAAGGATGCAGAGGTGCGTCCGCGCATCTCCATCAAAAACGAGGAGAACAAAACAGCCAAGCTGCCCAAGGGCGCAGGGCTTGCCCGGTACTTTCTGCCCACCAACGCCATTGTGCTGGTGGAGGAAGGCCAGCAGGTCTTTGCAGGCGATATTATTGCCAAGCTGCCCCGCGCAACAACAAAAACCAAGGACATCACCGGTGGTCTGCCCCGCGTTGCCGAGCTTTTTGAAATCCGCAAGCCCAAGGAAGCTGCCATCCTTTCCGAGATTGACGGCTTTGTGAGCGTTGCAAAGGGCACCAAGGGCAAGCAGCGGGTCACTGTAACGCCTTCAGGCGTGGGCGAAAAGAGGGAATATCTCATTCCCAGGGGCCGGCACCTTAATGTTTATGACGGCGACTATGTGCGTGCAGGTGAGCCTCTCATGGGCGGGTCCGAAAACCCCCAGGACATTTTGAGCATCCGGGGTGAAGTGGCCCTTGCCCGTTACCTGGTCAACGAGGTTCAGGAAGTTTACCGGCTGCAGGGTGTGCGCATCAACGACAAGCACATAGAGGTCATTGTGCGCCAGATGATGCGCTGCGTTAAGGTGACCGATGTTGGGGACACGGACTTTGTGTTTGACGAGCAGGTGGAGCGCGCCACCTTTGCTGCGGTCAACAAGGCTGTCATGGCCAGGGGCGGAAAACCCGCAGTTGCCGAGCCGCTCATTCTTGGCATAACCAAGGCAAGCCTTTCCACAGAGAGCTTCATCTCCGCAGCATCTTTTCAGGAGACCACAAAAGTGCTAACTGAAGCGTCCATTGCCGGAGCGGTGGATCACCTGCGCGGCCTTAAGGAAAATGTCATCATGGGGCGCATCATTCCTGCGGGAACCGGCCTTCTGCGCTACGCCAAGGCAGAGCTTGGACTGGAGCAGGACAATGTTGACGATGAGTCCGCACAGGTCTCCCAGGAGTTGCTAGATTTGGAGGCTTCATTAATTGAAGCACAAAATCCTTGACAAGTGCAGATTTAGCGGCTAAATAAAGTTTTTTTTAAGGAAAGCCCCGCAATGAGCTTTTTGGACGGGGCTTTCGTTTGGTTTGCGTATCAGAAAAAAGGACAAGGGAAACAAGGCAATGCCGACGATCAACCAATTGGTCAACAAGGGCCGGGAGCGGATCAAGAAAAAGACCAATACTCCGGCTCTCAAGCACTCACCCCAAAAACGGGGCGTTTGCACGCGCGTTTACACCACCACGCCCAAAAAGCCCAACTCGGCCTTGCGCAAGGTGGCCCGTGTGCGTCTTACAACAGGCGTGGAAGTAACTGCCTATATTCCGGGTGAAGGCCACAACCTTCAGGAGCACTCGGTTGTTCTGGTGCGTGGCGGCCGCGTGAAGGACCTTCCCGGTGTGCGCTATCATATTGTGCGCGGCAAGCTCGACTCCATCGGAGTTAACAACCGCCGTCAGGGACGCTCCCTTTACGGAACCAAGAAACCCAAGTAGCCGCAAGGCCGGAGAAGCATCATGCCCAGAAGACGTGAAGTTCCGGTGCGGGATATACTGCCGGACTCAAGATATAACAGCAAGCTGGTGGCCAGATTTGTCAATGTGGTCATGCACGATGGCAAGAAAAGCATTGCAGAGGGCATCCTGTACGAGGCTTTTGACCTCATAGAAAAGCGCTCCAAGGAAGCCCCTCTGGAAGTTTTTGAAAAGGCCATCAGCAATGTAAAGCCAATGATAGAGGTCAAGAGCCGGCGAGTTGGCGGCTCCACCTACCAGGTCCCCACGGAGATTCGCAACACCCGGCGGCTGGCCCTGGCAATGAGGTGGATAATCAGCTTTGCCCGCAAGCGCCCAGACAAGACAATGGGCGCACGGCTTGCCGGTGAGCTCATGGACGCTGCCGGAAACAGAGGTGCCTCTGTAAAGAAAAAGGAAGATACTCACCGTATGGCCGAGGCAAACAAAGCTTTCGCCCATTATCGGTTTTAATCGGATTATTCCGGGCCTGGGACAAAAAAGAGAGTTACAGGCCAGCTTCATTCGGGAGACAAGGACATGGCCAAGCAGAAGTTTGAGCGTAAGAAGCCCCATGTTAATGTGGGGACCATCGGACACATCGACCACGGCAAGACGACCCTTACGGCTGCA
>JAGVAW010000301.1 GCA_020060085.1 Desulfobacterales bacterium
CCGTTGTTTTTTCCGTGCTCACAACAATGGCGGCCTTTGCGCCGCTGCTTCTGGGCGGCGGAGTCATGGGCAAAATCATGCGGGCCATCCCCATTGTGGTCATTCTTGTTCTGCTTGGCTCCCTTATAGAATGCCTTTGTGTTCTGCCAAGCCATCTGGCCGGCATTTCCAGGAAGAAAGGCGCTGGGCAGCGCCCTGCCACAAGGGGCAGAATGACAAAGATCATCATCGGTTTTGCCAGGGGGCCTTATGTGAAATTTCTTACCCTTTGCCTGCGCTGGCGCTATGTGGTGATAATGCTGGCCATTGTCATGCTACTTGTGAGCGGAGGCATCTGGAAGGGCGGCTGGATAAAGTTCTCCTTTTTTCCACCCATTGAAGGCGACACTCTTCAGGCCTTTGTGACCATGCCTGTGGGCACACCCAGACAGCGCACGGAACAGATATTGAACCAGCTTGAGGCCTTTGCCCGGCAGGCAACTGCCCAGGTGGAGGAAAAACACCCGGAATATGAGGGCGGCATTCTGGAATACACGGTGGCACTTGTGGGAACACAGATGGGAAGGGGGGGGCTGGGCAGCTCTTCAGGCGCTCACATGGGCCAGGTATGGGTTCAGCTTGCAGAAAGCGAGAAAAGACCCACCATAAGCTCTTCAGAAGTGACAAATGCCTGGCGGCAGCTTGCAGGCAGCATTCAGGACGCGGATTCGTTAAGCTTCACGGCCACCATCCACCGGGCGGGCAGCCCCGTGGAAATACATCTGGCAGCAGCAGACACGGACACCCTTGTGGCTGCTGCTCAAGAATTCAAGTCCGAGCTTGAATCATACCCAGGGGTGTTTGACATTGAGGACAGCTTTCAGCCGGGCAAGCAGGAGATACAGCTTGCATTAAAGCCCAGCGCCCTGACACTTGGCATAAGCCTGGAAGAGCTTGCCCGCCAGGTGCGCCATGCATTTTACGGGGCAGAGGCCCTGCGTTTCCAGCGGGGCAAGGACGAGGTGAAGGTTCTGGCCCGCTATCTTGAGAGCGAGCGCCAGGACATAGCCTCCCTGGAAAACATGAGAATCCGTCTGGCTGACGGCAGCGCAGCCCCGTTCTCCCAAGTGGCCCATGTGCAGATAAAGCCGGGATATGCCGCCATTGAGCGCGCCCAGCGCATGAGGGTCATCAAGATAACAGCAGATGTCAACGAGAACATCACCAATGCAGACCGAATACGCTCCCAGCTTATAAACTCCTACCTGCCGGAGCTTGCGTCCAGATATCCGGGCCTGCGTTTCACCCTGGAGGGCGAGGGCAGGGAGCAGGCCGAATCCCTTGAGGATGTTTTCAAGGGGCTTTTGATCGCCCTTTTTGCCATATATGCCCTTCTGGCCATTCCCTTCCGCTCCTTCACGCAGCCTTTCATTGTCATGGCGGTCATCCCCTTTGGCCTTGTGGGGGCCTTGGCAGGCCACATGATAATGGGTTACAATTTGAGCATAATGAGTGTTTTCGGCCTTGTAGGCCTGGCTGGTGTGGTGGTGAACAACTCCCTTGTGCTTGTGGATGCGGTGAACCTGCGGCGCACGGATGACCGCTCCATAATGTCTGCTGTGCTGGAGGCTTCGTCCATCCGTTTTCGGGCCGTTATGCTCACAAGCCTTACAACCTTTGCGGGCCTTGGCCCCATGCTCTTTGAAAAAAGCCTCCAGGCGCGATTTCTAATACCAATGGCCATAAGTTTAGGCTTTGGCGTGCTGTTTGCCACCCTTATCACCCTGGCCCTTTTGCCCTGCCTTTATATGATGCTTGAAGATATCCACAATGCCTGGGAGCGCATAAGACTTTCCAGGGCAGGGAAAACCAGGACAGCCTGATGAAAAAGCAATCGAGTATGGAGACATAAGACAGCGTTGATTTTTTCAGGTTTGCATTGCCCAAAGCTTTTTGGTACGATTTGCGGCAAGACTTTCACAACAATTTTAGCCGCCTTGCACAACCAAAAAGGAGACGGGCCATGAATCGCCGCATTATTATTCTTTTTGTCCTTGCCTTTTTCTGCCTTGCGCCCCAAGGCTTTGCAGACGAAAAATATGGCACGAAATATGGCCCGGAAACGGTTGAGAAGCCCTTTTCCATCGGCATAGGCGCTTCCTTTGCCCTTGAGAACACGAATGTCGAAAAGCTTACCCAGGAGATAAGGCCCCTTGGCCAGAGGGTGGATTTTGACAATTCCTGGGGCATAAATCTGCGGGCAGGATACAAATTCACCGGAATTTTTGCCGGAGAAGTTGTCTTTGACTGGATAAACGGCTTTCCCTGGGAAGGCAGCTATGTTTTCAAGGGTGGCCGCAACTTTGCGGAAATTTCGGCGGATGTCCGGACGCTGACCGCAGCAGGCAGGCTTGCCCCGCCCATCGGAGATTTTTGGCGTTTCAGGCCTTATCTCTTTGTGGGCGGAGGGTTTATGCAGGCTGTGATAAAGGCAGACTATACCCGTTTCGGCCAGAAATTTGGCTTTTCCAACCAAGAGACCCAAATATGTCTGAAGGGCGGTGCAGGAGCGGATTTTTTCCTGTCAAAAAGCATCTCTTTAGGGCTTGAGGCAAGCTACACCCAGGGCCTTCAGAACCTTGAGGAGATAGGCTACTTCCTCCTTACAGGCAATACCGCGTACCATTTTTAAACCGGCTTGCCGCTTTTTTGCCTTTGCAGAATTTGGTCGACAACAAGCTGTTCCTCCTATGGGAACCACAAGGAGATTGAATATATGAAAGGCTTTTTGGGCGTTTTTATCTGCGTGACTGTGCTGGCCGCAGTAGGCTGCGCCCAAGGCATTGTGTCGCCCAGAACAGGCTCCCAGTGGAGTCTGGACCAGGCCCTGGACGCCCAGCAGCGCGGGCAGTTCGAGGCAGCTCTTCTGCATTACGACAACTATCTCCGCTCAAACCTGCACAACCCCGAAAACCTGGCCGTGGCCTATCACAACCGTGGCCTGCTTTACGCGGATTTAAAGGAATGGGACAGAGCCGAGGAGAATTTTGACAAGGCTGTGGAGTCTGCCGGGGCAGACAACTGGCAGCACCTTTTGGCCAGGGGCCTTTTCCTTTTTGACCGCCAGCAATATCGCCGAGCCATTGCAGATTTTGACGGGGTTGTTCTCCAGAAGCCGAATTTGGGCCAGGCCTATTATTCACGGGGCCTGTGCTGGAAAAACCTTGGGGAATCCGAAAAGGCCCTGGAAGATTTCACAAGGGCAAGGGAGCTGGCCCCCAGGTAAGGCCAAAGGCCCAGTCAGGGGGCTGTAAGCCGGGACATCTGATCAAAAAGCTCTGCCACATCCGTTTTGGGCAAAGAGGGATCCCACTGCCGGTACAGGCTGTGCACATTTATTACAACCCTTTCAGGGTCAACCCAGTCCGGGTAGGGAAATCCCAACAGCTCCCTGGCAGCCCTTCTTGCAGAAAGCCCTGCATCAAAATGCTTTTTTGCCTCTTTGCTTAAACTCACCCAGTAATCCCGCACAAGCGTTACGCCTTTTTTGTTGCTCACCGGGCCGTGACCCGGCACATAGACATCCGCATCCATTTCCAGAAGCTTATCGCAGGCATCAATCCAGTTCTCCACAGGGCCTTCCCACAAAATAGGAGTTGAGCCGATAAAGAGCAAATCCGAGGCAAATATAACCCCGGCTTCAGGAACATGGACAATGCAGTCGCTTTTGGTGTGGGCCGGTCCCATATCCCTGCATACAACTGTCAACCTGCCCACCTGTATGCTCAATTCATCTTCAAACAGCAAATCCGGCTTTCTGGGAGAAAGGCCCCGGAAAAGAAAGGCCCCGAATGCCTTCTGAAAATAAGCCCCCATTCCCCCAAGCTCCGGGGCCATGTCCATCAGGTCTGCCAGAAAGGAGGGCGGTATTTCCTCCATTTCCTGGGCAAAAGACTTTGTGGCAATCATACGGCCTGAAAAAAGCTCGCTGCCGTAATGGTGGTCGCCATTGGCGTGAGTAACCACCAAGTCTCCATGGAGATCAAGCCCTGGTATCTTCGCCCTGTATTCATCCAGCATGGCCCTTGTAAAAACCTTGTCAAACAGGGTGTCAATAAACAGGGTTTCACCCTCGCTTACAATGCACCCGGCATTGTTCAGGCCCCAGGAGCCATTTGGCTGCAAAAAGGCCCACACACCCGGAGCAACTTCATGAACGCCCCTTGAAAAAGGTATTTTGGACATCATCCCCCCAGTGCTTTTTTGCCCACCTGCCTGCCATAATCCTGGGCCATCTGCACACCGCCGCCAAGCTCGGCGTTTTTAAGGCGAAGGCAGTCGCCCACCATGTTCATGCCAAAAACATTTTTCATGGTGTTGAATATGCGCTCAGGGGCTTCACCGCTCCAGCCATAGGCACCAAAGGCTCCGCCAACCTTGCCGGAAAGCCCGGCAGACTCTGCCAGGAAAAGAAAGATCCCCATAGCAGGCAGCATCTGGCCGTGGTAGGTGGGGGAGCCAAAAACAAAGGCATCGTAACCGGCAAGGTCTTCGGTCTTTTGTATGTCCTTTACGGACAGGACAAAAGCTTCAGCGCCCGAAAAACGGATTCCTTCTGCAATAAGCTCTGCCATGCGCGCGGTGTCACCCGTGCGCGTGGCGTAAACCACAAGGGCTTTTGACATGGTTTTATTCCTTTTTCAGTTAATCTGCTCTCCGTGGCGGGTGGAGAGGGTATAGCCAAAAGTTATGGTCTGGTTTGCTTTAAGGTTCAGTATGTAGCGAACCGTGTTTTTGTCCACCCTCTGGTGGGCAGGGCTTTTCTGGGCATCTTTTATGGACCAGCTTTCGCCTGGAATCCTGCGGATTATTTCAACGGTAACGGGCAGGGGCCGGGTGTTCTGTATACTGGCCTCGTAGCGCCTCGTCTCGCTCCAGCCGGAAATATCGCCATCCTTGTTGAATATGTAATTGTCCGATGAAAAATCCATTAGAGCCACTTCCACAAGCACATCTTGAGCGGCCCCCATCAAAAGTCTGACCTTGCCGCCCACAGGGCTATAAGAAAGTCTTGATCTGCCCTCAAAGCTCAAGCGGCCCGCTGCATCCCTTATCCGGAAAAGGCGCAGGTCGCCTTCGGGCAGGGGGTTTTGCCCCAGGCCGTGGGCCTTGTCGTTGACAAAGCCCAAAAAACGCATCGGTGCTGCGCCAAGGCGCTCCTCATCGTGACTGTATTCGTTGACAACGGGCGTTGCAGGGCTTGAAAAAGCCGACAGCCGACTGCCCCAGTTGTTTTGCAGATTATGTTTTCCCTCAATTGTGTACAGAAAATACTCGCTAAAGCCCTGGACTTCAATGGCCGGCGGCGCATATTGGGCATCCATTGCCCCTTTTGCCATCATCATCATTTCCCGCTGCTCTGCCAGCCTTGCAGGCGCGGGCGCAAAAGGTTCATCGGGCCGCCCATAGGGCGGGCTGCGACGGGCAAGGTCAGAAATACGGTCAATAAGGTTTATCCGGCCCACCACAAGGCGCACCTTTGCATCAACAAAATCTGCGCCGGAGCGGTTTTCTACCTTCACAAAGCCTTCAAGGTTCATGGTTTTTTCGTTTTGAGCCAGGGTTGCCTCGTAAAAAGACCGCCATGAAAGCCCGCTGGTGAAATAGGAGACCTCAAAGGAAACCGGGCCCTGCACCTGGCTTTCAATGCGCCAGAGACCTATATCCTTTAGATTAGGAGGGTACTCCAGGCTTTGCACCCATATCTTATCCCCCATCGAAAGAGGCCTCAACTCCAGGCTTGTGGGGTCAATGAGGGTTCCGGCCCAGGAAAAGCGCAGGGTGTTTGCCCCTTTTTCCAGCACAATTTCACGCGTTTCCCGAACAAGGGTGAGGTCTGATGCGTTGTAAATCGTAAGCTCCACGCTATCTTTCCGTGGCAGGGTGGCTATATCCACTCTGGCAGCCGCAGGAGCAGACCCCAAAATAAGGAGCGCCAAAAATGTAGCAAAAATTTTCTTCATAGGCTTTTAATTCCCGTCAGTGCTTGTTTTTTGGGCAAAGGCCCTTTATCGCACATAGCCGCCTATAAGGTGCAGGTGCAGATGAAAGATTACCTGTCCGCCTCCGCTCTCCACATTGAACAAAAGGTTGTAGCCGCTTTTGTTGATATTGTTTTGCCTGGCCTGCTCCTTGCCCACAAAAATCATATGTGCCACCAGATTCCGGTCCTCATCTGCCAGCTCGTTTATGCTGCGGATATGCTTATGGGGAACCACAAGAAGATGCACAGGGGCCTGGGGCCTTATATCTTTGAATACAATGACCAAATCATCCTCGTAAACAATGTCGGCAGGGGCCTTTTTGTTTAGGATGTCGCAGAAAATGCAGTGCTCGGACATGATTTTTCCACCTTTTTTGGAAGTTTCCAGGGCCTGGAAAGGGGGCTTTGTTTGGTGAGCGCCCCGCTGACAGACCCTTGCAGCAGCTCAAAGTAGTCGTCCCTTTGCAAAAGACGCGCTCCAAGACTTACAAGATGCCCTGTCTCCACCTGACAGTCAATGAATTCCAGGCCCTTTTCCAGGCAAAGCTCGCAGAGAACCCAAAGGGCTGCCTTGGAAGCATCGGGCTTGTTGAAAAACATGGACTCCCCTGCAAAATACCTGCCTATGCTCACGCCGTAAAGCCCCCCTGCAAGGTTGTTTCCCTGCCAGGCCTCCACGCTGTGGGCAAAACCAAGCTCAAAAAGCTTTTCGTATGCCCTTATCATTTCCCGGGTTATCCAGGTTCCTTCATCCTTGCCGGGCCTCAATTTGGCGCAGGCCCTTATTACCTGCCCAAAGGCCTTGTCCAGGGTAAAGTCAAAAATCCCCTTTCCAATCTTTCTTTTAAGGCTTCCGGAAAGGTGAAGCTCTTCCGGAAAAAGCACCAGCCTGGGGTTCGGACTCCACCACAAAATCGGCTCACCCTCGCTGTACCAGGGAAAAATGCCAAGGGAATAGGCCAGAACAAGGCGCTCCGGAGCCAAATCCCCCCCGACTGCCAGCAGGCCGTCTGCACGGGCCTGCCGGGGGTCGGGAAAGGCAATTCTCTCATCCAGCGCAAAAACAGGCATGGCTCAAGGCTGCTGACAGCGGATTAAGGTTATTTGAAAAAGGTTTTTCCGCTGCTTCTTGGGGTTTGTGAAGGCTGCCCCCCTTATCTTGCCCTTTGCATAAGGGCAAGCTGACGGCGGGCCAGGGTGTGGTCCGGGTCAAGCTCCAGGGTTTTTGCCAAATCCCTTAAAATGGGGGCTTTATCTGCGTGGTTAAGCACGGTCAGGCACAGGGCGCGGCGAAAATAAGCATCAGCAAGGGCCGGGTCCCGCTCAATGGCGCTGCTAAAGTCCTCAACCGCATCGGCCCACTGGAAAAGGCGGCCTGCTGCCATGCCATGCCAGTAATATCCGGCTGCCTTTTGCGGTTCCTGGCGGATGGCCTGTCCAAACAGGTCTTGAGCCTTTTTGGCGGTTTGAGGGTCTTCCTGATCAAGAATTGCCCGGCCCTGGGCAATGAGGCTGTCGTAATCCGCCTGTTTTGAACAGCCCCAGAAAGCAAGAATCACTGCAATGACAAGCACCGCTGAGCTGACACCGGAAAAGCTGCAAAAACGGAACCTTACAAAAAACGGTTTCATCTTATTTTTGCTTACCTTTAATTGTCGGTTCGGAAAACAGGCCTGGCCCATCCTGATCCTGTCCGTCCGAATCCATTGTCAGATGCGCTTTTGCCGCCAGGGAAATTGCATTGATGAAAGCACAGGCTCTGCGTTGCACAGTATCCAGATGAACAGCCTTGAGAGTGGTCCGCGCCGCTACTTCGCCTGTTTCATCGTTTTGCATCTCGTGCGAGAAGACCAGAATCTTTTCCTTTACATCCAGCACTCTTGTTCTTACCGAAACAACCGAGCCTGCACGGAGTTCGCGCATATACGAAATATGCTGCTCAACAGCCGCCATTCCCCGCCCTGATTTTTCAAGGTAGGAAGGAGAAAGGCCAAGAATATTGAAAAGCTGCCATGTGGCCTCATCAAACTTGCCAACATACCACATGACATTCATGTGGCCCATGTGATCGCAGTGCCACGGATAGACAACCCCGCGATATGTGATTATCGGCTCCGGCATATGGCAACCCTTGTAATGCCTGACAATCATGACGCTTAAAACTTCAAATTTAAGCCTGCAAGAGAGCCAGCATGAAACAGGCCCGCTTAAAACTCAACTACCGGAGTTTTGAGCACAGCCGGGCCACGCGCCTTCCAAGCTCAAAGGCATTTTTGGCAGCCTTTTCATCGGGCGCGCCCACGCAGGCCACCCCGTAATGCCCTGTGGCGCTCATGGGGTCTCCCACAATTATCATGCCGTAAATCAAAAGACACTCAATAATTGAAAATATAGTGGTTTCCTTGCCGCCCGTGGCATCGCCCGATGTGGCAAAAGCCGCCCCCACCTTGTTTTCCATCTTTTTGCGAACACTAACAAACTCGTCAAAAACCTTTTTAAGGGGCCAGGCCATAACACCAAAGTAAACCGGAGAGCCTGCGACAAGGCCATCGCATTCAAGAAAGTCGTCCTTTGTCACCTCATCGGTGTTTTTCAATACAGATGCAGCCCCTTCAACGGATTCTATGCCGGATGCTACTGCCTCCGCCAGCTTCCTTGTGTTTCCGCCCTTTGAATAATAGAGTACCAGAATCTTCATTTACCGCCTCCACTTGAAAAATCATTTTTTCTTTTCTCGCAGGCCCTTGTCCTTTTGAGGCTCATCCGTGTTTTCATCCGGCTCCAGCTC
>JAGVAW010000190.1 GCA_020060085.1 Desulfobacterales bacterium
ACATCCACGCTGGGCCTCTGGGTGGCAAGAATAAGGTGCAGGCCCGCAGCCCGCGCCATCTGGGCAAGTCGGGCAAGGGCCACTTCCACATCACGCGAGGCAACCATCATAAGGTCTGCAAGCTCGTCAATTATAATGACCACAAAGGGCATCGGCTCTGTGGGCAGGTCCTCCTTTGCAGGCGGGGCAGAGGGTTTTGCCTGTGAGGATTCGTCCTGTGAGGATTCGTCCGGGGAAGATTGATCCGGTGAGATTTGGGAGCTTTGCTCTGCTGTTTCCGCTGCTTTTGAGGACGGGTTTTTGGCCCTGTCGGCTATCTTCTGGTTGAAGCCGGAAATGTTTCTTGCCCCCACCTTTGCCATTGCCTCATATCGGGTTTCCATTTCCCTAACAGCCCAGAAAAGGGCATTTGTGGCCTTTTTGGCATCGCACACAACAGGGCAGATGAGATGCGGTATGCCGTCATAGGTGGAAAGCTCGATGCGCTTTGGGTCTATCATCACAAATTTTACCTGCTCCGGGCTGTACTTGAACAGGATGCTTGCAATCATTGTGTTCAGGGCAACAGACTTGCCTGACCCGGTTGCTCCGGCAATGAGCAGGTGGGGCATTTTGGAAAGGTCGGCAACAACCGGCCCGCCCACAATGTCTTTTCCCAGGCACAGGGTGAGCTTTGAGCGCTGGCTGGAAAACTCCGGGCAGGAGACAATTTCCCTGAAGCAGACAAGCTCCCTTTCTGCATTGGGAACCTCAATGCCCACCGCAGCCTTGCCGGGGATTGGCCCGACAATGCGCACAGACATTGCACGCAGGGCCATTGTGAGATCCTGGGCCAGATTTGTTATGCGGTTTATTTTTATTCCCGGCGCAGGCTCGTATTCAAATGTGGTGATAACAGGCCCGGGACTCACCTCCACAACCTTGCCGTGAACCCCGAAGTCTTCCAGCTTTTTTTCAAGCAGCCTTGCCTGCATCTGAAGATTTTTCTGGTCTGCGCCTTCGGGCCTGGGGGGAGGCTCCTCCAGCAGGCTTATGGGCGGCAGGGTATAGCCCTTGTCTTCGTTTGGAAAAAGAAGGCTTTCCTGCCGGGCCGGGGGGGCAATGGGCTTTTGGGTTGTCTTTTTTATTTTTGGGGGCGCCTTGGGCTTTTCTGCGATTTGAACCTTTGTCTGCTCGCGCTTTTTTGCCTTCTGCCGCCTGCCCTTCCACAGCATATAGCGGCTCAAAATCCACGAAAAGCTGCTGCGAATGCCTTTTTGCAGCCGCCGCAGGGTGTCCATAACCGAGATGCCCGTGGCGGTTGTAAGGGCTATTATCCAGAAGGTGAAAAGCACAAACCCGGCCCCGGTGTTACTTAAATAGCGGGTGAAGGCCTGCTCCAGCCAAGACCCCATAAGGCCGCCGGATGAGTAGTGCGACCCCCACAGGGCTATTTCCCTGGACTTGGCAAAGGCAAGAGCAAGAAGCGCGCCTGAAAAAACAATGAGAAAAAGCCCGCCCACAATGCGCTCGCCCCAGCGGTGGGGAGGCTCGTGGCGGACAAAGTGCAGGCCTGCCAGAAGAAGCAGCACAGGTATCCAGAAGGAGCCTAAACCGAAAAGAAATACAAGAATACCCGAAAGCCCTGCGCCCACAGGCCCGAATATGTTGCGGGAGACCTCTTCCGCCCGGCCAAAGCTTGTGAGCGAGCTTTCCGCAGGGCTGTAAGAGAGAAGGCTGCCCGTGATGAACAAAAGCACAAAGAGCAGCATTATGCCCACAACCTCCCGCGCAACCGGGCTGTTTGCAGGTTTTGGATTTTTAGGGTTTGGGCTTGCCATTTTTCCTGTCTTTTGCCGGTGCCCGGCCTGCATTTCTATCCTGGCAATTAAACCTCAAGCTTTCAAATTTTTACAATTAGACTATTTCTTACCACAATATAAAGCAGGAATCAACGATTCAAAACCACAAAATGTGGTGGTTTGAAATCTGATTGCCCAAACAGGCCCTGCTGTTTTGAAGAGGGCCTGCTTAAATCATTTTTTCCAGCGGCACAGGCCAAGCTCGGCCCCGGCAGGCACCCACAAAACATCTGCAAACAGCGCAACCACAAGGCAGGCGGGAATCATTATGCCCATTATTTTTACGGAAAAGTAGCTGGAAAGTGCAAAGGGCAGAAAGCCGACAACAAGGATTATGCTGGTCATAAATATTGCACGGCCTGCATAGGAGAGGGTCTGGCGAACAGCCTCGAAGCGGTCATCGGTTTTTTGGGCCTCGTGGCCAAAGCGCACAAGAAAGTGGATGGTGTCATCAACGCCTATGCCTATTGCTATCATGAGCACTGGCAGGGTGTCGGTATCCACCACCTCCCAAAAAAAGCCGCCCCATGCAAGAAGCGCAAGCAAAGGCAGCACATTGGGAAACATGGACAACAGCCCTATTTTAAAAGAGCGGGTGGCTATGACCATGAATATGGCTATGGTAACAAGGGCAAAAATGAGCCCGTTTCTCTGGCCTGCAAGGACCTCATCCACCCAGTCCCCCAGCAGGTATTTAAGGCCGGTAACAGTGATTTCCGTTTGCGCGCCGAGCCTCTTTTGGGCAAGGTTGTAAATCTCATCGCCTGCGGCTGTTGTTTCAATCACCCCCACATCTTCAATTCTCACCACTATCCGCATGCTTTTGCGGTCTGCGCTGATGAGCTTTTCAAGGTTTTCCCCGCCGGAAGACTCGAAGAGCAAAAGAAGCTGGGCAAGGCCCTGCCTTGTTTGGGGAATCGGGAACAAATCTGCCATTTCCGGGTTTATGGCGCGGGTCATGGTGGCAAAAAGATCGGCCAGAGAAGCCACATGAACCACGGTGGGCAGGGCGGCCACCTCATCCTGAAGTTCAAGGACGGCTGAAAAAAGCTCCGGGGCCAGCAGGTCGCCCTCTTTGGCATCAATGTAAAGATAAAGGCTGGTTGTGCCGGGAAAGTTGTTCTCAAACCACTCCACGCCAATGCTTATGGGGTGTTTTGGGCCAAATCTTTCGGAAAAGCGGGTTTCAAATCTGGCCATGAAGGCACCTGCAAGGCAGACAACAAAAAATATGCAGAAAAAGCCCATAACAAGCTTTGGCCAGTAAAAAGTGAGCCTTGCAATCTGGTCAATGCGCCTGTCCACCCAGGCCTGTATTGTTGAGGCGCTTCCCCTGCGCCAGGGCTTGGGCTTGGGGATGAAGCTCAAAAAAACCGGCACAAGGGTCATGGCCGTGAAAAGGGCTGCGGCAACGCCAAAGCCCAAAAGCAGCCCCCCCTGCTGAAAAAGTGGCACAGGCACCAAAGTCATGGCCACAAAGCCAAAAAAGGTGGTTATGGATGTGAAGGCGCAGGCAGTGCCCACCTCATGGCCCATGCGCTCTATGGCCTCCTTTTTTGGGGCACCCCTGCCGCATTCTATTAGGTACGCGCTGCAAAGGTGTATGACATCTGCAAAGCAAATGATAAGGATTATGCCCGGCACGGACGATGTGAATATGTTCAGATTTTCAAAGAGGATAACCGCAAGGCCCATTGTCCAGGTCACGGCCATGCCTGTTATTATCATGGTAATAACAACGGGCCAGAACCTGCGGAACATGATAAAGACCATTGCAAACAGCAGAATTGCGGTGATGGGCAGGATGGATTTGAGGCTGAAAAGGGCCTCCTTTGAGCTTGCGGCCATGATTGCGGATAAACCCGCCTGATAAAGCTCCTCTGCAACAAAGCCCTCCTGAACAAAGGCATCCAGAATCTGCTCAATGACCTTGTGGCCGCCTTCCCAGGCATCCTTTGCCGAGCCTGTTTCCACCAGCACCACCGCTGCATCGCCCTTTTGGGAAAGCAGCCAGTCGCGGGTCATGGGGTCGGCATTTATGGCTTCAAGAAAATGATCCTGGCGGGCAGGCTCATCAAGAAAGAGATTCAGATAGCTCTCAATAAGAAGAAACTCGTCATCGCTTGAAATGTTCTGGGCGGTCAAAAAGCTTTCCACCCTTATAATATTTGGATTTCTTTCAAGATTTCTCTGGGCTGCATCCAGGCGGGCGATATTTTCAGGAGAAGTCAAACCCTGGCGCGAAACACCCACCAGAACAACAAAGTCGCTGGAAAAATCATCATTGTATTCAAGGTATTTTTCGTAATTGGGGTTGTTGGCAAAAAAAAGCTCGCCAATGGAGGTGGAAAGGCTGGCCTTGGCAAAGAAAAACCCAAAGAAAACGGTTATTGCGGCAAAGACGGCAAGAACCAGCAGCCGGTAGCGGATGATAAATCGGATATAGCTGATCATGGCCCCAAAAGCCTATGCCGGATATGAAAATTTAAAAACCTTTTTTTCTGCGAGAAGAACTTTTCTAAACCTTTTTGGGCCTTCATTGCAATAAAAGTTTATTGGTGCAGCCAACAGCCTGTTTTGTCGGCGCAAAAAACCGCCACACCATCAGGGGTAGGTTGGGCTAGCAAATCCGGCCTGTGACATTGCCGGAAACCCCTGGCCCCTTTCCGGATTTGCTATCCCAACAAAAAGGCGCACCGGGCAACACGGGCATTAAAAAAACAATTTTAACCACGAAAAACACGAACCACACGAAAAAAACAAATCAGCCAAAAATGCAGGCAAAAAAAACAGCCAAAAAGCCTTTTCTTCTTTTAAAAAGCGGTATTTTGCAGTAAACACTTTACTCAACCTGCAAGCAAAATTAAGCCCCATTAAATTAAGGCACTGAAAGGCCAGACAATGGCAAACAAAGAGCATCTTGCGATTTTAGAAAAAGGTGTAAAGGCCTGGAATCAATGGCGCAAGGATAATCCGGAAATCTTGCCTGACCTCGCCTGGGCTGACCTTAAAGGAGCGAAGCTTGAAGGGGCGAACCTCTCCGGGGCAAAGCTTTCTGGGGCGAACCTCCGGGAGGCGAACCTCCGGGAGGCGAACCTTTTCGGGGCGAGCATCATAGGCGCGAACCTTGAAGTTCTCCAAGAATCTCCCTACAATCGATTTCAAAGACTTTTCGGGGCGAGCATCATAGGAGCGAACCTTGAAGGGGCAGACTTTGAAGGGGTGAACCTTGAAAGGGCGAGCCTCAAAGGGGCGTACCTCGAAGGGGCGAATCTTTCCAGAGCGGACCTCTCCGGGGCAGACCTCAAAAAGGCGAACCTCCAAAAGGCGAACCTCGTCTTGGCGAACCTCAAAGGGGCAGACCTCTCCGGGGCGAACCTCGAAGGGGCGAACCTCGCCGGGGCGAAGCTCTTCGAGGCGAACCTCGAAGTGGCAAACCTCTTCAAGGCGAACCTCTCCTTGGCGGACCTCTCCGGGGCAAAACTCTCCGGGGCGAACCTATTCCAATCAAATTTCAACGGGTCCTTCCTTTCAGAAACAAACTTCGAAAATGCCAGCCTTCTTGAAACAACCTTTGCCAATGTGGACTTGAGCAAGGCAAAAAATCTGGATAAGGTCATTCATTCAGGCCCTTCCATTATTGACATCCGTACGCTTTACCGCTCACGCGGGGCAATACCGGAGGCTTTTTTAAAGGGCGCGGGTGTTGATGACAGCTTTATTTCCTACATACCCTCCCATTTTAGCGGCAGGCAAATTCAGTATTATTCCTGCTTCATAAGCTATTCTGCAAAGGACGATGACTTTGCAAAAAGACTTCATGCGGACTTGCAGGCAAACAATGTGCGCTGCTGGTTTGCACCCCACGACATGAAAATAGGCGACAAAATACGGCCTGCCATTGATGAGGCCATCCGTTTAAGGGATAAGGTTCTTCTTGTGCTCTCCAAAAACTCCATTGAAAGCCAATGGGTGGAAAAGGAAGTGGAAACCGCCTTTGAGGAAGAGGGCCGCAGAAAAAAGACTGTTCTTTTCCCTGTGCGCATTGATGATGATGTTATGCAATCAAGCCAGGCCTGGGCTGCCGACATCCGCCGCCAGCGCCATATTGGGGATTTCCGGCAATGGCAGCAAAACCACGAAGAATACAAGTCCGCCTTTGATCGCCTTTTGCGGGATCTGCGCACCGAACAAGGGTAGGTTGGGCTAGGATGCCAG
>JAGVAW010000337.1 GCA_020060085.1 Desulfobacterales bacterium
CCTGGGTCCAGGCAAGGCCCGTGACAACTCCGGGCACGCTTTTGCGCTGGCTTTGCTCTGCCACAAAGCGCAGCGGCCCTAAATATTCGTGCAGGTCCTTTGGGGAGACCGTGGCGGATTTTATGGCGTCCTCTGCAACTTTGCGTGCAACGCCCCGGCACACGGAGGCGATTTCGCGCTCCAGGTTTCGCAGGCCTGCCTCGCGGGTGTAGCCGCTTATGATGGCAGCAACCGTTGCCTGGGGTATTTTTATCTGGTTGGCTTTAAGGCCGTTTTCCTGCCTTTGCCTGGGAATGAGGTATTTTTTGGCTATGTGGGCCTTTTCCTGGGCCGTGTAGCCTGCAAGGCGGATGACCTCCATGCGGTCCAACAGGGCCGGGGGTATGGTATCCAAAATGTTGGCCGTGGTGATGAAGGAGACCTTTGAAAGGTCGAAGGCCACATCCAGATAATGATCCGAAAACGAGTCGTTCTGCTGGGGGTCCAGCACTTCCAGCAGGGCAGACGACGGGTCTCCTCTGAAATCCGAGCCAACCTTGTCAATCTCATCGAGCATGAAAACAGGGTTGTTGGCCCCTGCCCTGCGGATGCCCTGGAGAATGCGGCCCGGCATAGCCCCAACATAGGTGCGGCGATGCCCCCTTATTTCCGCCTCGTCCCGCACGCCGCCAAGGGAGATGCGTACAAACTTGCGGCCTAAAGCCCTGGCAACGGAGCGGCCCAGCGAGGTCTTGCCGGTGCCCGGAGGCCCCACAAGGCAGAGTATGGGGCCTTTGGAATTGGGCGCAAGTTTTTTGACTGCCAGGTATTCCAGAATGCGCTTTTTGGGTTTTTCAAGGCCGTAGTGGTCTGCATCCAGAACCTTTTTTGCCTTTTCAATGTCCAGATTGTCCTGGGTGCTCTTGTCCCAGGGCAGGGCGGTTATCCAGTCCAGATAAGTGGATGCCACCGTGTATTCGGCTGATGAGGGGTGCATACGGGAAAGGCGGGACAGCTCCCTCTTTGCTTCGCGGGCCGCCTGTTCGGGCAGGTTGCTCTCCTCAATCTTTTTGGCGAACTCCTCCAACTCGACCTTGGAGTCGTCCTTTTCCCCAAGCTCATCCTGAATGGCCTTGAGCTGCTGGCGCAGGTAGAAGTCCCGCTGGGTCTTGTCCATGTCGCCTTTGATCTGGGCATGAATCTTGTGCTCAAGCTCCATTATCTCTAGCTGGCGGGCCGCCATTTTGTTGACAAGGCGAAGCCTTTTGAGCACATCCTCTGCTTCAAGCACCTCCTGCTTTTTGTTGATTTCCGACTGCATGGTGGAGGCCATAACATCTGCCAGAAGGCCAGGGTCATCAACCGTGCGCAGCCATTGGGCCATTTCCGGCGGGATGAAGGGAGCAATCTCAAGCATCCTGGCAAACAGGCGCGAAAGGCTGCCCTTTAGGGCCTCAATCTCGTTGCCTTTGGCGGGGATATCGTAAAAAGGCTCTATTTTGGCTTTGAGATAGGGCTTGCCGGTTACCCAGGAGGAAACCCGAAAGCGGGATATGCCCTGCACAATCATCTGGGCCTGGCTGTCAGATGACTTCATCATTTTCACAATGGCAGCGGCTGTACCGGCCTGATAAAGCTCTTCCGGGTTGCTCACGCCCAAAGCACCCTTTTTTTTGATTGCCACCACGCCCACCATGCGGTCTGCGGCCATGGCCTCGTCCAGAAGGGCAACAAGGTCGGGCTGGGTCACGGTAATGGGCATCTGCATCCTGGGGAACATCACCATGTCCACCACAGGTATAATGGGCAGGACTTTGGGCATATTGTCCTGGGTCTTTTTTTCCTGGGCGGCTGATATATGCGGATAGTTGCTCTCTTGCATGGCATCCTCAAGGGCGCGGCAGGGCGCGCCTGCCAGGAATTGTTCTGGTGAGCATCAAAAAGGCCCGGCAAAGAATCAGAGGCCGGAAACCCTTATTTTTGTAGGCCCCTGGGCTTGGCGCTTGGCAAGGCGCACCACTAAAAGCCCCTCCTTTATGTTGGCCTGCACATTTTCCGGGTCAATTGTGGAAGGCAGGTAAACAACGCGCTCAAAAAACCCGTAGGGGATTTCCGCCAGATGAAAGCGGGTGCCCTCAAACCTGGGCGGCTCGGCCCTGCGCCCTGCAATTCTTATGGCTGCTGCATCAAGCTCCACCTCAAGCTCGGCAGGGTCTATGCCTGCAAGCTCGGCAATCACGAAGATATTGTCCTTGTCCTCGTAAACATCCATCTGGGGCCTCCAGGCCCGCGATGACTGGTAAACAGGCCCCACATTGCCAAAAATTGTATCAAGGGCACGGTTGACTGCCGATGAGCTTTGCCTGCCAAGCCCAGGCCCAAAACGGATTTTGATGTAGTCCATTTTCTAAACCCTCTTTTGCTTGACCCGATACAAAAAGCTGCACCAATAAATACGCGAAAAAGGCATCCCGCAGATTGTTCTTTGTTTTCAGAATGCTGCATTGGTTTAAAAAATAACACAGGGTTGGGGGGCTGTAAAGGTTTGCATCTACAGGGCGGGTCCAGGAAAACGATAGCGGCGTTGCGCTTCGCCTTGCAGTAACTCGATGTACAACAAGTACACCTCGTTCCTGCCCGGCTCGCGCGCCTTGCTCTCGTTTCCCTGGACCCGCCCTGTACGCCTGGCGGATTCAGGCGGACGCCTGCTGCGTTGCATCCTTGACCCCGCCTGCCTGGGCAGACTTAAAAGCGCCGGTTAAGGGTTGCGAGGTAAAAACTTGTAACCATATTGGGATTTTTTCGACTAGAAAAGCTGGTTGCTGACCTGGTTTGCATAATACAAAGGACTGTTTTCTCTTTTTCCCTTAACGCCCTTGCCGCCGGTGCCTGATCTTGTTGGGATAGGCTTGCCTGCGGCTGCGCTAGCCCAACCTACCTGCTGTTTATGCTTTTTTTCGTGTGGTTCGTGCTTTTCGTGGTCAAAAATTGCTGTTTCTTTTATCCCTTCAACTTCTTTTAAGCAGGTCCTGGCCGAGTTTTGCCTGTTTTCGGGCAGAGGCGTTGGCAGCTATCTGGGAGGAAAGGCGCAGATCCTGGGTGAGGGTGGCAAGCTCCCCCTCTTTTTCCAGGCTGGTTTCTCCAAGCAGGCGGTTAATCAGCGACCGGGCATCGTCTGAAATGTATCTGAAGGCTATGTTGAGCTGCCCTGCGGCTTCAAGGTCGGATTCGTCAATTTTGGCCGCTGTCTGGCAGGAGAGGTTTTTCAGGGCAAAAACAAGGCTTGAAAAAAGGCCCAGCGCCTGCTCCATGTCTGTTGTGGGCGGGGTTTTTTTGCTGCGCATTATGCCTGCAATAAGCTCAAGCTGGCGGGACAAAGCACCTGTGGCCGGGCCTGTCATCAGGGCATCCTCCACAGCCCGGAATGGCTTTACAAGCTCATTTAGGGCATTTTCCGGCGTGCCCACAAGGGCTTTTGGCAATACGGCCACATTTTCAAGCCTTATGGCCCCGTGGGGCGCTGGCAGCAGAAAACCTATGTCCATTGGGGGCAGGACTGAAAGGCCCGGTGAGTTTTTTTCCACAAGAAAAGCCCCGAAGGTTCTGGCTTTATCCTGGCCGCCGGTGGCAGCCACCACAACAAAGGCATCTGCAATGGGGCCGTTTGTGAGATAGGCCTTTTGGCCGTTTAGAAGCCAGCCGTCTGCGCTTTTTACGGCGGTGGTTGCCATTAGGCGGGGGTGCGCGCCGGTTTTAGGCTCGGACATGGCAACGGAAAC
>JAGVAW010000298.1 GCA_020060085.1 Desulfobacterales bacterium
CCCCCGGCCAGGCGTTTTGGGCAAAAAACCAGGCATTATCCGGGACATCATATTGTGCTGTCACAAAGGCAGGGTTTTTAAAATCGCCCGGTGTGCCGCCAATATCCACAACCCTTGAAATAAGCTGCAACTCGCTGTTTGGTGTTCGCGGGGGCTGACGGTTTTCGTAAATGGAAAAAGCCTCGCCAAAGCATTTGGTTAACGAGCCTGTGGCAAATTGCTCAAGATCGCTTTTGGAAAAGATCTCAATTGGCTTTTCCTTTTCCCGGCTTTCACCACTTGAAAAAGAATCAGCAATGCCGGGGCTTTTTTCAACAAGCCGCACTCCTAAATCTTTAAAATCCACAACAACCTTGCCGTCACAGATTATATCCACATCCGCCACAGCCATGGGTTGAGGACTTAAACTTATGCGCTTTATCTCCATAGAATAGCTTATCTTTGAATTTATTGGCGTAACCTGGCCCCGGCAGCGCACCTTTTGGGGCAGATCAACAATTGGTTGAAACCTTGCATCAACGGTCTTTGTCTGCACGCCCAGATACAAAAGATAAAATTGAAGGAGCTGAACGCAGCCTTCAGCCATGAGCGACCCTGCCAGAACCTCATCATCCTTGAAGTGGCATGGAAAATACCAGTGGTCAGGGGCAAGATCCTTTTCTGCCAATATTTGTCCCAGGCCCCAGGGGCCGCCTGAAGGGTTGAGATTTGTCACCCTGTCAATCATAAGCATCTGGCGGGAGGAAAACCTCAAGGATGGGTTTTTGCCCTGCTGGTCATAATTTTCGCCAAAACAGGCAGAGGGATTTTTGTCCACAATGGCAAGAAGATCCTCTTTGTCGAAACTAAATTTGCTGCACAAAAGCAGGGGAGTAAAAGAGGATTTTGGAGTATTTTGCCTTTGCTCCTCCTCGCTTTTTTGGCAGACAATGCCCTTGCCTGCTGCAAGCTGGGAGTCCGAAAAAAAGCCCGCGCAGCCATTGCGCATGGTGAGGATGAGCTTGTCATCAGCAAAGCAGTCATAGCGGAAGAAAAACAGCAGATTGTCTCCGCTGCGGGCAAAGGAGTCAATGGATATGCAGTATTTGAGCGTCTGGCCTTCTTTTGGCAGTTCCTCCAAAAAATTCAAGGTGCAGTCCAAAAGCCGGTAAACCAGCCCGCCCTTGCACTCAAAATCAATGCCCAGGTAGCTTATGAGAAGCAGGTCACACTGGCCCGATTCCACGCACACAGCCCAGGGGGCCTGGCCGTCTATGGAGTACCAGGAGTTAAGCGGAATATCATACTCGGTGGTCATGGACGAGGGCTTGAACTCGCCCATTTTTGCAGAAAGCTCCGTTACGCGCGAAACAAGAAGATATGGCTCCATTGGCAGGCGGACCCGGCGCTTATAATTGTCGATGATGCTGTAAGAAGGCCCGAAGACCTTTGCAATGGAGCCGCCCGCAAATTCATTGAGAGCAGCCGTGTCCCAGATGGCGTTTTCAACAGGAGGCTTTTCAGGCTTGCTAGCCAAGGGCGCTTCCGGGGGCAGGGGGTTTTGCGCCAGGGGGCGGCTTGGGGCAGGCTTGCCCTGCCCTGCCCTTCCCTGACCGGCAAGAAGCCTTGCGTGCGCGGAAACAAGGCTTGCAGCAGCCAGCATTTCCTGGTGGCGGCGGCTTAAAAATGACTCGTGGCTCCGGCTTGCTGCAAGAAGGACATCGGCGTTTTTTTCCATCAAATCAGCAAAACCGGGAAAAGGAACCCGGTTTTTTTGCGGATTGGTCGATAAGCCCATTTGAGGAGCAGTTTCATCCTGCAAAAATTCGGGCAGAAATTCTTTGCTTTTTTTATCCGTCAAAGCCTGATTTTCCGAAACCTTTTGAACGCCATCGGCAGCCGTATGAGCCAGAGCCGGATTTGGTGTCTTATCATTCGATGCAGGTATAGGCGAAGGCGGCTGAATTTTCTTATCCTCTGCCGGGACAGCATTTTTCTGTAAAGGAAGGTTCTGGCCTGCGCCCTCTTTAAAAATTTCATCCAGGGCTTTTTCCAGGGTTTCCCTTATGGGCGGGCCGCCAGGGGCCACGGTTATGGTCAGGGTGTTTTTTGCTTTTTCTTCCTTTTGGGCATGGGGAAAGGCAAACTCAAGATTCATATCTGCCTGATGGGCAAAAAGGCAGGCAGCAAGCCGCAACAGGCTTGTGTGGTCATCTGCGCCCTTGCGGTTAAAAAAAGCCGATGCATGGGTTTTGTTGGCAAGTATCCGGCCTATCCATGCAGCGCAGTTTTCTCTAGGCCCCACATCAACAAAAATCCTGGCCCCGTCATTGTAGGCGCTTTTAACAAGGCTTACAAAATCAATGGGCTGACAATAAATTTGGGCAATGTTTTTGGCTATGGAATCGCTGGAAATATCTATGGGCTTATTTGTAACAGCAGAATAAAAGTCCATGCCAGAAACAGGCCTTGTTTCAAGGCGATGCAGGTCTGCCATGCGGTCAAAAAGGGGCTGCACAATGTCGCAATGTATGGCATCGGTCATGTCCACACGCCAGGACTGACAGTTGAGATTCTCCAAAACCCTTTCAACTTCCTGGGGATGGCCTGTTATCACACATTCATCGGGCGTGTTGATAAACCCAAGATACGCCCTTTTGCAGCCCGTCAGGGCCTTTTTTACGGATAATGCATCTGCCTTCACCCCAAAGGCGCACCAGATTTCTTTTTGCTCATTTTTGCTTTCTCCAAGCTGCCAGGCCTTTCGCACGGCGTGCATGGGGCCTGCAATCTGCATTGTGAAAAGGTCTGTTTGGCGCAGGCGGCGGCTCATGGCATCCGAGCGCTCCCACACATTCAAGGCATAGTGCATGGAAACCTCGCCCATGCTGTAACCAAGGGCCATGTCAGGATGAATTTCAAGATGCTCCCTCAATACATCCGTTGCAGCCACAGCAAAGAGAATGCCTGCCTCAAAAACGCGGATGGGCGTGTTGAGAAATTCCTTGAAGCTTTCGCCTTCTTCCCTTGCAGTAAGGCGGTTTAGGCTTCTTGAAAAAAGGCTGTCTGCGCCGCTAAGCTCTTCAAGGCGCTCCGGCTCATTCAACACGGTTTTGTAAAGGGATGGAAAAAGAGTGTAAAGCTGCGCGCCCATATTCTGGTAGGCATTAAAGGCGCCCGGATACACAAAGGCGATTTTGCCTTCCTTTGCCTGGGGATTTGGCGAAAAACAACTGCCGGAGGCAGAAAGCCAGTCCTTGCCAAGCCTTACAGCCTCTGCAATTCCCTGGGTTGCAAGGGATATTTCCCGTTTAAGGCTATCCTTGTCTTTTGCACACAGGGCAAGGGCAAACCAAGCTTTTTTTCGGGACGATAAATAAAGGCTGTTGGCAAGAGAGCCAAGGTCGTCCTGTTTTGCGGCCTGTGCTTCCAGGTTTTTGATCTGGTCCAAAAGCCCTTCAACGCTGTCTGCCCTGAAAAGAAAAAGCCTGCCCGGCAAAGAGGAAAAGGCCTTGCAGGGGCTTTGCTCGCCTTGCTCAATATCGCCTAAAATAACATGGGCCGCACAGCCATCCTGACTGACAGCGGAAACAGCCCCCAGCCGCCGGGGTTTTTGGGCTGTGACAAAAAAAGGCCGGGACTGACAGGGAAAATAAAAGGGGCCTTTTTCCCAGGAGATGTTTTCTGACGGGCCGCTCCAGTTTGGTGTGGCCGGAATGAAACGATGCTTGAGGCACAAAATCGCTTTGACAAGCCCTGCCATGCCCGAAGCTGCGCCTGTATGGCCCACGGTTGCACAAACGGCGGAAAGGGCTATGGAAAGGGCCTTGCCATTGTGCCCATAAGCCTCAAGCAGGCCATTTGCCTCCATTTCCGTTGCGGTTGAATCGCCATAAGCGCCAGCCTCCACAAACCCTGTTTCATGGGGTTGTATTCCCGCAATGCTCATGGCCTTTCTTGCAGCATCAGCCACCGGGTTCTTGCCTTCACCTGCACGGGCAAAGGCCATTGATTCCAGGGTAGCAAAAACCCTGTTTTTGTCTGACGAGGCATCATCAAGCCTTTTTATTACAATGGCCGCAGCCCCCTCCCCTGCCATTGGCCCCTTAACGGCCCGGTCAAAGGCAAGGGTCATTGGGCCGGTATTTAGCGGTGCAAGGCGGTTCCGGTAAAGGAGGTATTCTATCCCGGCACAGAGATCCACGGCTCCCAACACAACAGCGGAGACTTCCCTGTTTTCAAGAAGCATCCACGCAAGCTCAAGGCCGCGGAATGCAGAAAGGCTTCCTGCCGTAACCGTGAAGGCAGGGCCGGAAAAATCCCACAGGGCTGCCATGCGGCAGGCCATTATGTTGCCGATAAAGCTTGTGTAGCGGGTGGCGCTTGCCGGATTGCTCACAGCGTTTTTGGCAGCCTCAAGCACCTGTTGGCCCCTGCTGCCAAAGATTTCATCTGCCTTATCCAACTCCGTTTCCAGGCTCACCCGGCCCCGGAAGCGGTGCAGGGAAAGATCCGCCCCCATTGCAACAATAACAGCCGTTTTGCTTGCCTGGGCAACATCGGCCTCAATAAGCGCCCTGTCTGCAACCCGCATGAGGGCAAGCTGCTGGGGGATAAGTCTGTCATTTTCGCCCGGCGGAATCTTGAACCTGGCAAAGTCGGCCTCAAGGCTTTCAACAAAGGCGCACAGGGGGGGCTTGCCGCCTTCAAAGCCGAAATGCTCCAAAAGGGCCTTGTCCTTTTCCATGCCGTACCAGCGGTTTTTTGGTACTTGTTTAAAACCCTGCTCACCCCGGAGAAGCGCCCCCAGAAAAGCATCCGTATTGCCAAAAGGCCCAAAAAGGCAATCTGCGCCTGTTATGGCCAGCCTTACAGGCTCTTTTGTCTTTTGGCCGGTTTGGGCAAGGCCGGGGTGGTTTGCAGGGGCGATTATTGCATGGGCATCCGTGCCGCCAAAGCCAAAGGCATTGACCGCAGCAAGGGGTTTTTCGTCAAAGTCCGGCCAGTCCACAGTGAAGACGGGCAGGCTTGACCGGCTTACAACACCGCTTTTTGATTCAATGGGATTTGTAAGGTTGATTGTGCCAGGAATTTTTTGCTTTGCCATGCACAGAACGGCCTTTATCATGCCTGCCATGCCAGCGCTTGTGAGCAGATGCCCCAGGTTTGATTTCACGGACCCGGCAAGGGGGGCCGCACCATTTGCTCCGAAAAAAGCGTCTGCAGAATCAATTTCCACCTTGTCTCCACGGGGCGTGCCAGTGGCATGGCATTCCACAAAGCCAAGTTGAGCGGGGTTTAACCCGGCATACTCCCATGCCCGCTCAAAGGCCAGCTTTTGGCCCTTGGGATGGGGAGAAAGCACGGATGCCCCCCGACCGTCATTGGAAAGGCCCACCCCTGCAATTACTGCATGGATGTTATCCCCCTGGGCAAGGGCATCATCAAGGCGCTTTAGTACAAACATTCCCGCGCCCTCCCCTGCTGCCAGCCCGCCTGAATTTTTATCCAGAGGGCGGCTTTTGCCTTTTTGGGGATAGGCCTGGAAAATGGAAAAACCCATTGTTACAAAAAATGGGTCTGCTGCAGAAACAGCCCCTGCCAGCATGGCATCCGCGCGGCCTGAATAAAGATAATCCGCCGCAACCTTGACTGCATAAAGGGATGAAGCGCAGGCTGCATCAAGGCATAGAACAGGGCCGCAAAGGCCAAGCTTTTCTGCAACCCAGGATGCATTGTGGCCCGGCGGATAAAAGGGAAAGTTTTTGTCCGGCAGATGCAAAGGTTTTTGCCTATGCCAGCGGCCCTGCAAGGCAAGCTGCACAGCCCGCAAATATAGCGGCACAAAAAGGCGGTTGGATGACCTTGTGGGAAAGTTGAGATCAGAAAGAATCAGCCCCACCCTGGCTTTATCTGTTCCGGCAAGCGCACTTTTGCTGTCCTTGATTGCCTCATTGCCAACAAAAAGGGGCCACAAAAAGGAATCATCCTTTCCCTCCAACTGCTCCTGGGGAAAATCCGCCAGGCTGGAGCGGGCCGAGAAGCCCCGGACAAATCCTCCGTCCAGAAAATAAAAACGGTCTGTGACGCCTTTTTTGGGGTCAAAATAGGCCGTTGGGTCAAGGCCCATTTTTTCTGCATCAGCCTGGGAGCGGCAGTCCTGCCCATTGATAAGCCTCTCCCAATAGGCCTTGGGGGTATTGGCTCCCGGAAAAAGGCATGACATTCCCACAATGGCAACAGCTTGTCTGGCCAAGAACAAAACCTTTCATTTTTATAAACGGATTTCTTTAAACCTTATCCGGCTTTGGCAAAGAGGTCATTTAGCCTTTTGCTTATGGTCACTTCGCCCCCGACAATGCGCGTGTAAATGCGGCCTGCCTCATCATGGGCTGTCACATTGGCCTTCATTCGGGCCGAGCCGTTTTCCGAAACATCCAGCGAAATGAAAAAGGGCTTTCCAGCAGGAGCGTCAGAATAATGCTCCAGTTTTTGCGCGCTGGTGGGAAGGCTGGCGCAACCGTAAAAATGCCTCACCCAAATAAGCATACTCTGAAAATGCACATCCGCAGCAAAGGGGTTGAAGGCAATTGCCGGGAACTGCCCCTGCTGAGCAAGGCCTATCTGGGGCGACCTGCATTTTAGTGTGAGTTTTTTTCTGGAGATGTTTAACACCTCTTCCACAGCCTGAAAGTGCGGCCCGTGGAAAAGGGTCCCATCTTTGTAAAGGCTGGCTCCGGAAACAGCCTGGTTGCGGGCAAAATCTGCATCAGCATAAACAGGCGACAGAACGACTGCCTTTGGTGACAGCAATATCTTTGCTCCGTAGTGGCGGGTGCGGGCAGACCCACCGTTTTTGCTCTCCACAAGCACTTCAAATTCCAGGCTGCCGTCATCAAGCCTTTTGGTTTCCTGAACCAGAACATGGTAGGCATCTGCCAGGGTCTTATCAAAAACAACGCCCTTGTACATCACATAGTCCGTGCAGGCGGCAAAGCGATACCCCGGACAGAACTGACTTGCAGCATCGGCCATCCAGGAAATTACGCATACCGTTGGCAGAACAGGGTTGCCGCCTATGCTGTGATCCGGCAGGAATGGGTTTTGGGCCAGGGAAAGACGCCTTGTCATGGAAAATTTCACCGGCTTGCCAGCAGGTTTTGCAGGAATTTCCATTGCTCCGCCCGCCAGAATCTGGACAGCATCCGCACCAGGGGAGCAAAGGGCCTGCACAAAAATCCGGGTTGTTTCTTCAGTTGGAAGCACCTGCACGCCGCGATTTATAAAGAGCTTTTTAAGTTCAGGCGTTACCATGCCTCCGTCAATAGGCCCCCAGTTAAAGCTTGCCACCCTGCATTGCGGGTGCAGCCGCGCAAAGCAATGGGCAGCCTTGTTGAGAATTTCATTGGCAGCAGCATAGTCGGCTTGGCCGGGGTTTCCGTAAAAACCTGCAGCCGAAGAAAAGAGCGCCAGACAGGAAAGTTTTTCCGGGTCAACCACGGATAGCAGGTTTTTAAGCCCCGTAACCTTGACGGCCAGGACGCGCTCCCACTCCTGCCAGGTTTTTTCGGTAAGTGCCCTGTCTGCCAGAACTCCGGCTCCGTGGATAATTCCGGTAACCGGCCCGTGCTGGACAAGGTGCGGAGCAAGGGCCTGCTTTAAGGCTTGCCCATCGGTTACATCCGCCTGAATAAAAACAGCTTTGTTGCCTGAAGCATTTATTGCATTTATGGTGGCTGCAATCTCCCTGCTTGCCATCACGCAATTCACAAGGTCGCGCACCTTTTGGGGAGACGGCTTTTCTCCTCTTTGCTCAAGGTGCTTCATGGCACGCTCTTTAAGGGCCTTTTCCTCATTTGCTCCCTTGGCCCATTGCGGCTCATGCGGCTCAAAGGCGCTACGGCCCAAAAGTATGTAGGTTCCGCCCGCGTTTTGACAAAGGGCTGATATGCAGCGGGCGGTTACTCCCCTGCCACCGCCTGAAACAAGATAAACACCCTGCTCCGGCATTTTTTGAATTTCGCCAAGTTCAAGCTCCATTTCGCTTATGCAAAAACGGCCTTTTTCGTTGCAGGCGCTTTCAAGTATGCGGCAATCGGAATCGTGGATTTCCTCAAGGAGTTTTTTGGCAGCAACTTCTGGAGACAAGCTACCGGAAAAATCCACGGCCCGGACAAAAACGCCCTCCCATTCACGGCAAGCGGTTTTCATAAGGCCAAGAATGCCTGCAAATTCCGGGTCATAGTCGTGGCTTTCAAGCCCCAGGCTGCCATCCAGCTTGAGTGCGGCCACCACAAAGGGGCGAAGGGTATTTTTGCACTGGGCAAGGCGCGGCTTTGCTTTTTTAAGCACCAGAAAGCAGAGCTTGATCCAGTCAAGGGCCGAGAAGTTTTCCGGCGAGCAGGAAAGAACAATTCCGCACATGGAATGCCCATCCGCATACAAGGCGGATAGGGCCTCTTCCACGGATTTTTCATCCGGGTTTTTAACAAAGGCGCGGGGCAGATGATTGTCATCTGCATCAGACTTATTTGCTGCAAGGCCTGCTTCAAGAACGCGCACCTGCCAGTTTTGCGCTGCAAGCTCCTTGATTGCCTCTTGGGCAAAAGGGCTTTTGTCATCCAGAACCAGAACAGCGGCATCATTTGGAGGGGAAAACTCCAGGAAATCAGGCGGAGGCAGGGGGCTTAACACGGCCTTGCGGACAACGCTTTTTGCCGACTCTTGGGGTTTTGCATCTGTCAAAGAAGTTTCGAAGCTGCCGGGAGCAGGCTTTGCATTGCTATTCAAACCCTGCATATGCTCAACAATCTGAAGCAGGGTTTTTAACTCCGCCAAGTCTTCGGGGTTTGGTTCAGGCAAATGGGGGTGGGCTTCCATCAATGCGCCTAAAATCTCCACCCTTTTAATGGAGTCAATGCCTAAATCCGCCTCCATGTCCATGGAGAGATCCAGCATGGCAGCAGGATAACCCGTCTTTTCGCTCACCACTTCAAGCAGCGCGCTTGTAAGAGCATCCTTTCCCATGCCGCTTTCAGGCGGATTTTGTGCAGATGCTTCAACAGGCAAGTTTTCGACATTCAAGGGAACAGCGCTTGCACCATCTGAAAGGCCCTGCATATGCATAACAATCTGGCCCAGGGTTTTTAGCTCTGCCAAGTCTTCGGGGTTGGGTTCGGGCAAGTGGGGGTGGGCTTCCATCAAGGCACCCAAAATCTCCACCCTTTTAATGGAGTCAATGCCCAAATCCGCCTCCATATCCATGGAAAGGTCCAGCATGGCAGCAGGGTAGCCGGTCTTTTCGCTCACCACCTCAAGCAGTGCGCTTGTAAGAGCCTGGCTTTCCATTGCGCTTTCAGGCGGATTTTGTGCGGATGCTTCAACAGGCAAGTTTCCGGCATCCAAGGGAACAACGCTTGCGCCTTCTGAAAGGCCCTGCATATGCTCAACAATCTGGCCCAGGGTTTTTAGCTCTGCCAAATCTTCGGGGTTGGGTTCGGACAAGTGGGGGTGGGCTTCCATCAAGGCGCCCAAAATCTCCACCCTTTTAATGGAGTCAATGCCTAAATCCGCCTCCATGTCCATGGAAAGATCCAGCATGGCAGCAGGATAGCCCGTCTTTTCGCTCACCACCTCAAGCAGTGCGCTTGTAAGGGCCTGGCTTTCCATGAGGGTTTTGGTTTCAGAAGAGCGGATTTCCTGAAAAGGGACTTCCTTCTGCCCGGCTTTATCAGCAGGCGGCTCAACTGCTTGGGGCTTTTCAAAAGCAGCTTCCGGCAAGGGCGCAGCGCAGATTTCTGCCACCGGGGCTTGGGATTTTGAAATGTCCTGCCGCAACTGCTCCGCAAACGGTTGGGGCTGTTCTTCAAAGGAGCTTGCCTTAAATGAATCCCGGCTGCTGCTTTGGCTCAAATTCCCGGCCAGGCCTTCCGATACTGCCTGCCCTTCTCCAAGCCCATCAGGCCGCAGAAGATTTAAAATCTGGCGAGTGGCGTAAGATTGCTGCTCCATGCAGCGGTCATGCACCAGCAGCGTTTTTTGCTGATGATCGCAAAAAAGGCTCATGCTTTTTGTCATGGCTTCACAAACCTGCGGGCCGCAGCTTGCGGCAAGCTCCATCTGCTTTTGGGCAAGGGAATGAAAAGCCTGCGTGTAATCGCGGTTTTGGGACAAAAAAGCTTCGTGGGCATTGAGGCTTTTTTGGGCCAGAGAGCAGAAATGCTCAAGGCTGCGCTCCACAAAAAGCCCGGAGGCATGGACCTGGGCATTGATGGAGGCAGGCATTGGGGCTTCAAAATTGCTGTGCATGGGCTGCTCCTTGCAAAACTGGTGGGGTTGCGCCGGGGCTTGCTCAAGCGGCTCCGATGTTTTTGCCTTTGGCACAAGGCTCAAAGACGGTATGTGGGATTCTTTTATCCTGGCAGGATTTTTGATTTCAGGCTGCCTTTGCTTTTCCTTTCCGCAAAGCTCTGCCTTTGGTAAAGCTTTGAGCAGGGCCGGGCTAAAGCCGTCATTTAAAGAATCCGAATATGCCTTGCGGGTTTTTTCGCTCACAAAATTGGCGCCGGTGAGCTTAACGGTGAGAGGACTTTTTTTAACCCTTATGGTGTTATCCGGTGCGGCAAAGCAATCGCAGGGGCTCTTCAACAGGCCTGCTGCCCTTAACTGGAGAGCTGCCTGCCGAACCGCCAGGGCTGAATCAACTCCCGGCCCGGCATTGGTGGCAATGGCAAGAAATGGTTTGTCGCCCAATATGCGCCCCACAAGCTTTGTGAGAACGCTTTTTGGCCCGAACTCCACAAATACCCGGACACCTTTTTCATACATGGCCAGAATCTGGCGTTCGAAAAGGACTGATTGAGTAAGCTGCCCGGCAAAAAGGCTTCTGCACTCATCAGGCTTTTTGGGATAAGGGCCGCCTGTTGAGTTGGCGTAAACCGGCCTGGTTGGTGGCAAAAAAGCAGTTTCTTTGAGCTTTTGGGCAAAGGGCTTTTGTGCAAAGGCCACAAGCGGTGTGTGAAAGGCTGCTGAAACAGGCAGGCGGACAACCGTAAGCCCAAGGCCTGAAAGGCTTTTGCAGGCTGCTTCCAGGCTGGCCTGATTGCCTGCAATGACAACCTGATCCGGGGCATTTTTATTGGCCACAACAATATCCTCAAATTGGGAAAGGGTCTTGTCCAGATTGTCGAGCCTTCCCATAACAGCAGCCATGCCTCCGGGGTCTTTTTCCGTTTCCGGGGCTGTGTCCATTGCCCTTCCCCGCGCTTGGGCAAGGTCTGCAAAGTCGGCATCGGAGAATACTCCGGCAGCCCAAAGGGCTGTAAGCTCGCCAAAGCTGTGGCCTGCAAAAAAATCCGGGCAAAAGCCTGCATCTGCAAAAATGCGGTAAAGCCCCATGCTCACCGCTCCGATGGCAGGCTGGGCAAAGCAGGTTCTTACAAGCCTTTTTTCAAGGGCCTTTTTTTGCAGGGCATCAAAAACCGGCTTGGGATAAACCGCCTCCTCCAGAGGTATTTGCCCCTCTGCATTGAAGCTTTCTGCAAAAAGGGAGAAGGCGTCCATCAGTTGCGGAAAGGAGCAGGCGGCCTCCCTTGCCATGTAAAGATGCTGGGAACCCTGGCCGGAAAAAAGGGCCGCGGACAGGCCCTTTTTGACAGTCTTTGGATAAAAGACAATTCCATCGGTTAAAGGCACGCTTTCATTATTTGGTTTTTCATCTAATATTTTTAATGCCTTGGCAAGCTTTTCAGATGCTTCTTCAGGGCTTGAGGCCAGAAAGCCCAGCCTTGCCATTTCCGGGGCAAGGGGCTTGTCTGAATCTGCGATCAGCATGTTGAAACAGTTGTGGGAGTCATCATTTGCCAGGGCATGGGCGGCTTTTTGGCACACAAGTTTAAGGTCTGCCGGGTTTGGCGCACTCAAAAATATGGTGTGCTGGGTGCCGTGAAGGCGATATGCGCCTTGTGCCCTGTGAGCGTATTCTTCAAGCACAAAATGGAAGTTGGTTCCGCCAAAGCCAAAGGCGCTAACAGCCGCTCGGCGGGGCTTTTGGGGCGGACAGATCCAGGGCCTGGCAAGGCTGTTCACAAAAAAAGGCGAATTTTCCATCTCGAACTTGGGATTAACCCTTTTTACATTGATGGTGGGCGGCAGAACCTTATGGTGAAGGGCAAGGGCGGCCTTAATAAGCCCGGCTGCCCCGGCTGTGCTCTTGGTGTGGCCTATCTGGGACTTTACGCTGCCGATGGCCACAGCACCTTTTTGCACGCCATGTTTTTGGTAAACCTTTTTTAATGCCTCAAATTCTGCGGCATCACCTGCTGCGGTGCCTGTGGCATGGGCTTCCACAAGGTCTATGCTTGACGGAGAAATGGCAGCATCAGCATAGGCCCGCTCCAGGGCCAGGGCCTGGCCTTCGGGCCTGGGCGCGTAAATGCTTTTGAATCGTCCGTCACTGCTTGTTCCTATTCCACGGATCACCGCATATATTCGGTCATTGTCCCTTTTTGCATCTTCCAGACGCTTCAGGGCAAGCATGGCAATGCCTTCGGAAATGATTATGCCTGAAGAATCCTCATCAAAGGGCGAGCAGTTCTCACTTTTGGTCATGGCCGGAGTTTTGGCAAAGCAAAGGTACATAAAGGGCGAGTTGTCCGTATCTACACCGCCGGTTATCATCACATCCGCCCGGCGCTCCACCAGCTCGCTCACCGCCATTTTCACGGCAGCCAGCCCCCCGCCGCAGGCAGCATCCAGAACGCAGTTCAAGCCGCCCAGGTTAAAACGGTTGGCAATTCTGCCTGCAATCACATTGCCCAGCATCCCCGGAAAAGAGTTTTCCACCCAGGGTATGTAGGCCTTTTTAATTTTTTCGCAGATAATTTGAGCGTCTTTTTCGCTATGGCCAACACTTTTTAAAACCTCGCGCCAGATGGGATACTGGAGCCGTGTGGTAAGCGGCATATAAAGCTTCTGGCCTCCACCAACACCCAAAGTAACGCCCATGCGCTCGCGGTTTTCTTCCTGGCCCAGGCCTGCATCGGCCAAAACCTGGCGCGCAACTAAAAGGGAAAGAAGCTGGGAGACATCTGTAACTTCAAGAATATTTGGCGGCAGGCCAAATTCCATGGGGTCAAAGTCTGTTTCAGGAATAAAGCCCCCTACCCTGCTGTAAGTCTTGTCCGGGGCCTGGGGATTTGGATCGTAGAGGTCTTCAATTTTCCAGCGGTCCGGCGGGACTGGCTTAATGCAGTCAACCTCGTCCATTATGTTCTGCCAGTAGCGGGAAATTGTTTGGGCATCCGGCAGCAAAGAGGCCATGCCGATAATGGCTATGGGCGTTTTAAAAAGCATGGAGCCTTCTTTTTCTGTTTGAGGCTTGGTTTTGGCCCTGCTCATTGCTTTTCCCCCTTGTACCTGGCTTATAAAAAATCTGATGGCAGACAACAAAATCCAACCCCGGCAAAATTATTTGCAGGCAGGTATTTTGCCTGATGAAGCCGGGGAATTTTACTTGCTGGAAGCTTTAAGGCTGTTCCGCAAAAAACAGGGCGGAAGATATTTAACCAGTTAGTTTAACTAACCAGTTAGTTACCCCACCAGGCCATTTAATGTCAAGGCCTATCTTTATGGAATTAGAGCATTTACGGGTTAAGTCGGTTTTTTTTGCAGATCAGTTTGGCAATAAGCAGTCATGGGGCTTGTATCTGAAACAGGGTTTTTTAAGGGCAGGAAACCGGGGTCGTTTTTAGAAAGCGGATGTGCACAACAAGGCAGTAGGCTGTTGAATCAAAGTAAAAAACATCTCCATCTCCATAAGGGCAGGCAACAAGGGAAATTTTGCCGACAAAGCATAACCCCCCTGCCCTTTCTTGCAGCAGGGCGGCAAGGGCATCATCGGTAAAATCCTCTTTTTCAACACCGGGCCAATGCCTTTGCTCTGTATGAAACTGCACCGCGATTTTGGGGTATCCTTCCGGGACAAGGCCTGCCTCCAAAAAAAGAAGGCTTGGGGTCCGGGAGTACACAAGCAGGGGGGCGTCCTTTTCAACACAGAAAATTTTTCCCGGCCTCAAGCTCTTGTTCAAAAGGGTATTGGCTTTTTTGCGGTTTGCCTTTACGCATTGGGGGCAGGAGGAGTTTTTGGCCTCTTTAAGAAGTTCAAGAGCCTCTTGCGGCAAAATGTCATGGCCGAAAAAAGCGCATTCGTCTGCCGGGTCATTTTGTGCATGAGCCGCAACAAAGGCAGGAGTAAAAAGCAGAATCAAAAAAAATATGACTATGCTCTTAACCATCAAAAATAAATCCTTATCTGGCCTTGGGCGATGTTTTGGGAAAAGCTGTGGGCAGACTGATGCGAGTAATCCAATGCAAAGGCGGCGTTTCTTGAAATTGGCACGGTTGCGCAAAGGCCTGCCTCAAACCTTGCTCCGGTTTCTCCAATGGGCGAATATGCCCCCTGACCCTGTGCATGAAAATGTATGGGGCCAATTTGCCTTGTCAGCCCTGCTTTAAGGCCTGCGGCAAGGGAGTAATTGTCTGCCAGCGCCCCGGAAAAAGCGGCCTCGCCCCTGGCCATCATATAAAAAAGGCCGACAAGGGGCAATTCCCAGGCAAGGCCCCTGCCTGCAACAATGTCAAACACAAGGCTTTTTTCCTTTGCATGGACAATTCGCTGCTGCCAGCCTGCCTTAAACTCCCATGAGAGAGGCCGGATAAGTTTATCCCGCGGAGACGATGAGCTTATGGAAATCAAATCCAGCGATTCAAGTTCAATTTTTTGTTTGTCTGCAAAAAACCTTAACCTTGTATCAAGAAAGGAAATGGCGGAGCCTTGTGCAAAGCCGGTTTGTGGGTCGCAGAGGTCGTGGTAGGCTGGCCGGAGCCGCAGCTCCATAAAGGCATCCCTGTTGGAAACACCCCACCCTGCTGCAACAAGGCCGGTCCCATGCCCCTTGTCCGGGCTTGGCGGGGCCTTTGGCTCCGGCAGGGGTGAAAAATCCGTCCCAATCAGGCTTCTGGCCTCAAGGGCAGCTCTGTATCTTGTAACAAAAGTGTCTTTTTGCATTCTGTTGCTTGTGTGCAGGAAGCCAAGCCATTCTGCTGCCAGATTAAGAACCTGAATCCGGCGCTGGCTGGATATTTCGCTTTCAAGGACATTTTTTGCAGCAATTTCGCCCCTGGCCACTTTCCGGGCCATTTTTACATCATCCTTGTGCATGGAATCCGCCAGATTTTGGATGATGGCCGCCCTTGACGGGGTATAGACCGGCGGGCCTGCCAAGCCTGCATCCAATGCCTGGCGCACCGTGTTTACGGGAAAGACCAAGGGGCCTTTTTTGCTGGTCAAAGCCAGTTCGGGCTTCGCTGCATCAAGAAGATAAAGCAGGGTATAGCTGCAATTTTCATCCAGAAAATAGTAATCCGAGTAAATTTGAGAAAGCTCGTAAACATGGGAAAGCATACGCCGGATTTGACCCTGCGTAAGGTCAAGGGGGTATTCCCATAGGTCCCTCTGGCTTACAAATGCGTATTCGGTAAGCTTCTCGTAATAAGGGCCAAGGGAAAAATAACCCTGGTAGCGCCCGGTAAGGCCCCGGAAGGCATAAACAAGAGGGTTTTCGTTGGGAGGAGTCACGGCAGAGTAATTGACTGCCCGCCAGAGAAGCCTGTTTCCGGACTGGGTCTGGATTACGATAAGCGTGTGGCCGAACATGGACGCCGGACTCTGGATGTGCGCGGAAGCAAAAACAAGATGCGCGGAGTGTGCATCCATCGAGTTTATCCACTCTTCAAAGTCAGGGCATTGGTGAGCGGCAAGAAGCTCTTGAGCTATCCCAAGGCTTTCCATTATCCAGATTCTGCGGGCTGCAAAGCGGCAGGATACATGGGAATCTTCTTCAGAAAAAAGGACCTTGATAAAGGCGAGAAGCTCTGCTTTGGGGTCGAACTTGCCCTGGTCGGCCAAAAAAAAGGTAGGATCATCCACCCTGCTTTTGTAACCTGTGCCGGATGGGGCATAGTGAAGCAGGATATGCCAATAGGGGTCCTGCCAAAGGTTTTGGGCCTTGGCTTTTTGAAGGACTGCTTCGCAGGCCGGGCTATTGGGCTGGGCTGTGCATACGCCAGGGCCTGCTGCCATGCACAACAAAATCGCAAGGACAAAAAAAAGGGGAAGCACAAGCCGGTTCAAGCGGCCTGCCCTCCCCCTGTCGGAACTGCTTTGGGGCATTAAAAAAACAATCTTTGTCACGACATGAGAGCTGCTATGTGCGATATCACATCATCGCTTGTAACCTGCTCATCCGGATAAATGGAGGAAAAATTGGCCTGGAGCAATGAGTAAAATTCGCCCCGGTTTTCTGCCGGAACCTCAATGAGTGCAGCAAGGGCTTCAAGATAAAGGCCTTGGCCGCGGGCAATGTCCAAAGCCAAGCTATCCATGTTTTCGGCCACAAAAACCTTAACCCGTGGGCTGTAAACAAGGCTTTCAGGCGACTTGCATTCAGATGTTCCTGAACTCATTCCAAAATATTGGCTGCCAAATGTCTGGTTTGTGGAGGCAGCGGCAACCTGGGATAACAGGGTGTGGGTATTGCCGAATATCATTGTGCCCAGACCGCAGCCGTAATTTTCCTGTCCGGCCATAGCCGCCGGACCTGCAAGTAAAAGCGCGGCTGTGAGAAGCCAGGGGATGAAGTGTTTTTTCATGATTTCCTCCAGTATTAGCAGGTGAACATTTTTGTTTCAGAAGTTGATATATTGTTTGATATTTACAATATAACGCCTCGTAATGCAAGCTCGAATTCCTTTGACGGCAGCGCCGCCGAAAAAAAATGTGACTGTCGTGCCAGCAGTCCTTTTGTTGGCATGGCAGGCTTTGTGATATGGGCATGGATGGCTAAAAACCGCTGGAGGCGGCCTTTGCGTTCTCGTAAGCCGGTGTAAGGCGAAGGGTTTCCATGCCCGGATCAGAGTCAATCATTTGCCAGTCATCAAATCCGGCATCAAGTAATTTATAAAACCAGACTGTTGCGCCGTCTGCATCTCCTGTAACTGAATACAGGCGGGCCATGTTGTAGAGCGAGGGGATATTTTCCGGGTTGTGCGCAAGGGCCTTATTGAGACTCTGATAGGCCTGCTGATGATACCCGGTTGCCATGAATGCAATGGCAAGATTATTGAGTATTTCGACAGATGGTGGCGCAACCTCCAGGGCTTTTTTAAGGTACTCAACAGCCTTGCCGGGATTGCCCGTATAAAGCATATGGCGTCCGGCGCTGCCCAGCAGATCCGGGTGCTCCGGCTCCATGGAAAGGGCATAGTCCAGAACTTTTCCTGCTTCATCAATCCGGCCAAGTTGAGTGAGGACTATGTATAAATCATTGTGAATATTGCCGCCCTGCCCAAAATAAGCAACATAGTTTTGCTGAAAGCCTAAAGCCTGCCTGAAAGCAAGAACGGATTCCTCCAGACGGTTGACGCCCGGCTGGGCCAGGATTTTTCCGTAATTATACCATGCAGAAAAAGCATCCGGATCCAGTTGGGTTGCTTTTTGCGCTGCATCAACAGCTTCCTGGGCAAATCCCTCATTAACAAGGGCAATGGAAAGCTCTGTCCAGGGCCTAACCAGTTGAGGCGATGTTTTTACGGCATTTCTGAAAAAGGTGATGTCATCGGCCCACACCCGGTTTGCAGCAACAGTTGCAAATGCAGATGCGGCTATCATGATCCCAAGTATGATAATGCTGAAGTTTTTGGATGAAATCAACTTTTGGATAAGCCACACAATTGCAGCAACAATCAACATTGACGGCAGGTATAAGCGGTGGTCAAAAGCAATTTCCAGCCCGATGATGGAAGATTCCGGGGCTAAAGTGATGAAAAAAAAGAAAATGGCAAAGCTCAAAAAAGGCGTTCTGCGTGCAGCCAGGAAAGCAAAAATAAAAAGCCCCAAAAGCAGCGTGAGAGATGCAAGTGTTGATAATGGATCAATGATGGAATGTGAAATATCAAAATCCCTGTATATTGTAAATCGGCCTGGCAATGGAAGGAAAATAAGGGAAAGATATAAGGCTATAACTCGAAATTGTGTGAGGATTCTTTCATAAGGCGTAAAGTCTCTAAACTGATATGTGTTGTTAACAATCTCCAGAGGGCTGAAACCGGTGTAAATTGCGACAATGGCAATGAAAGCAAGTGCCACTAAAGCAATTTTTACAATGGATCCCTTGACCCACTGAAAAGAAAATTTTTGGAAAAAGCACCATTCAAGAAGCAGAAGAACAAATACCAGCGTGGCGGAATTTTCCTTGGACAAAAAGGCCATAAGCCCACAAAGTGCGCAGACTGCTGCGAAAATCCACCTTTTGCCGGGGCTTGCAGCCATTCGCGCCTTCACAAAAAAATAGAGGGAAAAAACAAAGAAAAGCGCAGCCATTATGGCCATTCGCTGCACAATGTAGTTAACGCTCTGGGTGGCCAGGGGGTGCACAAGCCACAACAGCGAGGCGGCAAGTGAAAAGGCATAAGCCTCTGAACCCTGCTTTTTCATTACCGGTGTTTTAGATAATGCCAGAAGAAAAAGAAAAAGGCCAAAGGCTGTTGCCGCATGAAAAAAAACATTTACTGCCCTGAACCCTTTTACATCGTATCCGTTAAAATAATAATTCAGGGCAAAAGTGATTTTCGGCAGGGGGCGATATTGGCTGGGCCCTTTTATGCCCGCATTAAATAGTGATGAGGGTTCAAGGTTTTGTATCCTTATGTGCCAATTTTCCTGTATGTTGTGTCTGTCATCCAAAACAAAAGGCCCGCCAAGGGCAGGCAGGTAAACTGCAAACGCAACGATAAGAAAAAGAAGGAAAATTATTCCGGCCTTTAAAACAGGGCGATTTGAATCTTGATGGGTGTCTGTGTTGTCTGGAGTCATTTCCTCTTACAATGCCGTCCGGTTTTGGGCCATGAAGACCGGATTGAAAGTGGCTGTCAAAAAAACTCGCCTCATGTCAGATATATATCAGGGGAAATAGGGCTGTATTTCATCCCTTGGATATTGAAGCCCGTTTTCTTTCATAAGCTCAAGTATATCCTGGTTAACCCCTTCTTTGGCAATAAATATAATGGACAATAAATCCGAGTAGATATATTGGAATGGAGAATCCTGCTGATTTATCAGATTCTGAAAATAAGGAAGTTGAGGCACCAAAATTATGTCAGGCGGATATTTTTCCAGTAAAAAGCCCCAGTCATTGCCCAAAGGGTTCACACTAAAATAATCAGTCAAAACTGATTCTGGATATACTGTCCTGAATCGCCCATCAATAAAAACCTGGCTGTCAGGATACCTTTTCCATATTGCGTATTGGCTCCAATCAAAAACTGTGAACAGATTTCCTTTAATTTGGTTGGTTGCAAGAAAGTTTGTCGCATAAACAGGGTATCTTAACGGGTCAACGAA
>JAGVAW010000236.1 GCA_020060085.1 Desulfobacterales bacterium
CGACGCTCTTCCGATCTGAGTTTGAAATTTCCAGCCACCTTTCGGTGCAGGTTATTGAAACCCCTGGGCACACAAGGGACTGCTTAAGCTTCTACCTGCCCCAAATCAAGGCGCTTATAAGCTCCGAGGCTGCGGGCATACCTGATGTAACAGGCTATATTTACGCTGATTTTCTTGTGGATTATGATATGTACCAGACTTCCCTTGAAAAGCTTGCAATGCTGGATCTGGACCTGATTTGTGTGGGCCACGGGGGCGTGATAACCGGATCGGATGCAGCAGGATACATCCAGCAGGCCATGAGCCAATGCGCTGCTTTCAAGGATAGCGTGGAAAGCCTGTTAAATGAGGAGCATGGGGACATGGAAAGGGTCATGGCGCGAGTCCGGGCCACGGAGTACGACCCCAAGCCCGACCCCAAACAGCCGGAGCCTGCCTATCTGCTCAATTTAAAGGCCAGGGTGGCTGCAATTCACAAACGATTGGCCGCGCAAAGCCAGGCTGATGCCTGCTGAAAAACATTCTTTGCCCGGCCTTATTTATTGACCGCCTTTTTAAGGACACAGCCCATGAGCCGTCAACCGGATCTTGGCGTGACCATCGGCAGGGGGCTGACTTTAAAGAACCCTGTCATGAGTGCTTCGGGCACATTTGGCTATGGCCTGGAGTTTGCGCCCCTTATGGATTTGGGCCTGCTGGGGGCCATTGTGGTAAAGGGCCTGTCCCTGCTGCCTTCTTCGGGCAATCCGCCTGTGCGGATTGTTGAAACCCCCTGCGGGATGCTAAATGCCATAGGCCTGGAAAACATAGGGGTGGAGGCCTTTATTGCCGACAAGCTGCCGCTTCTTAAAACCTTCAACACTCCTGTTATCGCCAATATCTACGGAAAAACCCGTCAGGAATATGAAGAGATTGCCAGCCGCCTGGACAGTGAAGAAGCTGTTGCAGCCCTGGAGGTCAACATTTCCTGCCCCAATGTAAAGGCTGGCGGAGTTGTTTTCGGCACGGACCCAAGGCAGGCCCATGAGGTGGTGAAGGGTGTCCGCAAAAATACCGGAAAACCCGTCATTGCCAAGCTCTCGCCCAATGTAACAAGCATTGTTGAAATTGCAAAAGCCGTGGAGGACGCCGGAGCGGATGCGGTGAGCCTCATCAACACCCTGACCGGCATGGCCGTGGACATAGACCGCCGCAGGCCGGTGCTTCACAACATAACCGGCGGGCTTTCCGGCCCGGCCATAAAGCCGGTGGGCCTTCGCATGGTGTGGCAGACAGCAGGGGCGGTGGGCATTCCCGTTATAGGCCTTGGGGGCATAAGCAATGCCAGGGACGCTCTGGAATACCTGCTTGTGGGCGCAAGCGCCATACAGGTGGGAACCGCCAATTTTGTAAATCCAACTGCCTGCATTGACATAGTTGAGGGAATAAGGGCATTCTGTATAAAAAATAAAATCGAAAAAATCAGCGACTTTATAGGCTCCCTGGAGACAGCCTGATTGAAAAACCCAGCCCAAAGGGAGGTCTGCCATGAACCTGTTTGGCATGGTCAAAGACTCGACAAGGCCCTATACCCGTCTGGAGTCAAAGTTTTACGACCACTTTATCGCCCCGTCCGTGGCCGGTTTTTACAGCCATTTTGAGCAGGCTTTGGGCTTGATGGACGGCATGGATGATGCCTTTGTGCTGGATGTGGGCTGTGGCGGGGGCCAGCTTTTGGAATACATGGCAAAAAGGCGGCCTGGCGTAAGGGCTGTTGGCGTGGATCTCTCCGGCGACCAGATTCGCCGCGCAAGAAAACGCCTTGCACCCTATGGCTCCAGAATGAGCGCCATCACCTCATCTGCCCTGGATATGCCCCTGCCGGACAATGAATTTGACCTTGTGGTCAGCATTGGCTGCATCAAACACTGGCCCGACAGGTTAAAGGGGTTGGCAGAATGCGTGCGGGTATTAAAACCCGGCTCAAGACTTTTGGTGGTGGAGGCGGATAGGGGCTGCCGCCTTGAAGATGTGGCCTATCTGGCCCAAAAAACCCCCCTGCCTTTTTTGGCAAAGCCCATATTCCGCATATTCTACCTTGTAAAGGTGGCAGGCCCCTCCCTGGATATGGAGGAAATGCGCGAGCTTGCCAAAAAGCTCCCCATAAAAAAAGTCCGGGTGAGCCGCGTCCCCGGCCTGCCCGGCCTCATGCTGGATGCCATTAAAAAATAGCCCGGCCCAAAATCCCAGCTAAAATGGCAAAAAAATCGGCACATCCATAAAAATCCAGGAAGCGCCGATTGGGAGAGGGGGCCAGGCTGTGTACGGGGGTTATGCTGAAGGTTTTGCCGATAAGGGTGACGCCGACACCCTTAATCTGCCTAAACCCCTTTCTGCCACGCGCTGCTGACACTGCCCGGCCACCCTCGCCTTAAACATTGATATAGCTAAAACCGTGCCAACAAATTGATTATTTTCCACATTCAATTTTATGCCATTTTTTAGGTGGGTTAAAGACCCTGGTGAATAAAAATGCTTGACATTGAGCCTTAAAAATTATGTAATTAGCATAACTTTTTGGATGGTGGAAAGAATTTTCTCCGTCCGATCAAGAACTATTCGTGGCAGAGCGGCACTTGCTTTATCCTGATATTTTATCTTAATTTAAGGCAAAACCGCTCCTTTTAGGAAAAGGGCGCAAAAGAATTTTCAGTCCGGGTAAGCTCTTTTAGGAGTTCCTGCTACCTTGAAAGTTATTGTTCTTTTCTTGCTATAGTTGGCTTTCCTATTTATTTTCTCTATTAGTTTAAAGCTTGTTTTTTGGCACATTGCAATAAGGGCTCCGGGTGCCCGGCTCATCTGAAAAATTTTGGCAGCAGCCCTTTTTTGCGCCTGTAGATTCCCTTTCCCGGTTGCCCTGAAAGCGGATTGTTGTTTGGAGAGGCGCCATGACCGTGGCAAGAAAAATGGTTTTGCTGCTGCTTGTTATTTTCGTGCTGCTGTCAGCCTCCCTTTTTGGCTTTCACCGATATATCATTCTTGAGGGGTTTTCAGGCCTGGAGTTTAAAGAGGCGGCCCAGGATCTGGATCGGGCTATTCTTGCCATTGAAGTCCAGGCAGAGCGCCTGGGCCTTACCTGCTGGGACTGGGCTGCGTGGGACCATACCTATGAATTCATTCAGGATAAAAATGCCCTTTTCATTGAAAGCAACCTGGTGCCGGCATCTTTTTTCGATAACCGCATAAACCTTTTCAATCTTTATGATGAGCATGGCAATCTGGTTTGGGGCCAGATATGGGACATTGAAGAGGAGGTCCAAATAACCCTTCCAGAGCTTTCCGCAGACAGGCTGCACATCACACATCCGCTTCTCTACAAGGCAAAACCGGGGCAACCCTACAAGGATGCCGCCAAAACAGGGCTTTATCCAAGCTCCCACGGGCCGATGATTGTGGCGGTATATCCAATTCTCGACAGCAACAATGAAGGCCCTCCCAAGGGAACATTTTTGATGGGCATATTCCTGGACGACAGGCTCCTTGAGCGGATAGCCAAACAGACCCGGCTTACCCTTTCTCTGGGCCAGCCGCGGCCTCCGGACCCTGAAGATTCGGTCTTTCTGTACAACAACCGGCCCATTTATCTTGCCAAACCTTCATCGGAAACCCTTGAAATATCTACGGTGCTTCCCAGCATCATCGGAAAGCCCATTTTTACCCTTGCAGCTCACATTCCCCGCAATATTTTCCAGCAGGGTCTGCGCATGATATCCCTTTCCCTGGCAGCCACGGTAATTATCTGCGCACTTTATTTTCTGCTTTTGCACCACATTGTACGGCGCACGGTTCTTTTGCCTGTGATGTCCCTTACCCAGAGGCTTCAATCGCTGGGCAAGGATCAGACTGCGCCTCTGGCGCTCACCCTTGGCAGCACGGATGAAATAGGTGCCCTTTCCAATGCCTTTGACTCCCTGGTGGATAAAATCCGCCAGTCTGCCCTGCATCTGGAGGAGGCCAATCAGGCCCTTAAGGCAGACATTGTTGAGCGGGAAAAAATTGAGCAGGCCTTAAAAAAGAGCGAAGACTACTTCCGCAATATCCTTTCAAGCATACAAGAGGAAATTTTTATTGTTGACGCCAATGGCATAATTTCTGACCTCAACGCGCCCTTTTTGGAAAAATGCGGTCTGGCGCGGGAAAGCGCAGTCGGAAAACACTGTGCAGAGGTTTTGGAATGCTGGGAAAAGGAGCCAAGTCAGGGCATATCGCCCATGGCTGCCTTGAGACTTGCGCTTAAAACCCGGCAGGCTCACACAGGGCGGTGCGAAATGGAAAACGGTCTTGGCCGCGCCCTTTGGCTGGACATTCTTTTCAGCCCGACAACAGATGATGTGGGTCGGATAAAAAGCATAATCGCCGCAGTTCGCGATGTAACCCGCGAGGTGGAGCTTGCCCGGCGGGGCTTTGCCATGCAGAAAATCGAAGCCGTTGGCACTCTTGCTGGCGGCGTTGCTCATGATTTCAACAATATACTCATGAGCATAATGCTAAACATTGAGTATGGCATAAAAAAGTCCGCTGATTCGCCCCAACTGCGCCAGGCCCTTGAAAAGGCCCTGGAATCTTCTCAAAGGGCCAAGGAGCTGATTGGGCAGCTTCTTGCCTTCAGCCGCTCCGGTGCACATACTCCGGAAAAATTTTCCCTTTCCCCGGTTATAAAGGAAACCTTAAAGCTTGTCCGCGCATCATGTCCGGAAAACATTACCGCAACAGTTTCAATAAATGCGGAAAATGACATTGTGCGGGCAACACCCCACCAGATTCAGCAGATACTTTTAAACCTTTGCACAAACTCCATTCTGGCCATGCCAACGGGCGGAGAGCTGCGGGTTTTTCTGGAAAACGCAAAACTTGAAGAAGCAGATGAGGATTATTCTAACCTGCCGACTCATACAGAGTTTGTTGTCCTTTCCGTAAAGGATACTGGCTGTGGCATGAGCCACCATGTGATGGAGCGCATTTACGAGCCTTTTTTCACCACCCGCAAAATAGGAGAGGGCACGGGGCTGGGCCTTTCCGTGGTTCATGGCATAGTGCTTGAGCTTGGTGGCTTCCTGCGGGTCCAGAGCCGTATCGGGGCGGGTACGATTTTTGATGTGTGGCTTCCTGTCTGTCAGGCTCCAGTCCAACATGAGGCTCTTGTTGGCGGGGATGAAGCACAGGATTCTTTGGCCCGCCCCCTGCAGATCCTTGTTGTGGACGATCAGGCAATTCTTGCCAATGCCATTGCCGCCGGGCTTGATGAGCTTGGTTACAGAACCTTTGTCGAGCTTTCCGCAGGCAGTGCCCTGGAAAAAATTAAAAAAGACCCTTCTTTTTTTGATGCTGTTGTTCTGGATATACGAATGCCGGACATGAACGGCCTTGAGCTTGCCAAAATCATCAACAGCATCTGCCCGGATCTGCCCGTGATTCTGTGTTCGGGCTTTTCGGAAAACGCTCTGGAGCAGATAGAGCGCCTGCCAAACATTAAAAGCGTTGTGCGGAAACCCGTTACTGCAGAAGAGATCGCAAAAGAAATATTAAAGGCTGTTCCTAAAGACAAAAACCGGGCCGTTATGAGGGAACATGAGGCCGGTCCGAACGGACATCCGGAAAAACCGGCCAATTGACCACCTTTTGTGAAGGGGTTTTTTCATGGAAAATATTAAGAAAGCGTCAGCCGCCAAGCTGCTCATCGTGGATGATGATATTGAAATCTGCGATTCCCTGACACGGGTCTTTGTGGATGCGGGCCATCTGGTTGCCTGCGCTCACACCCTGGATTCCGCTCTGGAAAAGGTCGGACAGGAATCTTTTGATGTTGTGTTTCTGGATGTGCGCCTGCCTGACGGCAGCGGGCTGGATTATCTTTCGGCCATCAAAAAAAGCCGTGGCACGCCCGAAGTGATTGTTATGACCGGATATGCGGATGTTCAGGGCGCAGAGGAGGCCATTAAGGCCAATGCCTGGGATTACCTGCAAAAGCCCGTATCCTTGAGCGCCCTGGACCAGGCTCTGGAAAACACCCTTCAATACCGCGCCCAGAAAATAGTGCGCGACCCCCTTGCCGGTTTTGCACGGCCTGCCATTGTGGGAGAAAGCTCTGCTTTGCATAACTGCCTGCGCATAGCAGCCCAGTGTGCGGCCAACGAAGCCAATGTTCTTGTCACCGGCGAATCCGGAACAGGCAAAGAGCTTCTTGCAAGGGCAATCCACGAGAACAGCAAGCGTGCTGACCGGCTTTTTGTGGTGGTGGATTGCAGCTCTTTGCCGGACAACCTGGCGGAAAGCATTCTCATGGGGCATAACAGGGGGGCTTTCACCAATGCCCACCGCTCCGAAACAGGGCTGATAAAGCACGCAGACGGTGGAACCCTCTTTCTGGACGAGGTGGGAGAGCTGCCCCTGGCTGTTCAAAAGGCCTTTCTGCGGGTACTGGAAAACCGGCGCTTCAGGCCTGTGGGCGATCTCACGGAGGTTTCCAGCGACTTTAGGCTTATTTCAGCCACCAACAAGAATCTGGACGAGCTTGTAAAGGGAGGGCTTTTTAGGGAGGATCTTCTTTTCCGGCTGCGCAGCGTGACCATAAGAATTCCGCCCCTGCGCGAGCGCATTGAGGACATTGCCTCCCTTGCCCGCCATCACCTGCTGCGCAGGTGTGCTGAATACAAGGTTGAGGAAAAGGAGCTTTCCGCAAGCTTTATCAAGGTTCTGGAAACCTATCCCTGGCCGGGCAATGTGCGGGAGCTTTTTCATACGCTGGATGGGGTTTTTGCCCTTGCCCGTGATGAATCCATTCTCTTTGGCAGGCATCTGCCCGAATACATCCGGGTTCATGCCGCGCGCACGGGCCTTAAAAATGTACCGGAGCCGGTTGAAGAAACAGCCCCTCCTGTGCCTGATGAAGAGCCGTCAAAACCCGTCAAGCCCTGGAAACGCTTCCGCAAGGATGTTCTTGGGGATGCGGAGCGCAGCTATCTTGTATCCCTCATGCGCCAGGCGGACGGCAATGTGCGGGAGGCCTCGGATATCTCCGGGCTTTCCGTGCCCAGGCTTTACGAGCTTTTGCGCAAACACAGGGTAAAAAGCCGTTTTATGCCGGAATGATTTTCGCTGTCTGCAAAAAATGAAGGCCTTTTTCATGCAACAACCGGAATAACCATTTACCGGCACATGGGAATGTACTATATTTCCATCTTTGGGATAAGGCTATGGGCAAAAGAACCATAAACACCAAAAGGCAAAGCAGAAAAATTTGGAACTTTCATCTTCTCAACGCAAATTCTTAAGGGGAAAGGCCCACGGACTCAAAGCAATTGTCCAGGTGGGGCACAAGGGCTTTTCCGGCTCCCTGGCCAAAAATGTGGACAGCGCCCTGCTCGACCACGAGCTTCTCAAGGTTAAGTTTGTTGACTTCAAGCTAAAGGAGCAAAAGCAGGAAATTGCATCTGCCATAGCTGCTGCCACCAACAGTTGTCTTGTGGGACTTGTTGGGCACACCGCCATTTTCTTCCGCCAGCATCCAGAGTCGGAAAAACGCAGGATTGTGATTCCTCCCTCCAAAGGAACACGCCCCTGAAGGCATAATTCCAACCGACCTTTATTGCGGGATATTTATGCAAAACGCTGTTTGGCCCGGCGCTTAAAACCCCTGTGCGCCGTTGACAAGCCCTGCGGTTGCAATTACATTGCATTAAACCAAAGCCCCAAGGGGCCGGGTTCTTGTTTTAATAAAAATCGGCTTAACAATACCGCTTAAAGGTAAAATGAAACTGTAAAGGCCACCAAAACCAACGGGGCCAACCAGCAGGTGCAAAAAAGAGAAAGGAAATGCAATGGGTTTTGATTTTTCGCCGGATGAAATTTTTGCAATGGCCGCACAAATAGAGAAAAACGGCGCAGCCTTTTACCGCAAGGCAGCCAAAAGTGTCAGTTGCGACAAGACCCGCGAGCTTTTGGAAGAGCTTGCAGCAATGGAGGAAGGCCACGAGGAGGCCTTTAGCCAAATGCGGGCCGAACTTCCAGGCAAGAGCCGCGTTTCCACCACATTTGACCCGGAAGGCGAAACCGCCATGTACCTCAAATCCCTGGCGGACAGGCGTGTTTTTTCATCGGACAAGGAGCCTTCCTTGGGCCAGGATGGAACCTGCTCGGATGCGGATCTCAAGGAAGTGCTGGAATTTGCCCTTTCCCGCGAGCAGGAATCCATTGCTTTTTACAGCGGCATGAGGGAAATGGTGGGCACAGAGGCGGACAAATGCAAGGTGGATGAAATAATCCGCGAGGAAATGGGCCACGCCAGAATGATAAGCAACCAGCTTGCTCTTTTAAGAGTCTGAAAGAGAAGGCTTTTTGCCATAATGTGCAAAAGGGGTTCATGCAGGGCCCCGATAGTAAGCAAGGGCTGCATACCAGCAACACCGGCTTTTGGGAGTTGTCCGGTTCTGCGGCCTTGTTGCTTTTGCCTTGCCCAACACAAAAGGAGAAAGCCCATGAAAAAGTCATGGCTGGCAATTGTAGTTGCAATTGGCGTTTTGATGGCCTTTGGGGCGACCCAGGGTATAAGCTCACAGGGTTATGACGGAGAAAGCCTTGTCAGCGCCCGCTGTTCACAATGTCATGGACTTGGAAGGGTGGAGGCCGCCAAAAAAGTGAAGGATCGTGCAGCCTGGGAGCAGACGGTTAACAGGATGATGAGCAAGAAAGCTGATCTGCTAAACGAAGAAGAGCGCCAGGCAGTGCTGGATTTTCTTGTTCAAAAATAAAAAGCTGCCTGCTCAGTTTTTAACTGTAGGCTTTTTCATGAGTAAGCTTTTTTAGGAGGGAATCTTTTTTAAGATTTCCTCCTTCTGTTTTTTGCAGTTGCTTAACAGCCTATTTTTTAAGCTCAACCTGGGTGAACCATCGCCCGTCATCGCCCATAAGGCCGCTGGCCGACTTGGAAAGGGAAAGGCTTAACCCCCCGGATTCAATGAGGGATATGCGGCCTGCCTGCTCCAGGTCAATGAGTGCCTTGTCAAAGTCTGAATCCTGCATACCCATTGAGTTTCTCAATGCCGAGATGGACTGCCTGGGCTTTCCATCCGCCTTCAAGGCGTTTAAAACGGCCTCCTCATGGGGGCTGGCTGGCCTGGAGGATTTTTCCTTGTCCAGATTAAGGTAGGCCTTTATTTTGGCAAGCTCCTCTTCCAGCTTTACCACACGGGCTTCCAGCCTTGCAGTATCCACAGAGAACCTCCCTGTCAAAATGATAAAGATTACCACTTTTATTGGGATAAATTATGACTCAAGCCTACCTTGTCAAGAATGGGCGGCAGAAAAGCCTGTCACAAAGCCCATACCAGGCACCACCAAAGGCATCCTGTTTTGAGAATGCTTTTTGCACATGGCCAGTGTCTTTTAAAAAGAAGTGCGGGAAGAAGCTGTTTTAAAAGGCTTCCCCCCGCAAAAAGATAGTGCTGCAAGGCTTATGGAGCGTTGAAGCCTTGTCAGGCGGCAGGGACAAATTCCTTCTGGCGAACCTCCTTTAAGCTTATGGCCTCTTCCGGGCAGGAAACCTGGCACACGCCGCAGCCCATGCATTTTTCTGCATCCACAACCGCTATGGCGCTGTCCACATCCACAATTATGGCTGAAAACCAGCACCTGTCCTCGCAGGTGCCGCAGCCCTGGCAGGCATCTGCATCCACCACGGCCAAAAAGCGGCTGGGGTCCACCATTTTTGTGCCGTACTCAATCATAATGGGCATGGCAATGCAGCAGCACCCGCAGCAGTTGCATATAAAGTGCATGTCATGCGAGCGGTTCATGGTCACATGCATCAGGCCCGCTTCCTCGGATTTCACGAGAATTTCCAGGGCCTCATCCTTGTTGATTTTGCGGCCCGTACCCCGCTCTATGTTGTAATCTGCGGCCTTGCCTACCTGAAGGCAGACCTCAACAGGGGAATCGCATTTTCTTGCAATGAGGCGGCAGGTGCAGGGGGTAACGGCAATGGTGTCGTTTTGCTCGATAACCTCCCTTGCGCTTTCAAAGGCCAGAATCCGGGTGCGGGGAGTGATGGAGCGATCCACGGGAATGATGCGGGTGAAGGGCCGTGGCACGACGCTTTCCACCATTTTGGCATAGGCGGGCCACTCTGTTTCCATAAATATCTGCCACTTGTCAAAATAGTCCCTGCCTGCGCCGGACCACAGGATGGTGGCGTCATGGAATTGCACAATATCACGGCACATGCGGTATTTAACGCCTTCTGGCTTAATGGACTTGAACACAAGGCCCTTGTGGAAAAAGTCTTTTAGCTTTGCCTCCATGTCCTTTGGGCTTGTGCCAAATTTTTCTGCCAGTTCAGTGGCAAATCCGGGCAGGGCCAGCAGTATCCTGGCCTCATCTTCGTTTACAAGCATGGCAAAAAGCTCTGGAATAAGCTTTGAGCCAGGAACCATGATCTTATCTGCAAGCTGCTCGTAAAGTGATTTTTCGCTCATGGCCTCTCCTTGGCAAAGGGTCAGGATTTATTTTTGGCAGCCACCTGGTTTTTGAGCCATTCCATCCACGCTTCAAAGCCCTCTCCCGTGCGGGTGGAAAGGCAGAAAACCGGGATGTTGGGGTTGACCGTGTTAATGTTTTTGACTGCCAGATCCTTATCGTAATCCAGATAGGGCAGCAGGTCAATTTTGCTCAACACGGCCATGTCGCAGACCCGGAACATGAGGGGGTATTTCAAGGGCTTGTCCTCGCCCTCGGTGACGGAAAGCACCACGCCCCGGCGATCCTCGCCCATGTCGAACTCTGCCGGGCAGACAAGGTTGCCAACATTCTCCACAATGAGAAGGTCCACAGCATCCAGATTTATATCCTGGCAGGCCCTGCGAATGACATGGGCGCCAAGATGGCAGTCGCCGCCGAACTGGTCCGTGTTTATCTGAACCACCTCCACGCCGGTTTGGGCCAGGCGGTCTGCATCGTTTGTGGTGCAGATGTCGCCAACAATCACGGCTGTGGGAATCTCCGAACCCAGGCGTTTTAGGGTTTCCACAAGCATTGTGGTCTTGCCTGAACCCGGCGAACTCATCAGGTTAAACACAAAAACGCCTTTTTCGGCAAACATCTGCCGGTTTTCCTGGGCCATGGTCTCGTTGGCATCTAGCACGCGGCGCACCACCTTAACTTCCATAATATCCCCTTTCATACATAAAAAAAGCAAAACAGGAAGGCAAAAGGCCTGCATTTGGAGCCAGGGCTTTAGAAAAAAGCAATCAGTCTTCCGCAAGCTCAATGGAGCTGACCGTAAGCTCCCTGCCGGAAAGGATTTTAAGCTTGCCGGACTTGCATTTGCGGCATGAAAAATCTGCATTGTCTATGGTGCTCTGCTCCCGGCATTCCTCGCAGAGGGCTACTACAGGCAACTCCTCAATGTTTAGCCTTGCGCCTTCCAGTGGCGTATCTTTTGTGACCACGGTAAAGCAAAAGCGCAGGCTTTCAGGAACAATGGCTGTGAGCTTGCCCACCTTGAGATTGACCGATTCAACCCGAGGAGCGGAAATATTTTTCGGAATCGCGGACCTGGCTATGTCCACAATCTGCATGGCAATGCCCATCTCGTGCATAAACACCTCTTGTGACCAAGGGTTGAAAAAAAGGGGTCAAACACTTAAGGTGCAACAATTGGCCATATCCCTTATAATAATAGAACTGGATGCAGGATTTGCAACCTTGATTTTTTTTCTGCCGATTTTCACCAAATATTCTTGTGACTTGCCCAAACTTTGCCGGAGGCGATTATGACAGATGATATTTATCGGGCATTGCAGCAGCAGATGGATCAGTATTCTGTTGGCTTTCCGCAAACCCAATCCGGTGTGGAAATCCGCATTTTAAAAAGGCTTTTTTTGCCGGAGGAGGCAGCCCTTTATCTGGATTTATCCCTCTTTCTGGAGGAGGCGCAATCTGTTGCGGAGCGCACGGGCCGAAATACTGAAAAAACCGCCCAACAGCTTGCCCAAATGGCACAAAAAGGCCTTATTTTCCGCCTTCGGCGCAACAATGTCGTGCGCTATGCAGCGGTTCCCTTTGTTGTAGGCTCCTACGAGTTCCAGCTTGGCAACATGGATAAGGAGCTTGCAGGCATGGTGGAGCAATATTTTGAGGAAGCCTTTGTTCCAAGCCTGGGGCAAACCACCCTGCCCATGCGCACAATTCCGGTTAACCAGGCAGTGAGCGTGACCCACCCTGTTGCTGCCCACGATGATGCTGTAAAGATATTGGGCAGCCAGAAGAAAATTGCCCTTGCAAACTGTATATGCCGCACCCAGCAAAAGCTTGTGGACAAAGGCTGCGGCAAGCCGCTGGAGGTATGTTTTGTTTTCGGCAGCCATGCAGACTACTTTGTGGAGAACGGCCTGGCCCGTTTTGTGGGCCTGGATGAGGCCATTGCCGCCCTAAAGGGCGCACAGAAGGCCGGGCTTGTTACCCAGCCCTTTAATGTGACCAACCCTGGGGGAATGTGCAACTGCTGCGGCGACTGCTGCGGTGTGCTGCGCTCGCTAAAGCTTTTGCCCGAACCGGCAAGGGCCGTGCTTACAAACTACTATGCCCAATGCGATTCATCTCTTTGTTCAGGATGCGGCCTGTGTTCAGAGCGCTGCCAGATGGATGCCATCAACTTTAGCGACGAGGATGGCACGGCCATTGTGGATTTGAACCGCTGCATAGGCTTCGGGCTTTGCGTTACAGAGTGCCCGGAAGACGCCTTGAGCCTTCTGCCTGTTGACAGCAGCAGGCACCGCACCCCGCCTGTTGGCGTGCAGGAGCTTATGCTCAAAATTGCTAAGGAGCGGGGCAAGAACCTTATGCCTCTTAAGATTCAGGAAAAATAGGGCAGGGAAAAATTTGACAGCCTTTTGAACAAATTGCAAAATCAAAGCTTTTTACGGGGAATTTTTTTGCGCCCAAAAAAGGCCGTATGCCTCAACCTGGCTTTCTCAAGAGCGACCTCGCCCCTCCCCCGCAATAAATTTTAAGTTTTGCAATTAGCTCTTTTTTAAAGTGAGCTGCCTTAAACCCCGGCAATGATCTGCGCCATTATTTTGCCGCAGCGCCCGCTGTGGGTTTCCTTATTGGATTCAAGAACTTCAAGCTGACCGGCAGGCAGGGTCGCTACTATTTTCTCCAAAGTTTCCAGGCCGTGAACCTTGTCGGTTTTTGCGCCTAGAATTGTAACGGGCGCTCCGATTTTGGGCAGCTTTTCCCACAGGCTGTAATGCCTTATGGCAAAGGCGTTTTTCTTTAAGCGGGCAGGCTCGGCAGCATCAATGGTGGCAAAGTATTTGGCAACCTGCTCCGGCTCTTTTTTCTTGTCGCAGCGGATATTGGCCAGATACCACTTGAGCCAGGGCTTGAACACAAAAAACAGGGATGGATGCAGTATTTTGGCAAAGGCAAGGCCAAGGGCCGGAAAGTGCATTTGGGCGATAGGCCCCACCAGCATGGCGGCTTTTGGGGCGCGGGCCTGGCGGCTCATGGCCTCCAGAACCACCGTGGCCCCCAGCGAGCTTGCTGCATAGCACAAGGGCGCATCCTGGGGCACAAGGGCTTCCACTGCTTCGATTATGTCATCTGCCATGCGCTCAACAGTGAATTCCCTTTTCAAAGAGGGCAGCCTTGCGCTTTTCTTTTCGCGGGTTTCTATGTAGAGCACCCGGCAGCAGGGGCATAACTGGTTAAGAACCTCGTGCCAGCCGCTTAAAAGGGATATCCAGCCCGGAACAAAAACAAGGGTGGGTGCGCCGGACATGGCTTGTGGCGGCTCAAAGGCGGTCACCAGAAGCTCCACTCCGTCCGAAACACCAAAATACGACTGGGAAACGCTTATTCCCGCCTTCTCGTAAGTTTCAAAAGACATGGCTTCACCAGGCTTTGTTTGGATTTATAAGGCAGCCTGATTTTAAGGCAAAAGCAAAACTTTGTCCAGACTTGGCAGTAATCCCCTGCTGATGCTGTTGTTGGAGTTTCGCAGGCGCAGCCCAAGGCTCTTGCCCTGCCGGTTGGAATCCGTCAAAGCAACATCAAGGGCAAGCGCCTCTTTTTGCAGGACCTTAAAGGCCTTGCAATTATTTTCCTGCTTTTTTCAGGGACTGGACAAAGCACCCTCCGCCAGCGCCTATTCCTGCTTCCTGGCTTGGGGGTACAGGGGTGTTTTTGCCAAACACGGCTCCGCCCGGATCAACAATCACGCCGTTAGCCACCCTGTCCACATCGCCTTTTTCCGGGTCGCCGTCTGTAAGGGTAAGGCGCACGGTTTTGCCGTCTGGGGAAAAGCGGGCGTGGGCAAAGGCCCTCCACCCGGAAATGGGGTCATGCTTGTACCAGCTTGAGCCTGGCGGGGCAGGCGGGTCCAGGTAAATATCCACCTGCACCGGCTGCAAGGGGTCTGCTGCAATGACCATAAAACCCATAAGCCCGGTATCCAAAGCCGGGCGGTTTTTAATTGCCGTGGAGGCAAGGGGAAGGGCGCGGGCGCTGACAATTTGAGCTGCATTGCTCACCGGCGCAATTCCCATGATAAGGGCTTTGCCTGCGCTGTTTTGCGCCGTTAGGGTTAAAATTTCCGCATTAAGGGCCTCATCGCCTGTCCATATTTTTTCTGCCGCCTGCTCAAGGGGAACGC
>JAGVAW010000345.1 GCA_020060085.1 Desulfobacterales bacterium
GCATGAACATATTGCACATAAAACACGGGGTTGTCGTTGGATTTTTCCTTGGCAAGCTCCAAGTCAAAATCCAGGGGGCTGTCGTGGTGGCGGGTGAGAAATAAAAACCTTGCAGCATCCTTGCCCACCTCATCAACAACCTCTTTCAGTGTGACAAACTCGCCAGACCGGGTGCTCATGGCAAGGGGCTGGCCGCCCCGAAGCAGGTTAACAAGGGTCACAAGAAGGGCGGTAAAGGATTCCTGTTGCCTGCCCAAAGCCTGGACAGCCGCATTAATCCGGTTCACATATCCGTGATGGTCTGCCCCCCAGATGTCGATTATTCGCTCAAAGCCCCGATCAAACTTGTTCTTGTGGTAGGCAATGTCCGAAGCAAAATAGGTGGTAAGGCCGTTGGCGCGCACAACAACCCTGTCTTTTTCATCATTGTATTTTTCCGTGGCAAACCAGAACGCCCCGTCCTTCTGGTAAATCTGGCCCTTTTCCTTGAAAAAGGCCAGGGCCTCTTCCACAGCACCGGAATCATATAGGCTCTGCTCGGAGAACCAGCGGTCGTAACGAACCCCAAAGTCCTCCAAATCCTTGCGTATTCCCGCAAGAATGGCCTCTGCTGCAAATCTGGCGCAAAAGGCAATGGCCTCATCTTCACCCATTTCCAGAAGGCCGGGCTGTTTATTCAGGGCATCTTGAGCCAGATCCCGGATATAATCGCCCTGGTAGCCGTCTTGGGGAAAATCCACTGCAATTCCGCCAAGCTCTTTGGCCCGCATATAGACCGAAAGACCCAGAGTGCGAATCTGGCGGCCCGAATCATTGATGTAGTATTCCCGCTGCACAGCATGGCCCGTGGCGGCAAGCACATTGGCAAGGCTGTCCCCCACAGCCGCGCCCCGGCCATGACCCACATGAAGGGGGCCTGTGGGATTGGCGGAAACAAACTCCACCTGAACCTTTTGCCCTTCCCCCAGGTTGCTGCGGCCAAAATCCACGCCTTTTTCCAGAACCTCAACCAGCACGCTGTTCCAGGCCTCCCGGCGCACATAAAAATTGAGAAAGCCCGGTCCTGCCACCTCAATTTTTTCGATTACGCCCTGCCTGTCATCCACAGAATCCTGAATAATCCTGGCGATTTTGGCAGGGGCCATGCGGGCCGCTTTTGCGCAAACCATGGCCCAGTTGGTGGCAAAATCGCCATGCTGCTCAATCTTTGGCTCCTCAAGGCTCGGCAAGGGATAATCCGCCTGGGGAAGAAGGCCCTGCTGGCAGGCCCTGTCAATGGCTTCCCTTAAAATTCCGATTATTTCATTTTTCATGTTGGCACTATAAATTTCTTGTCAAAACAGTTAATTGAGTTAAAACGCTGGAGTTGTATTGTCTTTTTGGCTCTGTGTCAAGGTTTTGGGCAGGGGCAGGCCCCAAAATTAAGCTTCCCGCCCTGTTTGACCCTTTTGCCAAAAAAAGGCATTCTTGCCAATATTGTTTCTTGGCTTTGGCCTGCAACAATAAGGAGCAGCTTTATGATTCTATGGATTTTGCTGCCATTGGGGGCCTGGCTTCTTGGCTCAATAGCCTTTGGTGCTCTGCTTGTGCGCTGGAAAACAGCTTCAGATATCCGGGCGCAGGGTTCCGGCAACATCGGGGCCACCAATGTTTACCGCATTCACGGCAAAGCCCTGGGGGCCGCCACCCTGGCCCTTGATGCAGCCAAGGGCGCAATCCCTGTTGCCCTGGCCCTTTTTTTAGCCCCGGCAAACCCCCACCTTGCCCCTGTGGTCGGCCTCTTTGCCCTGCTGGGCCACTGCTTTCCGGCATATTCTTACCTGAAAGGCGGCGGCAAGGGTGTTGCAACAGCCGCCGGTGCAGCCCTTGTGCTTTCTCCTATCACCCTTGGGGCTTCCCTTGGGGCCTTTATTCTGGCGCTGATTATAGGGGGCCGGGTTTCGGCTGGCTCCCTGGCCGCAGCAGCCTGCCTGCCACTTTTCGGTTGGCTTTTCGGTCTGCCCTTCTTCACAGTTTTTATTTTCGCCATCATGGCCCTTGTTGTCTTTGTCCGCCATCAGGCCAACATTGCCCGCCTGCTTGCAGGCACGGAGCCAACGCTTCGGGACAAAAAGTGAAGCATTGAAGACCGATCAGGCTCCCTTTGCCTTGCCCTCTTTTGCCAGGGCTGCGGCTACTGCAGCCTGTCCCAGGCTTATGCCTCCGTCCCCTGTTGGCACAAGCCTGTGGATGAGCACTTTTTCCATGCCGCCTTCCTTGAGAAGGCGGATCATCTGCCTTAAAAGCAGGGCATTCTGAAAGACCCCTCCGGAAAGGGCCGCTGTTTTAACGCCGGTTTTTTTGCTCCAATAAAGGCAGGATTGGGTAAAAACCCGTGCAACCGTGTTGTGAAACCGGGCACTTATTATTGATGCCGGAACTTTGCTGTGGATGTCTGCCACAACAGCCCGGACAATTTGCCCGGCTGGAATTATCTTTGGCGAAGTATCTTTTGAAAGGATTTCGTAGGTCTGCCTTTCCTTTTGATGGGCAATTGACTCCAGCAGCATGGCCGCATGGCCCTCGTGGGCCGATTCCAGGCAGATGCCACAAAGGGCTGCAACCGCATCAAACAGCCTGCCAAGGCTTGTTGTGACAGGGCTGTTTATGCCCCTTTTTATCATTTTGCACACAATATTTATATGCTCTTTAGGTATGGCGGCTAGGGCTGGCGCTTGGGGCGCATTTTCGCCAAAGGCATTTGCCAGGTGGCTTAAAGCCATGCGCCAGGGCTGGCGGGCAGCCGCATCGCCCCCAGGCAGGGCAACTGGCTCAAGGTGGGCCAGCCTTTTGCAGGAAATAAAATCCGCCAGAAGAGTCTCTCCACCCCACACGGTGTTGTCCGGCCCCAGCCCCGCGCCGTCTGCGCAAATGCCTATAACCGGGCCGCAAAAGCGGTTTTCCGCCATGCAGGAAGCAATGTGGGCATGGTGATGGCCTATGCGGAAAACAGGAAGGCCCCGCCCCCCTGCATATTCCAGGCCCGGATGCCCGGCAAGCAGGTCGCAGGCAGCAATTTCCGGCTGAATTTGGGTGATTTTTTCCAGATGAGCTATGACATCAAGGAAAAACCGCCTGGACTCAAGGCTTTCAAGCCCTCCTATGTGCTGGCTCAAAAAGGCCTTGTCGCCATCTGCCAGGCAAACGGTGTTCTTAAGCCATGCACCGCAGGCAAGCACAGGCAGAACCCTTTGCCTTAAAAAAACCGGGGCAGGCACAAAGCCCCTGCTGCGGCGCAAAAAAATGGGCCTGCGGCCTGAAGCCCTCATCACCGAATCATCGCAGGCAGCAACAATGGGCCTGTTGTGAACCAGAAAAAAATCCGCCACACCCGAAAGGCAGTCAAAGGCTTCCGTATTTTTTGTGCAGATGGGCTGGTTGCTTATGTTGCCGCTAGTCATAACAAGAGCGGAAAAATCTTTGACCAGAAGATGATGAAGCGGCGTGTATGCAAGCATTACAGCCACATGGGAAAGCCCTGGGGCAACCTGCCCGGCCAGGGGCGAGCCTGCCCGCTTTTTGGCAAGAACCGCTGGCCGGGCCGGGCTTTTGAGCAGGGCATCTTCTGTGACGGAAAAAAGAGCCACAGCCCTTGCAGCCTCCAGGTCCGCGCACATAACAGCAAAGGGCTTTGCGGGCCGGGCCTTTCTTTTTCGCAACAGCCCCACAGCCTGCGGGTTGGCGGCATCGCAGCAGAGATGAAAACCTCCCAGCCCCTTGATTGCAACAATGGCACCATTTTTTATGAGGCGGGCAGCCTCCCCCACAGGATCTTTTGTTTTCACCGCCTCCTTGTCGGCGGTAAAAAGGCTCACCATTGGCCCGCATTGGGGGCAGGCATTGGGCTGGGCATGAAAGCGCCGGTCATTGGGGTTGCAATATTCCGCCAGGCATTCCGGGCACATGGCAAAGCCCTGCATGGAGGTGGCGGCCCTGTCGTAAGGAAGGCCAAGGGCAATGGTAAAGCGCGGCCCGCACTGGGTGCAGTTGGTAAAGGGATAGCCAAAGCGCCGGTCGTCAGAATCGCAGACCTGGGCAAGGCAGAAATCGCAAACCGCCACATCCGGGGGCAGGCCTGTCCGGGCAGGGCTGGGCGCAAGACTTGGCTTAACGGAAAAGCTTGAAAGGCCTGACAAGGGGATTTTTTTTGTTTTTATCCGCTCAATGCGGGCAAGGGGCGGGGCCTCGGCCTTTACGCGCCTTACAAAGGCTTTCAGGCAATCTTTATGGCCCTGGGCCTCTATCCTGACACCTAGGGAGGTGTTCGCCACCTGTCCGCAAAGGCCCATTTCCTTTGCAAGGCGATATACAAAGGGCCTAAAGCCAACACCCTGCACAGTGCCGCTTACGGTTATGACAAGGGCCTGGCGATTCTTGTCCGGGTTTTTGCAGGAATTGGCGCCAAAAAGGTTTTTGCTCCTGTTGCTCATGAATTTTCTTGGAAGGGAGCGTTTTCAGGGTCATCGTCCATACCTGCCAGGGCTTTGAGAATCTCAAGGGCCTCTTGCGCCCTGGCCGGGTCCATCTTGTGAATGCCAAAACCTGCATGAACAATTATGTAATCACCCACAGCAGGCTCTTCAATTAAGGAAAGGTTTACGGGCAGCATCACTCCCCCGCCAGCATCCACCACACCTTGCTGGCCGTTTATTGATTCAATTCTTGCAGGCACGGCAATGCACATATTTATTGGCCTTTCCTGTCAGCGGCCGCCAGAAATGCCCGGATGTCATGGGCAACCGCCTCCACAAGACCAGGAAAAAGCCCGGCCAGAGCAGGGGTAAGCTCTTTGCCAAAGGCTATTTCGCAGCCTGCTGTTATGCCATAAATCCGGGCAAGTTGCGGCATCTCCTGCCCAAAAAGGCTGCGGCCAAGCTCAAGAACCGAAATCAGATCCAGGCCGTGGGAGGATGCTGTGTGGCGGCCCGCCTCCCAGGGGGAAACCAGGCGCAGCTCCCCAATGCTGCTGCCTTCATCCAAAAGGGCGTCCACCACAAACAAAAGGGAGTATCCACGGGCCTTTTCCAGTATTTCCAGGTTTGCAAAGGCGCTTTTTTCCGTGTCCAGCCCGTCAATTCGGCCCTTTAAGGCCTCTGCAATGCGCAGGCCCACCCCGTCATCAGACAAAATGGGGCTGCCAAGCCCCAGCAGCAGGGCGTGGGACTTCTTTTTCACGACGAGACCTCATCCAGCAGGCAGCCATTTTTGTCCCTTATGACGATTTTGATGGGAATGCGGCCCGGCAGGCTGTGGGTGGCACAGGCCAGGCAGGGGTCGTAGGCCCGAAAGGCCATTTCCACCTCGTTAAGCAGGCTTGGGCTTGCCTTGCCGTTTTTTATGCGGCTTTGGGCTGCATTTTTAACGGAAAGGCATATGGGGCCTGCATTGTGCTGGGTGGCCACAACCAGGTTAACCTTGGTTAAAATGCCATTTTCATCAGTTTCGTAGTGGTGGAAAAGGGTACCCCGCGGGGCTTCCACACAGCCTATGCCCTTTTGCACAAGTTGCAGATTCATGTTGCGGATGTCCCGGCTTGTAAGCTCATCCGCGTTTGCGATGGCGCAGTTTCTTTCCGCAGCCATAAGCGCGCAGATGAGCCTTGCCCAGTGGAAGGCAAGGGTATGGCCCGAAGGCCTGCCCCCCAGAAACTCGAACATTTTGTCGCGTTCTGCCTGGGCAAGGGGGGTGGCCATACCGCCTGCAACATTCAACCGGGCCAGGGGGCCAACCCGATAAAGGCTTGTTCCCTGGCCGGGGGTAAGGCCCTTCCAGCCCCTTTCCTTTAAAAAGGGCAGCTTCACAAAGGTCCACGGCTCCACATGCTCGGCAATAAAGCTGGCGTAATCCTTGGGATCAAAAAGGGCCAGGCGGCTTCCATCCACATCGCAAACAGCCACCTTGCCATCATAAAAGGCCACCTTGTCATTTTCATCCACAAGGGCCATGGAGCAGAGATCCAACTGATAGGCCGGGCTGTGTAACATTTCCCCAAAGTGCTTGTCGTTTAAAATCAAATCCTTGAAAAGGGTTAGGGCATACCGGGCGAAATCCAGGGTCTGATCTGCCGTCTTGCGGATAATGTCGCGCTCTTCAGGGCGGATGGCGCGAGGCACGCCGCCGGGAAGCCCGCCTTCGGGGTGAGGGGCCTTGCCGAAAACAAGTCGGATGATGTCCCGGTTTTTCTTGCGGATGTCTATGACCTTTTCGCCAATTTCCCTGCCCAGCTTGCCCACCACGCCAACAATGTTGCGCAGGGCCGGGTCAATGTCTTGCCCCAGCAGAAGATCCGGGGCTGCCAGAAAGAAAAAGTGGACATAATGATCCTCAATGAAGAAGGCGTTGTATTCCAGCTCGCGGATGAGGCGCGCTGGCAGGGGCGGCTCAACAGACCACAGGGCATCTAATGCCTTGGTGGCGGCCATGTGGTGGGCCGAAGGGCATACTCCGCAGATATTGGGCGCAATGCGGGTCATTTCCTCTGCAGGCCGGCCAAGGCAGAAAACCTCAAAGCCCCTCAACTCCGTGACCTGCCAGTAGGCATCTTCCACATTCCCGCTGTCATCAAGGAATATCTCTATCTTGCCGTGGCCTTCAAGCCTTGTGATGGGGTTGATGGTTATGCGGCTGCTCATGGGCGCTCCTTGTCAAGGGGGTGCATTTTCAATGCAGCCTTGCCCAGTATGGATACGGGCTGGGTGAAACGGTAAAAAAGGCCTGCCGGGTCAGGAATTGTTTCCACAAGCTGGGCCAGATCAAAATACTGCTCTGTTCTTAAAATGGATGCCAGGGCGGACAGATGTTTTGTTCCTGCGTCCTCCACACCTGCAACCGGGCCGAAGCAGCCCCGGCATGGCATATTGTTGCGTATGCAGGTTTCTCCGCAGCCGCTTCGGGTGGCAGGCCCCATGCACAGAATGCCTTCCTCCAGAAAACAGTAATCCGGGTCTGTTTCAATGGTATGAATCTGCCTTATCTGATGGATTTCCAGGCGCGCGGGCTTTTTGCGGTTACGCGGGCACACATCGCACAAGGCCCGGCGGGGGGCAAGGGCAGAGCCTTTGGGCGGCAGGTCCCCTGCAAGCACGGCATTTATGGCCTGGCTTATGAGGTGGGGTGGAGGCGGGCAGCCGGGCAGAAAATAATCCACATCTATGACCTGCTTTATGGCCCGCACCTTTTCGTGGAAGGCCGGAAGGGTAAGTTCGTGGCCGTTGACAAGGCTTTTTTCCTGGGGAATGGTTCCCTCCGGGTTTTCGACAGTCGGCGCATCCCTGTAAACAAAATCCAGTATTTCCTGACGGCCAACAAAATTTGCAAGGCCCGGCGTGCCGCCAAAGCAGGCACAGGCACCAAGGGCAAGCACAAGCCCTGCCTTTTGCCGCAGCAGCCGGGCAATTTCCAGGTGCTCGTCATTGCGCACGCAGCCGCTTATTATGGCAAGGGCCAGGCTGCAATCGGAAAGAGCCTGAACATCCTGGTACTTGTAATCCAGGGCAACAGGCCAAAGGACAATGTCCAGCTTGTCGGCCACATCCAGAAGCCCAGCGTCCAGATCCACCACTGCCATATCGCAGCCGCCGCAGGCTCCAAGCCATGTTATGGCGACTTTTGGTTTTTGTGCCATGCGCTGACCTCCTGCAAGCTTCCTTTAGGTTTCAGGCCCTTGCCGGAAAAGAATCCCTGCCCGATTCCCCGCCTGCCGCAAGGCTGTCGGCAAAAAGCCGGGCCGGGCCTAAAGGCGCAATCTGGGATGCCATGTCTCGCACAAGGGCCGGAATTTTTTCTCCGTCAGGATTCATGGCCGCAATCACGCGCAGGCGTCTGGAATCCAGGCCCCAGGCAGGCAGGATGCGCTGGAGCAGAAAGACCTTGGCCTCTGTCTTGAAATTGCCGTCCTGAAGGTGGCAGTCTCCCTCCGGGCAGACAAGAATAAGAATTCCATCCGCCCCCTTTGCAAAGGCTTCAAGAATGTGAGTTGCGTCTATTTTGCCGGAGCAGGCCACAGGCACCCAGTGATCCACGCCCTTTAGGCTCTCCTTGTGCGGGTCCAGGTAGCCCCAGCCAAACTTGCAGGAAAAGCAGACTATGCGCGGGTTGTAATCCTTCACCTTGCCTCCTTATTCCTTGTGCGTGTTGCCGGACATTTCCTTTTCCGGCAAGGAGCTTTCCAGGCCCGCCAGAACCCCGGCCAGGTTGCGGGCAAAGGGATCATCCTGCATGTAGCGGGCAGCAGATGGGCAGGCGACCACGCACATTGAGCAGGATTTGCAGCGAAGCTCCTCTGTGACGGAGCGCTTGCCCCCGTCAACCTCCCTCAGGGAGCATGCATCAAAATAACAGGCACTTACGCACAATCCGCAGCCGGAGCAGCGGTCCAGAATGACCCTCACCGGGCTTAAGCCCTCCTGAATGCCCACGGAAACACAGGCCATGCAGGATATGCAGGGGCCACAAGAAAGGCAGCGCCTTGCCTCCTCCACAGCTTCCGGCAGGGTGAAGCCCCGCTCAAAGACCTGGAAGTGCATCCGCTTTTCTGGCGGAATCCACAACACTTCCGGCTCGGACTCGTAAAAGCGCCGCCTGGGAATGTCCTGGGGAGCAAAATGCTTGCGCCGCCCCTTGGCAAGGTCCAGGCCCCGCAGGTAGCGCTCAATGGATTCCGCTGCAACTGTTCCGTCCTGCATGGCATTCACCATGAAGCTGGGGGCTTTGAGGTCTCCGCCCACAAAGACCCAGGGCTTTTTCTTGCTCTGAAGGGTTAGGGAATCCAGGGGAATTCTGCCCCGCTCGTCCACAAGGTTTTCCCGGCGCAGGAAAGACTCCTCCGGGCCCTGGCCCACGGTGATGATTAGCACATCCGCATCAAGGCGCAAATTGTCTTCCATGTTGAATTCCGGGTTAAAGCCGCATTCGTTGAAAACACTTGTGCAGGCAGGGCACTCTATGCCAGCAAGGCGCTCGGCTTTGCCAAGAATCCGGCTCACGCCCCGGCTGTAAAGTATGCGGATGCCTTCCTCCCAGGCTCCTCGCACCTCTTCGGGGTCTGCCTGTATGCTGTCTCTGTGCTCCCTTTCAAGCCGCTCAAGGCATACCAGGGTGGTATCCCCGGCAAGCCTCCTGGCCGTGCGGGCAACATCAAAGGCCACATTGCCACCGCCTATGACCACCACCTTCTTGCCCCTAAAGTAATTGGGTGCAATGTTGCCGTGGGAGACCTCGTACAAAAAGGTGTGGCCGTACATGACCCCTGAATAGTCCTGGCCGTCAAGCTCCTTTCCCCCAAAGGTGAGGGTTCTTGGGGCGGGCGCGCCCTCGGCAACAAAAACAGCGGCAAAGCCCTGATTTCTCAAGGCCTCCAGGGTAAGCTCGCCCTCTCCCACGCGGGAATGAAAGCGCACATCTATTCCGGCTATCCTCACCAGGTTTTCAAGGCTTGCGGAAAGCACCTTTTCCGGCAGCCGGTAGCGGGGAATGAGCCACAGGGCACCGCCAAGCCGCCCGGAAGCCTCGAAAACCGTTACAGGATAGCCCCGCCGGGAAAGCTCGTACCCACAGGAGAGGCCTGCCGGACCGCCTCCCACTATGGCCACCGGCTCCCGGTTTCTTTTGTGCTCCCAGGCAGGCTTCTTGTCCATGTAATAGGTGTAGGTGTCCGAAATAAAACGCTTTAAAAGCCTGCGGCGGATTGCCCCGCCCTTATCGTGGTAATTGCACAGAAGCTCGCACAGGCCGCAGACAAAGCCGCACACGGTGAAAAAGGGGTTTTTCTCGTAAAGGTAATCGCCTATCTGGATTATGCCTTCATGGGCAAGGTGCGGGTCTTCCGGCAAAAGGCTTATAAGAACATTGGTGCGCTGAATGTCCTCGTTTATGGGGCAACCCATCTGGCATGGCGGCACGAACTGGCGCACCGCAGGCTCAACCGCTGCTTTGGAATCCCTTGTGCTGGTCCACATAAGCGCCTCACCCTGTCTTAAGCCTGCATCAACTGCGGCCCATTAAATCAATCCGGCTGAAAAGAACTCCCTTTTACAGATAATTATTTCCGCAAAAACCTTGCCGTCAACAGATCGAATTCCCCAGCTTATTCTTTTGCAAAATAAGGCGGCAAGCTTGCAAATCCTCGATATATATTTACCACGGGGATATTTTCCCGGCAAGCTTGGCCCAGAGGCTGCGCCTGCCCTTGCAAGGCCACTGCAAAAAGGCTACGCTTTTTTTCACGACAAGATGCCTTTGTTTGAATGCTGTCAGCAATTTAAAGGTGCTTATGGAATCTGCCCAAAGAAATGTGGTGCTTGTACATCCGCAAATCCACTGGAACACGGGCAACATAGGCCGGACCTGCCTTGCTGTGGGGGCAGCCCTGCATCTTATAAAGCCGCTGGGCTTTTCCCTGGAAAGCTCCCAGGTTAAAAGGGCCGGGCTGGACTACTGGCACAATGTGGATGTTGCCCTGTGGGAGAATTTTGAAACCCTTGTGCGCGCCAGAAATATTGATGAGAGCCAGATCTGCCTTTTCACAAAAAACGGTGGCCTCCCCCATTGGGAAATACCCCAGGCAAAAAGGCTTTTTCTTGTCTTTGGCTCGGAAACAGGAGGCCTGCCAGAGCAAATTCTGGAAAAGTACCCAAAAAGAACCTTTTACATTCCCATGTCCGGCGCGGTGAGAAGCCTAAACCTTTCAACCGCTGCGGCCATAGGCCTTTACGAGAGCCTGCGGGGCCTTGTGAAGGGTCGGGGAATAAGCACCCCGCAAAGCCAGGAAGCACAAAAATGAATTTTTCACCCATTAATCCGGTGGGCTGGGTAAGGCAAATAAGCCTGCCCAGGCCCGGAATCGGCGATAACACGGCAGATGCAGAGCGCTTATGCCAGGCCCTTGGTCGCGAGCTGGGCAACAGGCAGGTTAGGATTGATTGGCGGCTTTTGCCAGAGCTGCCCCAGATGCTGCGCCAGGGAGATTTTTGTGTCAAAGCGACTGTTTTTCCGGGCCGGGAAGGCCTTGTTGTCATAGGTCTGGCCCCTGCAAACAGCCACTCCTTGCCCATACTGGGCCTTGCGGTTGACATAGGCACAACAAGGGTGGCCATCCGCCTTGTTGATATGGAAACAGGCCAAAACCTGGGGGAAACTTCCTTTGACAACCCCCAGGTGGCCGTTGGCCCGGACATTCTTTCGCGCATACATTTTGCCCACTCGCCGGAGGGGGCATCCGAGCTTGCAGGGCAAATCCGCAGCGCCATAGGCCGCGAGAGCCAGGCTCTGGCCCAAAGGGCAGGCTTTGATGCCACGCGCATTCTGGCTGCGTCCGTGGCCGGAAACACGGCCATGAGCCATCTTTTTTTGGGGCTGCCCACAGCAAACATGATTCGAGAGCCCTACATCCCTGTCATCAACCATCCCGGCTCGTGGGAGGCCCACGCCCTTGATCTGCCCTTTGCGCCCCTTGCAAGGGTCTTTGTCTTTCCCAACATAGGCAGCTACTTTGGCGGGGATTTGGTGGCAGGGATAATGCAGACAGGCATGGACCAAAAACAGGAAGTGACCATGCTTGTGGATGTCGGCACAAACGCGGAGGTGGTTGTGGGCAACCGGGACTGGCTCATGGCCTGTGCCGGCGCGGCAGGCCCGGCACTTGAAGGGGGCATGAGCCGCATAGGAATGACAGCCGCACCAGGAGCCATTGACAGGGTGAGCATAGACCCAAAAACCCGCTCCATTGCCTGGCACACCATTGAGAACAAGCCCCCTGTGGGTATATGCGGCTCCGGGGTTATAGATCTGGCTGCCGGGCTTTTTCTGGCGGGCATGATGGACATAAGGGGAAAGCTTGTCCCAGAAGCCTGCTCTGGTCGCCTGCTGGAAAAGGATGGCCTGCTTTCCCTTGTGGTGGTTGAAAAAGCGCTTTCCGGCACAGGGGAAAACCTCTGCCTGGATCAGACAGACCTGGATTCGCTCACCCGCTCCAAGGCCGCCATGTACACGATTTTGAGAACCCTAACCCTTTCTGTGGGTGTTGAAATGCAAAATCTGGCCGCCTTTTTTGTGGCCGGGACATTTGGCTCCTACATTGACCCGGAATCCGCTGTCACAATTGGAATGCTGCCGGATCTGGACAGGAGCATCTTTTCCGGGGTGGGCAACACAAGCCTGGAGGGGGCCGCCCTTCTGCTTGCCCAGGCCGGGTCCGATGAAAAGGCCCGTAAAATTGCCGGGCGCATAACCTATCTTGAGCTTAATGTTAACCAGGAGTTCATGAACCGCTTTTCTGCGGCAAAGTTTTACCCGCACACGGATATTGCCCGTTTTCCCAGCGTGGCAAAAAAGCTTGGGGCTGCCCCTGCTGCCTGATTTGCGTCCTGAATCCGGCTTGAACCCGGCTTGAATCCGGCTCTGCCGTGTTTACCTTGTTTTAAAAGCAGCTTCATTGAAAGCTGCCGGACTTTTAATCAAGGATTTGCCATGCCCTTTCTTAAAAACAGCTTCCGCGCCCTTTTCCTGCTCTGTCTTGCAACAAGCTTTCTTTTTGCAGCGGCCCTGGTTTTGCCCCAGCCGCCCGCTCAAGCCCAAGGCCCTTCCTGGCCCCATTCAGGAAGCGGCCTGACCCCGGACCCGGCAGTTATTTTCGGGCAGCTTGAAAACGGCGTGCGCTATGCCTTCATGCAAAATTCCGAGCCTAAAGACAGGGTGACCGTTTACCTTGTCGTGCAGTCCGGCTCATTGAATGAAACTGACGAGCAGCAGGGCCTGGCCCATTACCTTGAGCATATGCTCTTTAACGGCACCCAGAACTTTGAACCCGGCGAAATGGTGAAATACTTCCAGTCCATAGGTATGCGCTACGGGCCGGATATAAACGCCCAGACCGGCTTTTTGGCCACCCTGTATCATGTGATTCTGCCGGATGGAAATGAAGCCTCGCTTGACAAGGCGCTTCTGGTGATGGCGGACTTTGCCTCCCGCGCGCTGCTCCCTGAAGAGGAGGTGGAAAGGGAAAGGGGCGTGATACTGGCAGAGATGCAGGCCCGCGATTCCGTTGATTTCCGCACATTCAAAGCATCTTTAGAGTTCATGCTTCCCAATGCGCGGGCAGCATCCCGGCTGCCCATAGGCAAGGAGGAGGTTATAAGGGGCGCAGACAGGGAGCTTTTGAAATCCTATTACGATGCATGGTACAGGCCCGACAAGTTTGTGGTTGTGGTTGTGGGCGATTTTGAGCCGGAATTGGCCAAGCCGCTTGTAACAAAGCATTTTGAAGACAAGAAGCCCCGTGGCCGAATTTTGCCGGATGCCCATCCAGGGCAGTTGGGCCACAAGGGAAACCGTTTTTTTTACCACCACGAAAAAGAGGCCTCCGGCACCCATGTGGCCATTGAGGTGGTTTACAACCAGCCAACACAAGTCGATTCCATACAGACCCGGCAGGAGGCCCTTTACCGCTCTTTAGCCAGCGCGGTTGTGCAAAACCGGCTAAATGACATCAAAGAGCAGCCCGGCGCGCCCTTCACATCTGCCGGGGTTCATGCCAGCCCCTTTTTAAAAAACATATTCTTTGCAAGCATTTCAGCAAGCAGTCTGCCGGAAAACTGGGAGGCGACCTTAAAAGTTCTGGAGCAGACCCTGCGCAGGGCCATTGACCACGGATTTGATGCAAGCGAGGTGGACCGGGCAAAAAGAAACGCCCAGGCCTCCCTTGAGGCAGCAGTCCTTGCTGCCCCCACCCGCAACAGCTCAACCCTTGCCATGCAGATAATCGGCCATATCAATGATGACCGGGTTTTTTTGAGCCCTGCCCAGCAGCTTGAGCTTCTTGCCCCCATGATAGAGAAGGCCTCACCTGAAATTCTGCACAGGGTTTTTGCCTCCCTCTGGGACAGGGATCATCGGCTTGTTCAGGTTACGGGAAATGCCTTGCTGGAGGCCGACAAGCCCCAGGAGCTTATTCGGGATGTTTTTTTGCAATCCCTTGCAGAGGAGGTTAATCCGTTAGAGGAGCAGGCAGCTCCTGATTTTCCCTTTCTGCCTGCCCCAAAACAGCCGGGAGCAATATCAAGCCAGGAAACCTTTGAAGCCATTGGCGTGGAAAGGGTTATTTTTGAAAACTCCCTGGTTTTGAACACAAAAAAGACTGATTTTAAGGCCAATGAAATTCTTTTTTCCCTGGCCTTTGGCCGGGGGTCTGCCTCCCAGCCCCTTAACAAGCCGGGCCTGAAAGAGCTTGCCCCAGCGGTCATCAACGATTCCGGATTAGGCCCCCTCACGCGCCAGGGCCTTGCAAGGGCACTTGCAGGAACCACCGCGTCCATTTCCTTTTCCGTTAACCAGGACTCCTTTGTCTTTTCCGGCAGTGCACAGCCAAAGGAAATCGAGCTTGTTTTCCAGCTCTTGCAGGCCCACCTGGCTGCCCCGGCCTTGCGACAGGATGCCTTTGACAGGGCAATGGAGCAATTTGCCCAGACATACCTGGAGCTTGCCCAAACGGTTGATGGGGCCTTGCGCATGAAGGGGCCGCGCTTTCTGGCAGGCGGGGATCCCCGTTTCGGCCTGCCGGAGAAAGAGGAGTTTTTTGCCCTTACTTTGGAGGATATCCGCGCCTGGGTTGGCCGGGCCATTGAAAATGAGCCGCTTGAGCTTTCCGTGGTGGGTGATATTGACCAGCAACAACTTGTGGAGCTTTGCGCCCTTTATCTGGGCAGTCTGCCTCCCCGGCAGGAGACTCCCCCGGTTCAGGCAGAGCCTGTGAGAATCCCCTCCGGAAAGACCCTGCTCCTGGCTGTTCCAACAGTTCTGGACAAGGCTGTGGTTCTGGCAGCCTTTCCCACAGAGGACATCTGGAACATTGGCCGTACCAGACGGCTGGCAGTTCTGGGCGATGTTTTTGCCGAGCGCCTGCGCGAAAGGGTGCGCGAATCTCTTGGCATAACCTACTCTCCCCATGCCTGGAACCAGCCTTCGCGGGCCTTTAGCGGATACGGCTCCATGCGGGCCCAGGTTGTGGTGGATGCCTCGCTTGCCAATGCCGTCAAGGACGAAATTTTAAATATTGCCGGCCAACTCGCCCAAGGGGGGGTTGTTGAAGACGAGCTTGCAAGGGCGCTGACCCCATCGGTAACCCATATCCGGGAGCTTTTGCGGCAGAACCGCTACTGGCTTGGCACTGTGCTTTCCCTTTCAAGCCGCCACCCGGAGCAGCTCTACTGGTCAACCAATATTCTGGATGATTATCAGTCCATCAGCGTGGAGGATGTTTCGGCCCTGGCTGCGCAATACCTTAAGCCCGGCCTTGCCGCAGTTGTGCTGGCAGTGCCGGAATCAGCAGCAGGGGCAGGGGAAGAAACAAAAGATTGAAGCAGAAAAAGCCCCTGGCGGATTTTATCCGAAAAGGCTTGTCAGCCTTTTGTGCCGCCAGGCAAAAATGGCCTTTACAAGGGCCTGCTGCAAAGGCCCTGCAAGGGAAAGGCGGGAGACAAAGCGTACCCTGTCTGTTACGCGGCAGCCGCTGTCAGCATCCTCCAGGGTGCGTATATGCTCCCAAAAAGACTGGGTGAGCATGGAGGAGCGCTCCACAAAGCGCACGCCCGGCTCTATTTCCACAAGGGTCACATCATCATATTCCACGGGCAGAAGCCCAAAGAGCAGAATCCAGCTCCGGCAGAGCTTTTGCCCCAGAGGCACGGTTTGGGGCGTAAGTGTTTCAACGCTTTTGGGAAAGGTCATTTTCAAAAAAGGGGAAAACTCCCTGTTTAAAAGCGCGGGGGTGCTTATATGCTCCCACAGAGCAGACCGCGGCGCAGCAACAATGGAGCTGATGAAAACTTCGCGGGTTGTTGTCATTTATCCAATTCGCACCATGTGAAACGGGCAGCCAAACAGCAAAAATGGGCTGCGGGGAAGCCGCAGCCCAAGAAAAAGCTTTGTGGTGGGCGATGCAGGATTTGAACCTGCGACTTCTACCGTGTGAAGGTAGCACTCTCCCGCTGAGTTAATCGCCCTGGTATTTAATCAACCTTATGTTTGCAGGCCCGCTGCCGCAGACAGGCTCTTTCTATACTGGCTTCCCTTTTGCCGGTCAACCTTTTTTTTGGGCAGTTTTTTGTCAAAAAGCCTTTTGGAAAAAAGCTCCCCTGAAGCACACAAAAAAGATGTGGCTGTTTATTTTATAATTGACATCGGCCTTGCTCCACTATAAAAAGGTTGTTTGCTTGCCGGCTCAAAAGAGGCCTGCGATAAAAAATTTTAGGAGGAAGAGCCAATGTATGCGGTAATCAACACCGGCGGAAAACAGTACAGGGTGGAAGAAGGCCAGATTCTCCGGGTGGAAAAACTGCCGGGCGAGCTTGGCCAGGCCGTGCAGATTAACTCTGTGTTTTTGTTTTCTGACGGCCAAAACATAAGCGTGGGCCAGCCCCTGGTGGACAATATCACGGTTGATGCCACCATTGTGGAGCAGGCCAAGGCGAAAAAGGTTCTGGTGTTCAAGTTCAAGCGCCGCAAGGGCTACCGCAACAAGCGGGGACACCGCCAGCCTTACACCGCTTTGCGGATAGACAAAATTCAGGCCGCATAAGGCCGTGAAATGTGCGCCTTAACGCGCATGGGGAGTTAAAAGGTCATGGCACACAAAAAAGCGGGCGGAAGCTCCAGAAACGGCAGGGATTCCAACGGTCAGCGCCGGGGCGTGAAGTGCTTTGGCGGCGAGATTGTAAGGGCGGGCAATATTCTTGTGCGCCAGCTTGGCACCGTGTTCCATGCCGGTGAGAATGTCGGCCTTGGAAGGGACTACACCCTTTTTGCCAAGGTGGATGGCCGGGTTGCCTATGAAAGATATGACCGCAACCGGCAAAAGGTGAGCGTATATCCGGATTCAAATTCATAGACGAAGCCGTACTTTTTGTTCAGTCCGGAAACGGCGGCAGGGGATGCGTCAGCTTCCGGCGGGAAAAGTACGAGCCTAAAGGCGGTCCTGATGGCGGGGACGGAGGCCGCGGCGGTGATGTTGTCCTGAAGGTGGGCGGCAGGCGCACCCTGCAACATTTCCGTTTTCAGCACAGGTTTTTTGCCCCAAACGGCGAGCACGGCAAGGGTGCCCAAAAAACCGGCAAGGACGGCGCACATTGCATAATTGATGTTCCGCCCGGAACCGTTGTAAAAGATGCCCAAACCGGCGAAGTTCTGGCAGATCTCACAGAGGAAAACGCTTTGTGGATCGCGGCCAGCGGGGGCCGGGGGGGCCGGGGCAACAGGCGCTTTAGCACTTCCACCAACCGGGCGCCCAGGTATGCGCAGCCCGGTGAGCCGGGCGAATCCAAAACCCTCAAGCTGGAATTGAAGCTCCTTGCTGATGTTGGCCTTGTGGGCCTTCCCAACGCAGGAAAATCTACCCTTATAGCCGCCATGAGCAGCGCAAGTCCCAAGACCGGGGCCTATCCCTTCACTACCCTCACGCCCAACCTGGGCGTTGCAACCCCGCCCCATTCCGAACCTTTTGTGGTGGCGGATATCCCCGGCCTGATTGAGGGCGCGCACGAAGGCGCAGGTCTTGGCATCCGCTTTTTGCGCCATATTGAGCGCACCAGCGTTTTGGTGCATCTTCTGGATGCAGCCCAAATTCCCGAAGAAAACCCGCTGGAGCCCTATAACACCGTGCAAAACGAGCTTTTGGCCTACAACCCAAAGCTTACCAAAAAGCCGGTTATTGTGTGCTTAAATAAAATTGACCTTGAAAATGCCCCCCAGGGCGCTACAATGTTTGAAAAGGCCTTTGATGGGCCAACTCTTCGCATAAGCGGGGCGACCGGCCAGGGGGTAAATGAGCTTATAACGCGGCTGGCCGCCATTTTGAACAATCCCCCGGAGCAAGAACCATAAGCTGCCATGAGCGCAAAAAAAAACCAAATTTCAAGCCTTGCGCCGGAAATGAGCCAGGCCCAGCGCCGCGCTTTTTTTGACAGCATAAAAAGCGTTGTCGTAAAGGTGGGCAGCGGCGTGCTTACCGCACCTGACGGGCTGAATCCTTCCATAATAAAAAGCCTTGCTGCCGATATTTTTGGCCTGACAAATTCCGGCCGCCAGGTTATTCTTGTGTCTTCGGGCGCTGTGGCTGCCGGAATGAGGCGCATGGGCCTTAAAAAAAGGCCTGCCACAATCCGCGAAAAGCAGGCTGTTGCCGCCATAGGCCAGAGCAGGCTCATGCGCCTTTATGAAAAGGCCTTTGAGGAACACGGGCTGATGGTGGCCCAAATTCTGCTCACCCGCTTTGATCTGTGCGACCGCATCCATTATCTGAATGCCAGAAACACCCTAAAAACGCTTCTTGGCTGGGGCATTCTGCCAATCATAAACGAAAATGACACGGTTGCCGTGGATGAGTTGAAATTCGGGGACAACGACAACCTTGCTGCAATGGTGGCGCATCTGCTTGATGCGGACATCATGGTCAACCTCACAGACATTGACGGTCTTTATACCGGAGACCCCCGCACAGACACAAACGCCTGTCGGCTGGACTTTGTGGAGCGGGTGACCGAAAAAATCGAGTCCATGGCCTGCGCCTCTCCGGGGGCTGTGGGCACCGGGGGCATGGCATCCAAGGTGGCGGCAGCCAAAAAGGTTTCCGAGGCAGGCATTGGCGCAGTGGTTACAAACGGCAAGCAGCCCGGCGTGCTGGCCGCCCTGTTTGACGGCCAGTACACAGGCACCTTTTTTGCGCCTTCAACAAAACGACTGCCCAGCAAAAAATGCTGGATAGCCTATGCCCTTAAACCCCAAGGTGCGCTTATTGTTGATGACGGCGCAGCGCGGGCCATTGAAAAGCAGGGAAAAAGCCTTCTGCCCATAGGCATTGTGCAGGTGGAGGGAATTTTTCCTGTGGGCGCGGCCGTGGAATGCCGCAGGCAGGATGGCTCCGTTATTGGCGTGGGCCTTACAAATTACGATTCCGCCTCCGTTGAAAAGATTTTAGGCCTTTCCAGCGCCCAGGTGAGGCAAACCCTTGGCGAAAAGCACCATGACGAGGTTATCCATAGGGATAACCTCGTTGTTAATTGCCAGGACTGACTTTACTGCAAATACAGCGCGGGGTTTAAGGCCCTGCCTGCCAACAAGCTTTGAAAACAAAATGGAGGGCTTTGTGGACTTTCAGGAGACCATTATTTGCTTGGCAAAAAGCGCAAAGGAGGCTGCCCGCGTTGTCAGCCGCTGCTCAACAGACCAAAAAAATCAGGTTCTTATAACCATTGCGGATTTGCTGGATAAAAAGCGGAACCAGGTTTTTGCGGAAAACCAAAAGGACCTTGCGCAAGCAAAGGAAAAGGGCCTGACTTTGGCCATGATTGACCGGCTGCGGGTGACAGATTCAACCATTGAATCCATGCGCCAGGGCCTTATGGAAGTGGCCCAGCTTTCCGACCCTGTGGGAGCCATTGAAACGAGCTGGTTGAGGCCAAACGGCATTTCCGTGGGCCGCATGAGAATTCCCCTTGGCGTTGTGTGCATGATCTACGAATCCCGGCCAAATGTCACTGTGGATGCAGCGGGCCTGTGCCTTAAGGCAGGCAATGCGGTGATTCTCCGGGGCGGCTCCGAGGCCTTTTTTTCAAACATGGCTCTGGGCCAAATAATATCCGAAGCCCTGGAAGCAAATTCCCTTCCTGCCAGCGCCGTGCAGCTTGTTCCTGTGGCGGACCGGGACGCTGTGAAGGTTCTTCTTGCCCAGGAGGATTACATTGATCTGGTGATTCCCCGCGGCGGCGAAGGGCTTATCCGCTTTGTGGCACAGAACTCGCGCATTCCCGTGCTGAAGCATTACAAAGGTGTGTGCCATGTCTTTGTGGATGAGGATGCTTCCCTCAACATGGCTGTTGAAATTGCCTACAATGCCAAGGTGCAGCGGCCCGGCGTTTGCAATGCAATGGAGACAATGCTTGTGCACAAAAATGTGGCTGATTTATTTCTGCCCCTTGTTGGAGAAAGCCTTCAGGCTGCCGGTGTGGAGATAAGGGGATGCCCCCTGGCCTGCAAAATTCTGCCCTGGGCAAAACCTGCTGGAGAGAATGACTGGGGATACGAGTTTCTGGATCTCATCCTTGCTGTCAAGGTTGTGGACAGCATGGACGAAGCCCTTGATCACATTGCAAAATACGGCTCCCAGCACACAGAGAGCATTGTCACCCAGAATTACCAACGGGCAAGGCGTTTTATAAGAGAGGCGGATTCCTCCATGGTGGGGGTGAATGTGTCCACCCGCTTCAATGACGGCGGCCAGCTAGGGCTAGGCGCGGAAATAGGCATAAGCACCTCAAAGCTCCACGCTTTTGGCCCAATGGGTGTTATGGAGCTTACGACCACCAAGTTTGTTGTCACAGGAGACGGCCAAATCCGTAAATAGGGCAGGCATGAAAATCGGCATTTTCGGCGGGACCTTTGATCCCATTCATCTTGCTCACTTAAGGGCAGGGGTGGAAGCTGCCCAGGCCCTGGATCTGGCACGGGTTTTTTTTGTACCCAGCCACACGGCCCCTCACAAAAGGGCTGGTGGCCTGGCAAGCGGAGAGCAGCGCCTGGAAATGGTTAAGCTTGCCGTGGCCCCTTGCAGGCTTCTGGAAGCATCGGATGTTGAAATAGCACGGGGCGGCAAATCCTTTACTGCTGAAACCCTGGAATACTTTAAAAACAAACTGCCCGATTCCAAAAGGGTTTTTCTGGTGGGGCTGGATGCTTTTGTGGAAATTCACACCTGGAAAAACTTTGAAAGCCTTTTTTCTTTGGCAGACTTTGCCGTGCTTTCCAGGCCCGGAACCAAGGGCCGGGAACGGATGGAGGCTTATATCCGCGAGTATTTGGGAGGCCTTCTCTCCAAAGATGATTCCGGGCAATGGGTCTCGTCCTCCGGGCAAAAGCTTTGTTTTTTAATGGTTACGGGTATGGATATTTCCGCCACCTTCATCAGGCAGAGTGTGGGGCAATCCCGCGATATAAGCTTTCTTGTGCCCGATACGGTTAAGGATTACATTGAAAAGAACCGCTTGTATAAAAAGGAAGGGGAAACAAAGGGCTTATGAAAAATAGCCGGGCAACGCCCAAAGAGCTGGAGCCTTTTTTTGCCGCTGCCGGCGAAAGAAAGGCCCAGGGCATAATTGCCCTGGATCTTCGCGGAAAATCATCGCTGGCAGACTTTGCCGTTATAATGAGCGGTCGCTCAAGCCGCCAGGTCATGGCAATAGCCCAGGCTATTGAGCGCCTTCTTAAAGATAAGGGCATCAAACCCCTTGGGGTGGAGGGCGCAAGTGAGGGCCAATGGATTCTGTTGGATTATGGCAATGTAATCATCCATGTTTTTTATGAATCAACCCGCGCCTTCTACGACCTTGAAGGCCTTTGGCCGGATGCGGCAAGATATCAGCCTGTATTAAAGCAGGAGGATGCCCTGCTTGAAGAAAAACAGGATATGGAATGACAACCCCTTTAAAACCATACGAAACTATAGTTGATTTTGTGACCGGCAATTCCATACCCAATGTTGGTGCTGAAGAAAACCGCCAGGCAGTTGAAAGAATTCTGGTGGAAAAAAAGGGTTTTCCTAAAAGCGCCTTGAAAATTGATTTTCCAATTGAATTTTCCGTTGGCAGCAAGCCCCATGTCTCTGCTGTCAACATAATGGTTTTTGCAAAGGGCGGCCAGCCGCTTATGGCCGTAAAGTGCGCTGCCGGGTCTTTAGGCTCCTACGAGCGCGAGGCCGTATCCGCAGCAAGGCTTGCCGCAAATCCGCCTGTGGGCCTGGCCCTGGTTTCAGACGGAAAGAGTGTTACCCTGCTGGAAACCCAAATGGGCAAGGTTGTGGGTGGTAATTGGACGGAAATCCCCGATTTTGAACACTCGGAAGAATGGCTTTTGAAATATAAAACCCCGCCCCTTTCTTCAAAGCGCCTGGATCAGGAACGGCTCATTTTCCGCACCTATGACGCAGGCAATGTGAATGTGGGACGGGGTCTTGGATCCGGCTGCGGTTGAAAATAATCCGGTTAGTCCGGTTGAAACCCGTTCGGGTTTTAAAGTCAGGCCCTTTTGGCCCTAAACATCCAACTGGCTCACCTCCAGGGCATTGTTTTGAATAAATTCCCTTCTTGGCTCCACCTCGTCGCCCATTAGCAGGCGGAAAACATCATCGCTTTCAAGGTCATCACCAATAGCCACTTTTACAAGGGTGCGCTTTTCCGGGTCCATGGTGGTTTCCCACAACTGATCCGGATTCATCTCTCCAAGGCCCTTGTAGCGCTGCAAGGAAATGCCTTTCTTTGCGTCATCAAACAAAAAGTCGATGAGATCCTGGCGGGTTGAAAAAACTCCGGCCTCCTTTGACCTGTCATCCTTGTAAAAAACCTTGAATGGCTCCCGGCCCTGGTCCAGCGCCCGCTTGGCAAGTTCAAGGCATTTTTGAAAATCGTTTGAAAAAATGAGTTTTCTGCCAATGTTGATGCCAAGGCTGCTTGTGGAAATGCTGACCATGCGCTTTGCAGCAAAGCGGCCGTGAATTTTCGGGTCCGGTATCACAAACATCTCGTAAAGGTTGCGCTCATCGGACCAGGTTAACTCGCTCACTTCAAACTTTTCGGCCAGAAGCTGCTTTCTCAATTCTTCCATTTTGCTTTCATCGCGCAAAAAGGTCTGGGAATCCACCTTGCTGCGCACAAGAAAATCCACAAGCTCTGCAGGTATGGCCTTTCTTTCAAAACGCTCCAGAATTTGATTGTAGGAGGCCAGAGCGCCTAAAAAAAGGCCAAGCTGGTGATCAATAAGAACCTTTTCGCTGCCGTCATCGGTTGGAAAGGCAACTGCAAATTTTTCCGTAACCCTCATCAACAGGTAGTTGTTAAGCTCCTGGTCATCTTTCAAATACTGGCCGGCCTTTCCCTTGCCAACCCTGTAAAGGGGCGGCTGAGCAATGTAGAGATAGCCGTTTTCAATTATCTTTGGCATCTGGCGGAAGAAAAAGGTCAAAAGAAGAGTCCGGATATGAGAGCCGTCCACATCAGCATCCGTCATTATTATGACCTTGTGGTAGCGGATTTTTTCAATATCGAACTCCTCATCTCCAACCCCTGTTCCAAGGGCGGTGATGAGATTTTTTATTTCTTCACTCTGGAGCATCTTGTCTATGCGGGCTTTTTCAACATTCAAAATTTTACCTTTAAGGGGCAGAATGGCCTGAAATTTTCTGTCCCTGCCCTGTTTTGCGGAGCCTCCTGCGGAATCACCCTCCACAAGAAAGATTTCCCGTTGAGCAGGCTCGGAAAACTGACATTCTGCAAGTTTGCCAGGAAGAGTGGTGTCTGAAAGGGCGCCTTTTTTCCGGGCAAGATCCCTTGCTCTTCTGGCTGCTTCCCTGGCCCTTGCCGCTTCAACTGCCCGGCGGATAATCTTTTTTGCAATGGAAGGGTTTTCCTCAAGAAAAACAGAAAGTTTTGCATTTACAAGCTGCTCTACCTGGCCTTTTATTTCCGTATTTCCAAGTTTTGTCTTGGTCTGGCCTTCAAACTGGGGTTCCGCAATCTTCACGCTGACCACTGCGGTAAGGCCTTCACGCACATCATCACCGGAAATTTTTTCCTGCATGTTCTTGGCAGTGTAATCCGATGAGGCATACTGGTTTATGGTGCGCGTCATAGCGGCTTTGAAACCCACAAGGTGGAAACCGCCTTCCTCTGTGTTGATGTTATTGGCAAAGGTCAGAATTTTTTCAGTGTATCCTGTTGTGTATTGGAGGGCCACCTCCATTTCAACACCGCCGTTTTCACCCTTCATATAGATGGGCAAATGAAGTGGTGTTCTGGTTTTGTTTAAAAATTCAACATATTCGATTATGCCGCCCTTGTAACAGAAGTCCTCTTTCTCGTCTGAACGCTCATCTTCAAGGCTAATGGTTATTCCGGCATTTAAAAAGGCCAGTTCCCTCATTCGCCGTTTTACAATTTCAAGGTCAAAAGGCTCGGTTGTCATAATGCTGGTGTCAGGCTTGAAACGGATTTTTGTGCCGCGCTTTTGTGTGGAGCCTATTTGCTTTAACTCGCTTGTTTTGACCCCCTTTGAAAAGGACTGACAGTAGAGTTTGCCGTCCTGGTGAACCTCCACATCCAAAATATCTGAAAGGGCATTGACCACAGATACGCCAACCCCATGAAGACCGCCGGAAACCTTGTAAGAATCTTTATCGAACTTTCCTCCTGCATGAAGCTGGGTCATAACAACTTCAAGGGCCGGAACCCCTTCAGTCTTGTGAATCCCAATGGGAATACCCCGGCCGTTGTCTTCAACCGTGACGCTGTTATCAGGATGCAGGGTTATCCATATATGGTTGCAGTGGCCTGCCATTGCCTCATCAATGGAGTTGTCAACCACCTCGTAAATAAGGTGATGCAAGCCGGCAATACCAATATTTCCTATGTACATGGACGGACGCTTGCGCACCGCCTCAAGGCCGTGAAGAACCTTTATGTTGTCTGCCGTATACAGGGTGTTGTTGTCTGTCATAAATCTCACATTCTCATGGGCATGATTACAGAAAGATAGGAAGGATCTTCATCACCTTCCACAATACAGCCTTTTTTTTCGCTCTCAATACGGACCCTCACCGTTTCGCTGTTCATGGGTGAAATGGCCTCAATAAAGAAACGAGGATTGAACAGGGCCTCAAAAGGCTCACCATTAAAGGCAAGCATAACCTCTTCTTTTGATTCGCCTATTTCTGGATTTACAATATAAAGGGTAAGTCTGTCCTTTTCCAGTTTGAAGCGGACAGCCCTGTAGTTTTCAGTGCAAAAAATTAAAATCCGGCGCAGAACGCTATGGAACATACTTTTTTCCACTTCAAAAAAGGTTTCCATATCATCCGGGATAACAAGCTTGTAATCAGGATAGTCACCTTCCACCATAACGCAGATCAAGGTTTCCCTTTGCAGACCCACCACAAAATAGCGGTCCGAAAGGCCTATTTTTACATCCTGGCCGCTTTCCACAATGCGCATTATTTCAGGCAAAATTTTCTTGTGGAGAATAACCTTTGATTCTGAACCAAGAAAATTGTCATTGGTTTCTTTTAAGGGGCAATCAACCTTTGCCAGGCGGTTTCCGTCCGTGCTCACAAAACGGATAAGACCTTCATCCTTTAAATATTCAAGAAGCAGCCCTATAAGATGAGGCCTTTTTTCCTCTGAGGTTAGCCCGCCGGACAAATTCACCTTTTCTATAACATCAAGCAGGGTCTTTCCTTCCACAACAATATGGGAAATATCCTCTATTTCCGGCAGGCTGGGAAAATCCGCAGGATCCATGCCCACCATCTGATACTGAACCTTGGAGTCTGCAATCTCCACCCAGCCATTTTTCATCACCTTGCAGGCAATTGTCTCGCTGGGAAATTCCTTTATGATCTCATAGAGTTTTTTTGCAGGAATGGTTATTACGCCAAAATCCTTCACATCTGCCGGGTAGGAGCCGCGAAAAGCAACCTCCAGATCCGTAGCCTCAATAGATATTGAGTCTTTTTGGGCAGTTATCTTAACCTGCTGGGTGATGACAAAAGGGGTTTTCCGGGAACTGATTCCCTGAACCTTGGCAATTGCCTCCACAAAAACGGATTTTTTGATGGTAAATTGCATTACCGTTTCTCCTAAATAGATTTTTGAAAACAAATATAACTAATATACCCTGACCAAACAGCCTATAAATTAATAACAGGCTGTTTTTATTGTATTTATAAAATAGAAAAAAGTTAACTCAATCAGCCCGGCCCTGATTAAAAACAAAGGCTTATTAACAGTTTTTTTTTCCTGGTTAAAAACCATTCCGTTATTGTCCGAACTGCAAGCCGTGGGTGAACATTTTTAATGAAAATGGCTTGGCTTTAAAAGGTCGGTAATCTTTTTTACCGGGTTATATGCAACCATTGGAATATCAATAAAAATGCTGTTCCAGAAAGCCATTGAACCGTTCCACAACCCGGGAAGCTCCAGAGCCAGAAGTTTTGCCCCATCTTTTGATTTTTCAGAAATAAAAACCGCCTTTTCGTCAACGAAATCTTTTAAATTGAATGGGTTGCCAAAACGGTCCTTAAAAGCGCAAACAATGTCCACAGGGTTAAAATGAGTGGATGATAAAAAGAGGTTTTTTTGCGTTGCAAAATTCTGGTTTATCTGTGCGCCTTCAACAATCTGTATGCTTATGCTCTTATCCGTGCCCCTCACCCAGAAAGGCGCGCCTCCAGGGTCACCCTGATTTTTAACCATCCCGCAAACCCTTAAAGGCCGGTTGAATTTTTTCAGCAAAAAAAGCCTCAAATCGTTGCCTGAACGATTTTGTACATCCAGATTAAGGGTTTGCGTTGCAAAAGCAGAAGCTTTTTTCAAAACCATATCATCAGGGTCAATAGTATCCAATTTCTCGATAAAATTAAAGATATTTTTTTGAACCTCCAGAAGAAATCCCGCAAGGACCTTTTTAAAAAAAGCCCTTTCTTCTTTATCCTGGTCGCGGACCACATTATCAATGTTGTTTATGAAAATTAAATCTGCATCCATTTTTGAAAGATTTTCCAAAAGGGCACCATGTCCTCCTGGCCTGAAAAAAAGAGAGCCGTCAGCCAGGCGGAAAAGCTTTTTTTCTGGAGTTACCGCAAGGGTATTGGTTGAAGGATTTTGCTCGGAAAAATCCAACACGAATTTAACATTTTGTTTTTTTTCAAGAGCCTTTGCACCCTCTTTGGCGTGAGATTGAAAGACAGCGCTTTTTTGCCTGTCCACTGTAAAATGGAGCCTGCAACAATTCTGGCGACCCTTTGCATACAGAATGGCTTCCACAAGATGCTCCACAACTGCAGTGCGGGGACCGTCATCATAAAGATGGAAAGGAATAAGCCCCTTTGGCATATTGCTAAAGAAAAGCCCCTTATCATCAAGAACAAGGCTTATCAAAACGCCAAAAGATTTTTTTTCAAACAAAGATTCTGCATTAAAACCCTGTTGTTCGGCAGCCTTAACAATATCATCCCAAAAAGGAAATTTATTTATGTTCTCCAGAAACTCTTTTACATCAAGAGCGGATTCATCACCCTTCTTTGCTTGCCTTTCCAAAAAATCCTGATCTTCTGCCTTGTCTTTCCAGGCCATAAGGGCCTTAAACATTCGGGATGCAGCACCTGATGCAGGAACAAACTTGATAATTTCCAGTTGGCTGGCAGCGTCTTCAAAAAGCCTGGCAAGGGCTGAAGCCTTGTCTTTTTCCAAAGCCAAAATTCCATTTCCAAGGGTGCAGGGTCCAACAATGCTCAAATAATGAGGCCCCTTTTCCAAAACAGACAACTGCCAAATTGCCTGCTCAAGGGAAATCCCAAGAGTTTTAAGCTGTTTTAAATCATCTTCAGAAAAAGGTCCTTTTTGGGCCATTTCTTCTCCTTGGTGTTTCCATGAAAGCTGGGGCCAGGCCGTGTAAGGCCTTGGCTGGCAAAATAAGATAAGTTGCTTTAAATAAAAGAAAAAATAGCAAAACTCATCTTTTTATAAATAGCATAAATCTGCTTTTCCATAAAGGGAAAAGCGCCCATTTTTAAAAGATTTTACTACCTGGCATTAAGAAGGATCACCAAAAACCCATTCAAAGCCCGTTTAGTTTTTCCTGAAGCAGCCGGTCAGAATAGATTTTGGCGTAGAGGCCTCCAGCCTGCAGAAGTTTTTGATGAGAGCCTGCTTCAACAAGAGATCCTTTATCAAGCACAAGAACAAGGTCTGCCCTTCGCAATGCGCCGGTGCGATGGGTTATGGCCAGCGTGGTTTTACCCTTCCGCATTTCAAGGATATCTTCCATTATGTCCCTTTCGGTTCGGGCATCCACCATAGAAAGGCAGTCATCCAAAATTAGGACCGGGGGATTTGCAATAAGAACCCTTGCAAGGGCAAGGCGTTGGCGCTGGCCACCGGAAAGGGTGATTCCCCGCTCCCCCAACAAGGTATCCAAGCTCTTTTTAAGGGATTTTACTTCCTGATCCAGACGGACAAGAGAAAGCACCTGCTCTATTTTAGCCTCATCCACCTCCTTTCTGCCAAAAACAAGATTGTTTTTAACTGTATCTGAAAAAACCACCGCATCCTGTAATGCCACAAGAAGATTGTTCCGCACAACATCCAAAGGCATCTGGCAAATATCATTGCCATCCAGAAACACGGTTCCTTCTGGTGGCTCCCAAAGCCGGACCAAAAGAGAGATAAGGGTGGATTTACCAGCCCCGACACTTCCTGTAAGTGCCGTAAACAAACCGGCAGGCACCTTAAGATTAAGGTTGCTCAAGGCTGAAGACGGCTGGCCTGGATAGGAAAAAGAAAGCCCCTTTGCAACAAGTTCACCGGCAATTTTGACCTTTTTTATTTCAAGGACACGGCTGCTGGTGTTTTCCGTAGGGCTGTCCAGCACGCTGCTTATTCGCTCCATGGCTGCACCGCCACGGCCAATAAGATTTGTGACCCAACCCATGGCCATCATGGGCCATGTAAGAAGATTCAGATAAACCGTAAAGGCCACAAAATCGCCAGGGGAGATATCCCCAAAAACAGCCAGGCCACCGCCATAGCCCACCACAATAGCTAGGCCCAGGTTGGTGAATATCATCATCATGGGAAAAAATACGGCAAGGCTTTTTGCAAGTTTTATGTTTTCATCCGCGTAGTGCCTGCTTCTTAAAATAACCTTTTCGCGGGTCCACTCCTCCTGGCCGTAAGCTTTGATTACCCGGATGCCGGAATAGGACTCCCGAACCTGCTGGGTCAAATCCCCGAAACTTTTTTGTACACGCTGGTAACCGGCAGACATTCGTCTTGTGTAGATACGCGTGAAGATAACCACAAATGGCGCAGGGATTAATGTGTATAAGGTGAGCGTTGGGTTAATGGAAACCATGAAGGCCACGGCTGCAGCTCCAAGCAGCAGGCCATCTGTGGCTGCGGCAAGCCCCATGCCTGTTGCCATGCGCACGGCGTTTAAATCATTTGTGAACCGGGCCATCAAATCGCCGGTTGAATGTTTTATGAAATAGCTTTCAGGGAGTGTTTGAACATGGGAGAAAAGTCTTTCCCGAAGGACTTTTTCCACCATTCTGGCGTGCCCAAGCAAAAAAAGCCGCCATATATAACGAAAAAGAACCATGAGCGAGGCAAGAAGCATTATCCAGCCAGCATGGGCAAGCAGGATTTTACTGGTGGCTTCCCTTAAGGTGAGGGAATCCACAGCGCTTTTAATGACAAGGGGTATTACAAGTTGAAGCCCGTCCACAATTAACAGGCTTAGAAACCCCAAAGCCAAAAAAAATGCGTTCTGCCTGAACAGGGGGCCAAGGGGGGCAAAGTTTTTGAAGGCTCGCCCAAAGCTTAAGGATGATTGTTTTTGATCCAAAATAACCTTATCCTGAATAAAATTTCAACCCATTGGGTTTGCATGACCTTGCTTAAGCAAAAAGAGCTTTAGTTTTTTTGCATCTAAACGCTAGCGTCTTTTTTATAGCCCATATTCGGGCAATCGCCAACTGTGGAGCTTATAAATATGGCCGGAATATGATGGCTCCCAAAGATCGTCAAAACAGAAGATGCAGTTTGCTAAGTTAAGAGGCAGGGCGTTTGGCTGACAAAAACTTGTGATATGGTTTGAATGAAAAAGTCGGCTGGAGAAAAAACCAAAGCCAAAACAGAGGCGGTCAGGAAATAGCCTCAAGTTATATTATAATAACAGCTTGTTATCATTAGTATAAATGTGGCGCAAGAGGGAGGCAATACAAAACTTGCGGTGATAAAAGAGTTGGTGCCGGATTGTTAAACAGCCTCTGACCGGCAGGCTTGCTTTGAATTCAAATGAGCGGAATGAATCCTTGACTATAAACTCTGCGCCATATTTCGATGCCGTAACCGCCACTAGGTTATTAGAAAAAATCCACCGGGCCGTAACAGGGTCCCTGCGGTTTATGGAAGTTTGCGGCACCCATACAACGGCCATTTTCAGGCACGGAATTAAGAGCCTTTTGCCAAAAGAGATAGAACTGGTTTCTGGGCCTGGCTGTCCTGTTTGCGTAACAAGCCAGGGGGATATGGATGCCTTTATAGATCTTTGTGCAAAGCCAGAGCTTGTAAGCGTTGTATTCGGGGACATGGTGAGGGTGCCTGGATCCAAATCCAGCCTTGCGGCGGAACGGGCCAGGGGGGCGGATATCCGGGTTGTTTATTCACCCCTTGATGCTGTTGAATTGGCTATTCGCAATCCTCAAAAAGAGGTGGTTTTTTTTGGAGTTGGCTTTGAAACCACCGGGCCGACAGTGGCAGTAGCTGTGATGGAAGCCAATAGACGCAAGCTTAAAAACTTCTTTGTTTATTGTGCGCTTAAACGCATACCTCCGGCTCTTAATGCTCTGTTTTCGGAAAGTAAAAGCGCCTTAAACGGCCTTTTATGCCCCGGCCATGTTTCCACAGTAACCGGGCTTGCGGCATATGCGCCAATTGCCATACGCTTTGGGCTTCCCTGCGTTGTGGCTGGATTTATGCCTGTGGATATTCTCCAGGCAATACTCATGCTTGTTACCCAGACCCAACAAGGCATGGCAACAGTGGAAAATGCCTATGGACGGTCAGTTTCGACTCAAGGCAATGCTCTTGCGCGCAAGGCTATTGAAACCGTGTTTGACACCTGTGACGCCCAATGGCGGGGACTTGGGATTGTGCCGGACAGCGGCTTTTGTTTTAAAAAAGAGTTTGCTCTTTTTGATGCAACAGAGCGTTTTGGACTTGTCCCAAAGCAAGGCCAAGAGCCCAAAGGCTGCTGTTGTGCTGATGTCCTGAGGGGGCTGGTGATGCCCTACTCTTGCCCTTTGTATAAAAAGGTCTGCACACCCCAAAACCCTGTGGGGCCTTGCATGGTTTCTGGTGAAGGGGCCTGTGCTGCACATTTCAAATATTCATAAAAAGGTTTTGGGACAAACCGCCAATATTGTCGCATCTGGTCTTTGGGTTTTAAAAATGTGCCAGGAAAGCAAAATTCATGAGTAAACAACTTGTAATGCTTGAACACGGGAGTGGCGGCAGGGCAAGCGCTAATCTCATTGAACAGCTTATTTTGCCTGCTTTTTCAAATCGCTATCTTGCACCGCTTGCAGATGGTGCAATTCTTGATCCAATCCCCGGCAGAATTGCTGTTTCAACAGATAGCTTTGTTGTAGATCCAATATTTTTTAACGGAGGCGATATAGGAAGCCTTGCAGTTAACGGAACAGTAAATGACATTGCCATGTGCGGTGCCACGCCAAAATATTTAAGCGCGGCGTTTGTTCTGGAAGAAGGTTTTCCCTTGGCCGATCTGAAGAAGATTCTTTCTTCAATGAAAAAGGCGGCCAAAAGAGCCGGAGTTCTAATTGTAAGCGGCGACACAAAAGTTGTGCCAAAAGGAAAGGCCGACAAGATTTTTATCAACACAACAGGGGTGGGAAGCGTACCTTTCGGTCTTGATGTTGGCCCCCATGCAATATGCGAAGGGGATGCTATTTTGCTTTCAGGATTCATGGGGGATCACGGCCTTTCAATTATGATGCTTCGGGAAGACCTTGGTTTTTTTGCAGAAATTCAAAGCGATACAGCCCCGCTAAATGGGCTGGTTTGTGATTGCCTGGCTGCCTGCCATGTGCATGCGCTGCGGGACCCGACCCGTGGCGGAGTTGGGGGCGCCCTATGGGAAATTGCAAGGGCGAGCGGTTTTGGCATAAGCATTCAGGAGTCAGGCTTGCCTGTAAGGCCACAGGTTGAATCCGCCTGTCAGCTTCTTGGGCTTGACCCCTTGTATGTTGCCAATGAAGGCTGCTTATTGGCCTTTGTGCCGGAAGGAGAAGCAAAAACGGCTTTAAAGATCATGCAAAACAACCCTTTTGGTAAAAACGCTGCCATAATAGGCAGGGTTACAAAAGAAAATAAGGGGCAGGTTTTTTTGGAAACAAGGGCCGGAGGAACAAGAATCATAAATCCCCTTGCAGGAGAGCTTTTGCCCAGGATCTGCTAAAAAGGCACAAAAAATTGCGGATGCTCCAGATAAAGAGCATTCGCAATTTTTTGTGCCAGAAAATACCCTGCCTTGTTTGCCGGGCGCTACCGGCCTAATGCCCAGCCACATCCCTGCCGCAATGTTTGCAGACAGCCGCCCGCTGCTTGATTATCTCTGCGCAGAAGGGGCATTCGCGGGTAAAGGTTTTCTGGTGCAAAAGCGCGATGGAATCCTCCACCCTCTGGCGCAGAATATCGCTGGGGTATTTGCCGTTCTTAAGGGGTTCAATGCTCTCAAGAACGCCCATGTCGCCTATCATCTCTGCTGCTTTGAGGCGCACCCTTGGAGGTGTGAGTGCATCCAGGGTCATTGCCAGAACGCGGGCATGGTTGGCGGTAGTGTAACATTCTGCCAGTTCCGCAAAGCCATCCTTAATTGCTTGGTCCAAAGCCTTTTGCTGGGCAACAATCTCCTCATCAATTATCTGGGCTGTTCCCCCCATTGAGGAAAAAACCGGCATACAGTCAAAAGAGTCTGTTCCCGGATAGTTAAGGCAGCGGGTTGATGCCTTGTGTGCGTATTCCGAGCCGATGTGATCCCACCCGGCTATGAAGAGCGGGCACTTGTCGTTGAAGCACACATAAAGGTACGGCACGCCCCAGCCCAGACCATCCGAAAAGTTCATCATGGGAACTTCCCACAGGCTCATGGCCTCGCTGCAATGTGGACAAAGGGGTTTGGGTTTTGCCAAAATGTCTTCAAGAACCTCTTCCCTGGTCTGATTAAAATTCATACTTGCCTCCTTCCAATCGGCGGCAAAACCGTCTCGTAATAAGGCTGCAAAAAAAGAGCTTCAAGCCCTTTGGTGATGGGCTGTTTGCTGCCAGCCCGTTCTACAAAAATAAGGGTCAACGCCGCCTTGTCAATGCCTGTGATGCCTAACGGAAAAGGCAGCGGATGAACAGCTTATGACTGAAAATGGAATTGTTCCATGTGGAACAATTCGCCGGAAATCGCATCCGGCAGACATTGATTGTTCCATGTGAAACAATGGTGGGGTTGCCTTGAGGGAGCCAGCGGGAATTCCCGAAAAAAAGGGCGGTCATTTGCCGATGCAGAATTGCGAAAACACCTGGTCTAAAATATCCGGGTTTGCGGTCTGCCCTGTTATTTCCCCAAGGGCATTTACGGCATCCTGAATTTCAATTGCAGCAAGCTCTATCGGCAGGCTGCCCTTTGCATTCAATATGGAAAGCAGGTTTTTTCGCGCCCTGGAAATTGCTGCACGATGCCGGACATTGGGGGCCACATTAAATTCCAAAGTGTTTGTCCTATGAACAAGGGAAAGAATACTGCCAGCCAACTTATCCAGATTCTCCCCTGTGAGCGCAGACACCCTCACCCACGGGATATTGGCCATGCCTTGAGGCACCTCATCAGGGCCATGATAAGGGACAATGAGGTCCGACTTGTTGGCTGCCACAAGCAGGGGCTTGTTTTTAAGCTGTTGAAAAAGCGCTTCATCTTCGGCAAGGACTCCCTGGCTTATATCAAGCACAAGAACAACAAGGTGGCATTGGTTTATGGCCTCACGGGTTTTCTCCATGCCAAGAAGCTCAACAGCATCCTGGCTTGGGCCAAGTCCGGCGGTATCGGTAAAGACAAGTCCATATCCCTGCACAATGGCCTTTTCCTCAATGCAATCGCGGGTTGTGCCGGAAACAGGGGTAACCAAGGCCCTTGGCCTGCCCAAAAAGGCGTTAAGCAGGCTGGATTTGCCTACATTGGGCCGCCCTGCCAGAACAACCCGTATGCCCTCCCGAAGAATCTGCCCCCTCCTGGCGGCTTCAAGCAGGGCATCCAGGGCAGGCAGGGCCTGCTGGGACAAAGACTGAAAAAATGCTTCCTCGTCAAACTCGCCGGCATCATCACCAAAATCCAAAGCCGCGGAAATTTTCACCAGCCAGGAAAGAACAATCTCCCGAATTTGCCCCACCTCGCGAGAAAGGCTCCCCTGCATCTGGGATAGGGCAATATCGGCGGCCCGGCTGCTGGAGGCGTCAATGAGATCGGCCACAGCCTCGGCTTGCGCAAGATCCATTCTGCCGGACAAAAAAGCGCGTCTGGTAAATTCTCCGGGCTGGGCGGGCCGCGCACCCAGAGAAAAGACAAGGTCAAGAATTGCCCCTAACGCTGCTTTGGACCCGTGGGCGGAAATCTCCACCACATCCTCCCCGGTATAGGAATTTGGGCTGGGCATGAAGGCAAGCAGCACATCATCGCGCACAAGGCTTGAGTCAGGCTCCACAATTTGGCCATAAATCAATTTTCTGGGCCGGATTGCTGTTCCGGGCTTATGCGGCTTAAAAATCCGGGATGCAATGGACAAGGAAAGGGGGCCGGAAATTCTTATAATTCCGATGGGCCCGGGGCCAGGGCCGGTTGCAAGGGCAGCTATGGTGTCAATGTCTGAAAACATGGCGCTGGCATATGAGCAAAAGGAGTAATTGTCAACAAGCCCGAATTTTTGAGTTTTGAAATGCAGCCCCCATTAAAAAGGCCTTACATATTTCTCCGGTACTGGCCGCCCACCTCAAACAGGGCCTTTGTTATCTGGCCCAAAGAGCAGTAGCGCACGGTTTCCATGAGCTTGGCAAAAATATTTTCGTTGTTTAAGGCTGCCTGCTGAAGCTCTTTAAGCGCAACGGGGCTTCTATCTGCATTCTTTGCAGTAAAGGCATTCAGGCGCTCCAACTGGGAGAGCTTTTCCTTGTCCGTGCTGCGGGAAAGCTCCAGCTCATAGGAGTCTGAAAACTCGCCGGTATCCGGGTCAATAAAGGTGTTCACGCCTATTATGGGAAGCTGTCCGTTGTGCTTGGCCATTTCGTAGCGGGCCGATTCATCCTGGATCTTGCCCCGCTGATAGCCAAGCTCCATTGCTCCAAGCACCCCGCCACGGGTGGTGACTTTGTCAAACTCGGCCAGCACGGCCTCTTCCACAAGGCGGGTAAGCTCCTCCACAACAAAGCTGCCCTGGCTTGGATTTTCGTTTTTTGCCAAGCCCCATTCCCGGTTGACAATGAGCTGGATGGCAAGCGCCCGGCGCACGGATTCCGCGCTTGGCGTGGTTATGGCCTCATCAAAGGCGTTGGTGTGCAGGCTGTTGCAGTTGTCGTAGATGGCGCATAAGGCCTGTAGCGTGGTGCGAATGTCGTTGAACTGTATATCCATGGCGTGCAGGCTGCGCCCAGAGGTCTGAACATGGTATTTGAGCATCTGGGAGCGGGGGGAGGCCCCGTATTTCTTGCGCATGGCAACAGCCCATATCCGGCGGGCCACCCTGCCTATCACCGTGTATTCCGGGTCCATGCCGTTGCTGAAGAAAAAGGAGAAGTTGGGCGCAAAGCTGTCAATGTGCATGCCCCGCGAGAGGTAATATTCCACATAGGTAAACCCGTTTGCCAGGGTAAAGGCAAGCTGGCTGATGGGGTTGGCCCCTGCTTCGGCAATGTGGTAGCCGGAAATGGATACGGAATAGAAATTTTTGACCTGGTTTTCGATGAAGTATTCCTGGATGTCGCCCATTATCTTGAGAGCGAACTCCGTGGAGAAGATGCAGGTGTTCTGGCCCTGATCCTCCTTCAATATATCTGCCTGCACGGTTCCGCGCACATTGGAAAGGGCCTGGGTACGGATTTTGGCGTATTCCGCATCTGTTGGCTGGCGGCTGTTTTCCAGTGCAAACTTTTCAACCTGCTGGTCAATGGCCGTGTTCAAAAACATGGCAAGCATTATGGGAGCAGGGCCGTTTATGGTCATGGAAACCGATGTGCTGGGCGCACAGAGGTCAAAGCCGCTGTAAAGCACCTTCACATCCTCTATGGTGCATACGCTCACCCCGGAATTGCCGATCTTGCCGAAAATATCGGGCCGGGAATCCGGGTCGCAGCCGTATAGGGTGACAGAATCAAAGGCTGTGGAAAGCCTTTTTGCCGGATAATTTTCCGAAAGAAGCCTGAAACGGCGGTTTGTGCGGAAGGGGTCGCCCTCACCGGCAAACATACGGGTTGGTTCTTCGTCTGTTCGTTTGAACGGAAAAACCCCGGCTGTGTATGGAAACTCGCCGGGCACATTTTCTTCCCGCAGCCAGCGGTACACCTCGCCAGGGTCTTCAAATCGTGGCAGAACAACCTTTGGGATGGCGCTGCCGGAAAGGGATTCCACAAAAAGGGGCACGCAAAACTCTCTGTCGCGCACCTTATAGCGAAACTGCTTCTTTTCGTAACTGCTTCTTGTGTCCGGCCATTTGGCTGCCATATCAACAGCCTGGGGGTCTGCCTCGCCTTTTGCCTTTTCAAGTTCCAGAGAAAGAGCCTTTAGGGCCTCCTGCGGAGCGCCGCCAAGTAGAAGGGCCTCCAAAGCCTTTTCTATATGCCAGACCTGGCGCAGGGCCTTTGCCTGCTGGCTGGTCTTTGCATGGTAGTCGCGCAGGGTCTTGCTTATTTCCGAAAGGTAGCGCACCCGCTCGCCGGGTATGATGACGCTTTTTTTGGTGGAAGTTTTGCCAACAGGCCTGTCAAATTTTGATTCAAGAGGCATATCGCAGACCTGCTTCAACCTGTCTATAAGGCCAAAGTACAGGGCAAGCACACCGTCATCATTGAACTTGGAGGCGCAGGTTCCGTAAACCGGCATTTCTTCTGGGGCCTTGTCCCAGGCCTGGCGGTTTCGCTGGACCTGCTTTGCCACAAGGCGCACGGCATCCTCTCCCCCCTGCTTTTCAAACTTGTTCACAGCCACCAGATCCGCAAAGTCAAGCATATCAATCTTTTCAAGCTGGCTTGCTGCCCCGAACTCGCTAGTCATAACAAACATGGATATATCCACCAGATCCACAATGGCCGTATCCCCCTGGCCTATGCCCGCAGTTTCTGCGATGATAAGATCATACCCTGCTGCTTTGAGGACATTGACAGCATCTGAAATTGCAGCCGAAAGCTCGGTGTGAGAATCCCGCGTTGCCAGAGAGCGCATATAGACGCGCTTGCTGTTTATGGCGTTCATGCGGATGCGGTCGCCAAGAAGCGCGCCGCCTGTTTTTCTGCGGGATGGGTCTGTACTCACCACGCCGATGTTAAGATTTTCAAAATCGTGCAGAAAGCGCAGGATTATTTCATCTGTAAGGGAGGATTTGCCGGCCCCGCCAGAGCCGGTTATGCCCAGCACCGGCGCATTTTTTTTGGGTTTAAGCCCGGCAAGGGCCTTGCGCAGGCTGTCAGCCATGTCTCCGGGCTGCTCCAGGCAGGTTATGGCCCGTGCTACAAGTCCTTTTTCTGCTGTGGAAAGGCCCGCGATGTCTAAATCAGTCTCCCGGCACAGGGGAAGGTCCGCTTCCATCACCATGGAGTTGATTATGCCCTGAAGCCCCATTTTGGCCCCATCTGCCGGAGAATAGATGCGTGCAACACCATATGCCATGAGCTCTTTAATCTCTTCAGGAACGATTACGCCGCCCCCCCCGCCGAAAACCTTGATGTGGGAGGCATTAAGTTGCTTGAGCAGGTCAATCATATATTTGAAGAATTCCATGTGGCCGCCTTGGTAGCTGGAAACGGCTATGCCCTGGACATCCTCCTCAATGGCTGCACCCACAATTTCATCCACAGAGCGGTTGTGGCCCAGGTGGATAACCTCCACACCATTATTTAACAGCATTCTCCGCATTATGTTGATGGATGCGTCATGCCCGTCAAAAAGGGAGGTGGCTGTGACCATTCGCACCGCATTTTTGGGGCGGTAAATTTCCTGGGTATGTGTGCAGCTATCAACAGTCCCGACAGAGGGGACGGATTCTTGAACCTTGTTCATGCCTGGCTCCCTGGCGCAGAAGAACTTGCGCCATTAAATGAATTTAATATCAAAGCCGTTTGCAGGCTTATATATTGGTCAATACTGTACTGGCGGGCCAGAAACCACCTTCTCAATGCCCACATATGGCCCCAGACCACAATGTTGTGGGCCATGAGATCCACAGCAGGTTTTTCCAGGGGCGGCAGCACACCCTCATCGCAAAGCCTGTGCAGGGCCTCAAAAAAGCGGCCCGTGACGCGCACCTCGGTTTTTAAGACCTCTGTTCGCCATTTGCGGGGAAGAGACTGGGTTTCCTGGTAGATCAAAACAATGTGATCCGTCATGCAGTCGCACACAAGAAAATACTCGCGAATCATCTCGGCAAGCACGCCTGCTGCGGTGTGTGCGCGGGCCAGAGCCTGGGTTACGCCCGCCTCCATCTCCCCATGTATGGCGTCACACACCAAAAAAAGCAGATCCTCCTTGCTTGTCACATACTCGTAAAGGCTGCCTATGGAAAGATTTGCAGCCTTTGCAATTTCCCTTGTGGTGGTGCGGTGAAAACCCTTTTGAACAAACAGGCCCACAGCCGCATCCACAATCTGGCGTCTGCGAAGCTGCACCAGCTTGTGGTCCTTGACCTGGGTGGGTACTTTGTGGGCAGCAGTCTGAACTGAATTTGACGCCATGCTTTTTCCTAAACCCTTTTACAGGGCTGCAATTAAAAGATGCAAGCCTGCCGACTGAACGCTCGCTCATACACCTTTTAGCGTTCTTTCCCCTTGCTGTCAAGGCTGTTAGCTTGATTTAATCTGGGCCGTGGTTTATAGTTCCTACACCCTTTTGGGCGGGGATTGATAATGCCAATAGGCGGCAACTCATTGGAAAAAACATGGGGGGGCAGAAATGAACTGGCTTGACATTGTGATTCTGGTGCTTGTTGCCTGGTGTCTTGTTCGGGGCCTCATGCGCGGCATCATCAGCGAGGTTGCCGGTCTTTTGGGCGTAGTGGTGGGATTCTGGGCAGCCTACAAGTGGCATGCGGGCATGGCAGAGTCTCTTTCGGGATGGGTGCAGCATCCTGATTCTCTGTGGCAGACCCATCCTCATTACATCAGCATTGCATCCTTTTTAATCATTTTTGTGCTTGTTTACCTGGGTGTGAGCCTTATCGGCTGGGCCATAAAGGCCATCACAAGGATTGTGAGCATGGGCTGGGCAGACCGGCTTGTGGGCGGAATCTTCGGTGTTGCCAAAGCTGTACTGATAGGCTTTGTAATCATTCTGGCAGTAACTGTGCTGCACCGCAAAGGAGAGGCCACAATAGTCAACGAATCGCGCCTTGCCCCCCATGTTACCCAGGCCGGGCAGACAATCATCAGCGCCTTCCCCGCAGACTGGCGGGAGGACTTTAAAATGAAACTGGAAGCCTTAAAAAGCGAATGGTCAAGACAATAGAAGACAAAAGCATTTCCGATAAAAGCAAGGCCCTGGAAAAACTCGAAAAGCTTGTGGCCCGGCTGCGGGGCGAAGGGGGATGCCCCTGGGATCGCAAGCAGACTCCCGCCTCCATGCGCATTTACCTCATTGAGGAGATGTACGAGCTGATTGATGCCCTTGACAGGGAGGATGATGCAGGGGTTTTGGAAGAGCTTGGCGATGTTTTGTTCCAGGTCTTTTTCATGGCAAGGCTCTTTGAGGAAAAGGGCCTTTTTTCCATTTTGGATGTGGCGGATAAAAACACGGAAAAGATGACGGGCCGACATCCCCATGTTTTTGGGGATATCACAGTTAAGGATGCTGCAGATGTGAGAAGCCGCTGGCACACCTTTAAAAAGGGATCCCAGAACATAAACACCGTTCTGGCCTCCGTGCCAAGAAGCCTGCCCTCCCTGCTTCTGGCCTATCGGGTCTGCGAGCGGGTATCCCGCGTGGGGGTTGACGCCTGCCCGGGCAAAGGCCCGGAGGAGGTCATCAGGCCTTCTGTGGAGGCTTTTTTACAGGCAGCCCAAGACAGCAGCAGCCAAAAGGAGCTCACAGAAGAGCGCCTGGGAGATATGCTCTTTGCCGTGTGCGGTCTGTCCCACCGCCTGGGAATTCACCCTGACACGGCTTTGAAGCAGGCTGTGGAGAGATTTGCAGAGGGCTTTTCATCAGACCGGCAACAGGATGACAATGATAGCAATAATTGATTATGACGCAGGCAATCTTGCAAGCGTTGAGCGGGCTGTAAGGCATCTTAACATTAACTGCAAGGTCACAAGAAGCCTGAATGACCTTAACAAGGCCAAACGCATAATCTTTCCCGGTGTGGGTGCGGCAGGCAGCGCAATGGAAAGCTTGAGGCAGCTTGGCCTTGATGTTGCCATAAGGCAGGCTTTTGAGGCCGGAAAGCCCATTTTGGGCATATGCCTTGGCGCGCAGATAATTTTGGAAGCCAGCCAGGAGGATGATGTCTCCTGCCTGGGCCTTATAAAGGGCTGCTCCCTTGCATTTCCAAGCAACATGAAGCAAGACGGTGCAAAGCTCAAGGTCCCGCACATGGGCTGGAACAACATTGCCATAAAAAAAAGCCATCCCGTGCTTACGGGCATAAGGCCTGAACATCAGTTTTACTTTGTTCACTCCTATTATCCTGCCCCTAAAAATCCCGATGACATCCTTGCCATAACCCGGTACGGAGAGGACTTTGCCTCTGCCCTTGCTGTGAATAACCTTGTGGTTACCCAGTTCCACCCGGAAAAAAGCGGGCAGCCGGGGCTTAACATCCTCAAGAATTTTGCTGCCTGGAAGCCCTGAAAGGCTTGCTCCTGCCTAGCCTGGATAATTCACGAGGCAAGATTTGCGCGAGAGCAAGGAAGAAAGAGGAAAGCTGTACTCTTGTACCGCTTTCCTCTTTCTGACGCAGCTATCGAGCAAATCGGGCCCGCCCGAAGGGTGAAAAATTTTATCATTTAACAATAATTCTCAATTGAAAACA